>NZ_JAPVYY010000012.1:0-48171 GCF_041432105.1 Streptococcus sp. 27098_8_148 | reverse complement strand
TTATTCCGCCATAGCTCAGTTGGTAGTAGCGCATGACTGTTAATCATGATGTCGTAGGTTCGAGTCCTACTGGCGGAGTACATAAGAAAGTGAAGATCAATTTTTATTGATCTTTTTATTTTTATCTTATAAAACTAAAGGCTCCGTTTTTATACGGAGCCTTTAGTTAACTAGTTATTTGGAAAGAATGCTTGATATAAAGCTTTAATAGCTTTTTCTTCTTGATCCTTACTTACAACGAACATAATAGAGACTTCACTAGAACCTTGTGAGATCATTTGAATATTCACTTCGTTTTCTGATAGTGCTTTAGCTGCAGTTGCGGTAACCCCTACTTGACTTTTCATTTTTTCACCGACGATCATAATGATTGAAAGATCGTGTTCGATTTCGGCGGTGTCTACTTCTAGCTTTTGCGTTAATTGTTTTAAAATTTCTTGTTCTTTAATTGGAGTAAGCTCACGTGAACGTAAGATAATGGACAGGTCGTCGATACCAGTTGGCATATGTTCCCAACTAATATTAAGATCTTCTAGTACTTGTAAAACTTTTCGACCAAACCCAACTTCACGGTTCATGAGGTATTTGGTCATATTGATACTTACAAACCCTGAATCTCCAGCGATTCCTACGACAGTTACATGATCATTTGAATGTTCCAAAACAATTCGGGTCCCTGGGTGGTCCGGATTGTTTGTATTTTTAATGACTAATGGAATTTTACCTCTGTAGGCTGGCACAAGAGCTTCATCATGTAAAACTGAAAAGCCAGCATAGGCTAATTCACGCATCTCTTTGTAAGTTAATTCAGGAATAGAATGTGGGTGTTTAATGATACCTGGATGTGCTGCAAAAATACCATTTACGTCTGTAAAGTTTTCGTATAAGTCTGCTTTTACACCTGCTGCAATGATCGATCCTGTAATGTCGGATCCACCACGAGAAAATGTACAAATATCCCCATCTTGGGTAACACCAAAGAATCCTGGAATGACAATCACTTCACTTGAATCTTTTAGTTCTTCAATTTTATCGTAACTAGATGGTAAAATACGAGCGTTAGAAGGTTCTGCAGTGACCGTGATTCCTGCCTCTTTTGGATGGATATATCTTGCTTCTAATCCATTCTGATTGAAATAGGCAGCAATGAGTTTAGCATTGTTATTTTCACCTGCTGCTAAGAATGCATCGTATGTAAATGGATTTCCTTTTTTAGGCAAATTTGTCAGATCATAGATATCTTCAGCAATTTCCTGAATAATAGAATCTTTGAGACCCAATTCTTCTGTAATGGCACGATAACGTTCAATAATCCACTGTTGTGTTTGTGTGACATCCTTATCTGAAGTAAATTCTTTATAATACCGGATCAGAGCATCTGTTACTTTTGTGTCTTCAGCGTTGCGTTTTCCTGGAGCTGATACAACTACAAATCTTCTTTCTGGATCATCTTTAATGATATCAAGTACTTTTTTTAATTGAGAAGCTGATGCTAGAGAACTTCCACCGAATTTAGTTACTTTCATATTTTCTCCTTAATAGTTTCATTAATACATTATACCAAAGTTCAGTTATTGATACAATGTATTTACAGATAGGGCATAAAATAATTGATTCTGTAGAGGAGAGAAATTGTAATTATTCAAATTTTACAATTTTGTTACATCTTATAGATATATTTTACTATTTTACTTTTTTGTGGTATGATATGTTATAATTCAAAAGTTTTAATATCAAAATATTTTATATTTAAACAAAAGGAGTCTGTGATGTTTGAAACAATTTTGTATTCTGTCGAAAACGACCTCGCGACAATCTCTTTAAATCGTCCTGAAGTATCCAATGGTTTTAACATTCCAATGTGTCAGGAAATTTTAGCTGCCCTGGAAGATGCAGAAAAAAATGAGGAAGTAAAATTCATTATTCTATCAGCAGAAGGGAAAATCTTTTCAGTTGGTGGAGATTTGAGCGAAATGAAACGCGCAGTCGATGCGGATGACATCGAGTCTCTTGTTTTAATTGCCGAATTAGTTAATACGATTTCAAAGAAAATCAAGCAATTGCCAAAACCGGTTATTATGGTGGCAGATGGAGCGGTTGCTGGAGCAGCTGCTAACATTGCAGTAGCTGTTGATTTTTGTATTATTAGTGATCGTACTAAATTTATCCAAGCCTTTGTTGGGGTTGGTTTAGCACCAGATGCGGGTGGGTTATTCTTGTTAGGAAAAGCCATTGGCATGTCTCGGGCTACTCATTTAGTAATGACGGGTGAAGCCTTGACTGCTGAAAAAGCATTTGATTATGGCCTAGCTTATCGTGTTTGTGAATCTGAAAAACTCGATAAAACCGTTGAGCAATTGCTTAAAAAATTAAGAAGAGGATCTTCAAATTCTTATGCTGCCATGAAAGAAATGGTTTGGGAAGCATTCTTGAAAGAATGGGACAAATATGCGGGTCTTGAATTGGATTTGCAAAAGAAACTAGCATTTACAGAAGATTTCAAGGAGGGTGTTATTGCCTACTCTGAGAAACGTCGGCCACAATTTAAAGGAAAATAAATTTGTAATTTTTCTATGTTTTGTGAAAAAATGCTTGCAAATTATTTTCATTTTTGATAAAATTTGACTATCAAAGTAAAATTAGGAGGTGGAGTTTTGAATTACCAATTAGTTAACGACTATTTAACATCCATCTTTAATAATGTTTTGGTTATTGAGGAGTCGAGCCTAAGAGCAAGTCGATTCAAAGATGTTTCTATTAAAGAAATGCATACGATCGATGTGATTGGTTCGACACCGAATGCAACCCCGAGTGATATTTCACGGGAGTTGATGGTGACTTTGGGGACTGTCACGACAAGTTTGAATAATCTTGAGCGCAAAGGGTATATCGAAAGAAGAAGATCGGAAGTTGATCGCCGGGTTGTACACTTGAGTTTAACGAAGAACGGTCGTCTACTTTATCGTCTTCATCAGCAATTCCATAAACGGATGGTCAACCAGATTATTGGAGATATGAGTCCCGAAGAGAAGAAAGTGATGCAAAAAGGATTGCAAAATCTGTATCGTTTCTTGGAGGAAATTAAATAATGGTCTTTGCTAAAATTAGTCAAGTTGCTCATTATGCACCTGACCAAGTCGTATCAAATGATGATTTGGCTGAGATCATGGATACAAGTGATGAATGGATCAGTAGTCGGACAGGTATCCTTCGGCGTCACATTTCAAAAGATGAGACGACAAGTGATCTAGCAACAATTGTTGCACAAAGATTATTAGCAAAAGCAAACTTAGATGCTGAGGAAATTGATTTCATCGTTGTTGCTACGATTACTCCAGACAGCTTAATGCCATCAACTGCAGCCCGAGTACAAGCTAATATTGGAGCTTCTCGAGCTTTTGCATTTGATCTGACTGCAGCATGTAGCGGATTTGTATTTGCATTAGCCACTGCTGAAAAATACATTTCTTCAGGAATGTATCGGCGAGGAATTGTGATCGGTAGTGAGACGCTTTCAAAAGTATTAGACTGGTCAGACCGTTCCACTTCAGTCCTTTTTGGAGATGGAGCTGGTGGTGTCTTGCTTGAAGCGAGCGATCAAAATTCGTTTTTGGCTGAGAATCTTTTTACGGATGGTAGCCGAGGTGCTAGTCTTGAGTCTTGCTATTTGGGTCTGTCTTCCCCTTATTCAGATGACGTTTCTGATCGAAGATATCTGACAATGGACGGACGGGCAGTTTTTGATTTTGTCATTCGTGATGTCACGAAAAGTATTCAAAAAATTATAGCAGACGCCTCTATGGAAGCAGAAGAGATTGACTATTTTCTGTTACACCAGGCGAATGACCGAATGTTAGATAAGATGTCAAAAAAACTGGGTGTCTCTAGAGAGAAAATCCCAGCAAATATGATGGAATATGGGAACACTAGTGCTGCTAGTATCCCCATTCTATTATCGGAGTGTGTCGAGAATCATCGAATCAAGATGGATGGAAGTCAAAAAATTCTTCTGACAGGATTCGGTGGAGGTTTGACATGGGGCACACTTCTTGTTACAATCTAGTTAAACATGTGGAAACACATTTTAAAAATTTATATATTATTTTTTAAGGAGGCCTATCATGGCAGTATTTGAAAAAGTACAAGAAATTATCGTTGAAGAACTTGGTAAAGAACCATCAGAAGTAACTCTTGAATCTACATTCGAAGATTTAGAAGCAGATTCATTGGATTTGTTCCAAGTTATCTCTGAAATTGAAGATGCTTTTGACATCCAAATCGAAACTGAAGAAGGATTGTCTACAGTTGGTGACCTTGTCGCTTACGTAGAAGAAAAAACAAAATAATGATAGATGAGAGTATCGAAAGATATTCTCTCTTGTTTAGGTAATAGTTTGAGGCTCAAAGAAACAATCTTTTAAACTCAAACTATTACTTAAGCGAAAAAAGAGGTAGGTATAATGCAAACACGAATTACTGAACTATTGAATATTAAATATCCAATCTTCCAAGGTGGTATGGCCTGGGTTGCTGATGGAGACTTGGCTGGAGCCGTTTCAAATGCTGGTGGACTCGGAATTATTGGTGGTGGTAATGCCCCTAAAGAAGTGGTAAAAGCTAATATTGATAGAGTAAAACAAATCACTGACAAACCATTCGGTGTTAATATCATGCTTTTGTCACCATTTGCAGATGACATCGTCGACCTCGTTATCGAAGAGGGTGTTAAGGTTGTTACAACAGGTGCCGGAAACCCAGGTAAATATATGGAGCGTTTCCACGAAGCTGGAATTACAGTAATCCCAGTTATTCCATCGGTAGCACTTGCTAAACGTATGGAAAAACTTGGAGCTGATGCTGTTGTCGCAGAAGGTATGGAAGCTGGTGGTCACATTGGTAAATTGACAACCATGGCACTTGTTCGCCAGGTTGCGGATGCGGTATCTATCCCAGTTATTGGTGCTGGTGGTGTTGCAGATGGACGTGGTATGGCTGCTGTTCTTATGCTTGGAGCAGAAGCTGTTCAGGTTGGTACTCGTTTCGCTGTTGCTAAGGAATCTAATGCACACCAAAACTTCAAAGATAAGATTTTGAAGGCTAAAGATATTGATACTGTTATTTCAGCCTCAGTTGTTGGACACCCAGTTCGTGCGATTAAGAATAAATTGGCTACAGAATATAACCAAGCTGAAAAAGATTTCTTGGCTGGTAAGAAGACTCAAGAGGAAATTGAAGAGCTTGGTGCAGGTGCCCTTCGTAACGCTGTTGTTGATGGAGATGTGGAATATGGTTCAGTTATGGCTGGACAAATTGCAGGTCTTGTTCGTAAAGAAGAAACATGTGCAGAAATCTTGGAAGACCTTTACACAGGTGCTGCCAAGGTGATTAAAGAAGAAGCTGCTCGTTGGGCAGATGTAAACGTCTAAAAACGTCGAAAGGATTAGGATAGTGACAAAACGTGCGTTCTTATTTGCTGGTCAAGGGGCTCAGAAATTGGGCATGGCGAGCGATTTGTATGCGGCTTATCCCGTTGTTAAAGAGACATTTGATACGGCTAGTCGTATTCTAGGCTATGATTTGCGTGAATTGATTGATTCTAACGAAGAAAAACTGAATCAGACACGCTATACTCAACCAGCTATTTTGACAACGTCAGTAGCCATTTATCGTCTCTTAGTAGAAAATGGTATCACTCCTGATATTGTTGCCGGTCTCTCTTTGGGGGAATATTCTGCCCTGGTTGCGGCTGGAGCTCTTTCGTTTGAAGATGCAGTAGCTTTGGTTGCGAAACGAGGTGAATTCATGGAAACGGCAGCTCCCGCTGGAAGTGGGAAAATGGTTGCTGTTATGAATACAGACCCAAGTTTGATCGAGGAGATTTGTCAACAAGCATCCGAAAAGGGTGTAGTAACACCAGCTAACTACAATACGCCAGCACAAATTGTGATTGGTGGTGAGGTTGCGGCTGTGGACTATGCTGTGGAACTATTGCAGGAAGCAGGTGCCAAACGCTTGATCCCTTTGAATGTGTCAGGTCCATTCCACACAGCCTTACTGGAATCTGCTAGTCAAAAATTGGCGGCTGAACTAGAAAAAGTATCATTTAATGATTTTGATCTTCCTTTAGTTGGGAATACAGAAGCTACTATCATGAAGTCAGAAGATGTGAAAGCACTTTTGGCCCGTCAAGTAAAAGAACCGGTTCGTTTCTATGATTCAATTGCTACGATTCAAGAATTTGGTGTAGATGAGGTCATCGAAATTGGACCTGGAAAAGTCTTGTCAGGATTCTTGAAGAAAATTGATAAAACTCTTCCAACTCATAACGTCGAAGATCAGGCTAGTCTAGATGCACTTCTGAATGCTTAAAACGAGGTAAAGATGGAACTTAAAAATAAAAATGTTTTTGTAACAGGTTCAACACGCGGAATTGGATTGGCTGTGGCTCATAAATTTGCGAGTCTCGGTGCTAATGTTGTCCTAAATGGACGTTCTGAAATTTCTGAGGACTTGTTTGCGCAGTTTGCTGACTATGGTGTGACTGTTGTTGGTATTTCTGGGGATATTTCTAATGGCGAAGATGCGCAACGTATGGTAGCTGAAGCAATTGAAAAGCTTGGAAGTGTTGATGTTTTGGTCAATAACGCTGGCATCACAAACGACAAGTTGATGTTGAAAATGACTGAAGAAGATTTTGAACGGGTCTTGAAAATCAACTTGACAGGTGCCTTTAATATGACTCAAGCTGTCTTAAAACCGATGTCTAAAGCTCGTCAAGGGGCCATTATCAACATGTCCTCTGTTGTTGGTCTAATGGGGAATATCGGTCAAGCAAACTATGCGGCTTCAAAAGCTGGTTTGATTGGTTTCACTAAATCAGTAGCGCGTGAAGTTGCGGCTCGTGGCGTTCGTGTGAATGCCATTGCACCTGGTTTCATTGAATCAGATATGACTGATGCTATTCCAGAGAAAATGAAAGATGCCATGCTAGCTCAAGTGCCAATGAAACGAATTGGTCAAGCTGAAGAAGTGGCAGAAGTTGCGGCTTTCTTAGCAGGTCAAGAATATTTAACTGGTCAAACAATTGCCATTGATGGCGGAATGACTATGCAATAATGAATGCTCACTGATCGAAAATCACTTACTTAAATATCCATCCGACAAAAGGAGAATATATATGTCTACAAATCGTGTTGTTGTTACAGGTTACGGTGTAACCTCACCAATCGGAAATACACCAGAGGAGTTCTGGAATAGCCTTCATGAAGGAAAAATTGGAATCAAGCCCATTACGAAATTTGATGCTTCTGAAATTCCAGTCTTTAATGCTGGTGAAATTCAAGATTTCCCATTCGATAAATATTTTGTAAAAAAAGATCAAAATCGTATGGATACTTACTCATTGTATGCAATCTATGCTGCGATGGAAGCTATTGAAAATTCAGGCTTGAACATGGAAGAAGAAGACCGCGATCGTGTAGGTGTGATTGTATCATCTGGTATCGGTGGTTTGCAAGAATTGGAAGATCAAATTATCCGGATGCATGAACGTGGGATGAAGAGAATCCAACCAATGTTTATTCCAAAAGCTCTTTCAAACATGGGGGCTGGAAACATCGCACTTAAGATTGGGGCTCAAGGGGTATGTAAATCCGTGACAACAGCTTGTGCTTCTGCCAATGATGCAATTGGTGAAGCTTTCCGTGAAATTAAATTTGGTATGCATGATGTTGTTTTGGCAGGTGGTGCTGAAGCTTCGATTACTAAGATTGGTATCGGTGGTTTCAATGCCCTTACGGCCCTTTCAACAACGGAAGACCCAGAACGCTCATCTATTCCATTTGACAAAGACCGCAATGGTTTTGTGATGGGGGAAGGTGCAGGGGTTCTTGTCATCGAAAGTTTGGAACATGCCCAAAAACGTGGTGCTAATATTTTAGCTGAGATTGTTGGTTACGGTTCAAACTGTGATGCCTACCACATGACAACACCAACACCAGATGGTTCAGGTGCGGCTAAAGCGATTAAATTAGCGATCAATGAAGCTGGTATCAAACCTGAAGATGTCGATTATGTCAATGCGCATGGTACCTCTACACCTGCCAATGAGAAAGGTGAAAGTGGAGCTATCGTTTCTGTACTTGGTAAAGAAGTTCCTGTATCATCTACTAAATCATTTACAGGACACTTGCTTGGTGCTGCTGGTGCGGTTGAAGCGATTGCTACCATCGAAGCGATTCGTCACAGCTTTGTACCAAAAACTGCTGGTACCAAAGAATTGTCTGACTATATCGAAGCAAACGTTGTTTATGGTGAAGGTCAAGAAGCGGATATTCAGTATGCTATCTCAAATACCTTTGGTTTTGGAGGACACAATGCTGTTCTGGCCTTTAAACGTTGGGAGGGTTAATTCATGAATATTTCTGAAATCAAAGATTTGTTGGCTCAATTTGATGCGTCAACTTTGCGTGAATTCTCATATAAAAATAATGGCGAAGAATTGAATTTGAGTAAAAACCAAACGAGTTCAGTTGCGGCTACACCGGTTGCTCCTGCAGTTGAAGTGGTAGCAACTCCTCAAACTCCTGTAGTAGCCCCTGTTGTTGAAGCCCCAGCAACTCCAGCTGTAGCGGCTGAACCAGTTGCTGCTCCAGCTCAGGCTGCAGAAGGTGATGTGGTTGAAAGTCCATTGGTTGGGGTGGCTTACTTGTCGCCAGCACCGGATAAATCAGCCTTTGTATCTGTAGGAGACAAAGTTACTAAGGGTCAAACACTCTTGATTATCGAAGCCATGAAAGTGATGAATGAAGTCCCAGCACCTAAAGATGGGGTAGTCACTGAAATTTTGGTAACGAATGAAGAAATGGTTGAATTTGGAAAAGGATTGGTTCGAATCAAATGACAATTGATATTAATGCTATTCGTGAGGCTTTGCCGCATCGTTACCCAATGCTTTTGGTGGATCGCGTATTGGAAACAAGCGAAGATACGATTGTTGCCATTAAGAACGTGACAATTAATGAACCATTTTTTAATGGACATTTTCCACAATATCCTGTTATGCCAGGTGTTCTCATCATGGAAGCTTTGGCACAAACAGCAGGTGTACTAGAGTTGTCAAAACCTGAAAATAAAGGAAAATTAGTCTTTTATGCAGGGATGGACAAGGTGAAGTTTAAAAAACAAGTCGTTCCAGGAGATCAACTGGTGATGACAGCTACTTTTGTCAAACGTCGTGGAACAATTGCTGTTGTTGAAGCGAAAGCAGAAGTAGACGGTAAGCTTGCAGCTTCAGGAACGCTTACGTTTGCAATTGGAAATTAAGAAAGGCCTATCTATGTTTCGTAAGATCTTAATCGCCAATCGTGGTGAGATTGCAGTTCGTATTATTCGTGCGGCTCGTGAACTTGGCATCGAGACGGTTGCAGTGTATTCTACTGCTGATAAAGAAGCCTTGCATACCTTACTAGCGGATGAAGCAGTCTGTATTGGACCTGCTAAATCAACAGAGTCTTATTTGAATATGAGTGCTGTCTTGTCTGCAGCTGTTCTAACAGGAGCAGAAGCTATCCATCCTGGTTTTGGATTTTTAAGTGAAAACTCAAAATTTGCGACCATGTGTGAGGAAGTGGGCATTAAATTTATTGGTCCTTCTGCTAAAGTCATGGATTTGATGGGGGATAAGATTAATGCTCGTAAACAGATGATCAAAGCAGGAGTACCTGTTATTCCTGGATCAGATGGTGAAGTGTATACTGCTGAAGAAGCCCTCGAGATTGCAGAGCGTATTGGTTACCCTGTGATGTTGAAAGCATCTGCAGGAGGCGGTGGCAAGGGAATTCGGAAGGTTGAAAAACCAGAAGATTTGGTTGCTGCTTTTGAATCTGCTTCCTCAGAAGCTCAAGCTGCTTTTGGAAATGGTGCCATGTATATGGAACGGGTGATTTATCCGGCACGCCACATTGAAGTACAGATTTTAGCGGATCAGCATGGACATGTTATTCACTTAGGTGAACGCGATTGTTCTCTTCAACGAAATAACCAAAAAGTTCTAGAAGAATCCCCTTCGATTGCTATCGGAAAAACGCTTCGTAATCAAATTGGTTCTGCTGCTGTTCGGGCTGCTGAATCAGTTGGGTATGAGAATGCTGGAACGATTGAATTCTTGTATGATGAAGGCAAGGGTGAGTTCTACTTTATGGAAATGAATACCCGTGTGCAAGTGGAGCATCCTGTCACAGAATTTGTAACAGGAGTTGATATCGTTAAGGAACAGATTAAAATCGCAGCTGGCCAAGAATTATCCGTTACTCAAGAGGATATTGTCATTAAAGGCCATGCGATTGAATGCCGGATCAATGCGGAAAATCCTTCCTTCAACTTTGCACCAAGCCCAGGTAAGATCACTAATCTCTATCTTCCAAGTGGTGGGGTTGGCTTGCGTGTGGATTCTGCTGTGTATCCTGGTTATACGATTCCGCCATACTATGATAGTATGATTGCCAAGATCATTGTCCATGGTGAAAATCGCTTTGATGCACTGATGAAAATGCAGCGTGCTCTTTATGAGTTGGAAATCGATGGTGTCACAACCAATAGCAGTTTCCAGTTGGATTTGATTTCAGATTCACATGTGATCGCTGGTGATTATGACACTGCATTTTTGATGGAACAATTCCTTCCAAATTATAATAAGGAATGATGAAAAAGCCTGGACTTGTGAGGGAAGTATGAACATCATCTTCACAGTTTCAGGCTTTTATAGTAATGCTGCAGATACTGTAGCATATTATAAGGAGTAAGTAATGGCATTATTTTCTAAAAAAGATAAATATATTCGGATCAATCCGAATAGGTCAGCCTGGAAGGAGCCTCAGCCAAAACCTGAAGTTCCTGATGAACTATTTTCACAATGCCCAGGTTGTAAACATACCATTTACCAAAAGGATTTAGGTAGTGAGCGGGTATGCCCGAATTGTGGCTATACCTTCCGTATTTCTGCTAAAGAACGCTTGGCGCTGACAGTGGATCCAGCTAGCTTTGAAGAAATGTTTACAGGAATCGAAACGACTGACCCTTTGAATTTCCCCAATTATAAGAAGAAACTAGCAGCAGTGCGGGAAATGACAGGACTGGATGAAGCTGTCCTAACTGGCACTGCCTTGATTAAAGGGCAAAAAGTTGCGCTTGGGATCATGGATTCCAACTTTATCATGGCTTCAATGGGTTCTGTGGTAGGCGAAAAAATTACTCGTTTATTTGAATTTGCGACAAAAGAAAAATTGCCAGTTGTTCTCTTTACCGCTTCCGGTGGCGCTCGGATGCAAGAAGGAATCGTGAGTTTGATGCAAATGGCGAAAATTTCTGCGGCTGTTCAACGTCATTCTAAAGAAAAATTATTCTATTTGACAGTATTGACAGATCCGACAACTGGTGGGGTGACAGCCTCATTTGCTATGGAAGGTGATATTATCATGGCAGAGAGTCAGGCCTTGGTCGGGTTTGCAGGTCGGCGCGTGATCGAATCAACTGTGCGTGAAAAATTGCCAGATGATTTCCAAAAAGCAGAATTTCTACAAGAACATGGATTTGTAGACTTGATCGTGGAGAGAAGCCAAATCCGAGCAACAGTTGGACAATTATTGGCCCTTCATGGAGGTAAACATGAGTAAAATAACACAGATTATTAAAGAGGCACGTGACCAAGGAAGATTGACTGCGCTTGATTTTGCTCAAGGAATTTTTGATGATTTTATCGAATTACATGGAGATCGAAACTTCCGTGATGATGGTGCGGTGATTGGTGGGATTGGACGATTAGGCGATCAAACGGTTACAGTCGTTGGGATCCAAAAAGGAAAAAATCTTCAGGATAATCTAAAACGTAATTTTGGGCAACCACATCCAGAAGGCTATCGAAAAGCTTTGCGCCTCATGAAGCAAGCGGAGAAATTTGGTCGTCCAGTTGTGACCTTTATCAATACAGCGGGTGCTTATCCTGGTGTTGGTGCTGAAGAACGAGGACAAGGGGAAGCCATTGCCCGCAACCTCATGGAAATGAGTGATCTAAAAGTTCCAATTATCGCGATTATCATCGGAGAAGGTGGCTCTGGTGGTGCCTTGGCTCTTGCTGTGGCAGATAAGGTCTGGATGCTTGAAAATTCCATCTATGCGGTCTTGAGTCCAGAAGGTTTTGCCTCTATTCTTTGGAAAGATGGAAGCCGTGCAATGGAAGCAGCAGAGTTGATGAAGATTACTTCTCACGAATTGTTAAATATGGACATTGTCGATAAGGTGATTCCCGAGCATGGATTTTCGAATGGAGAACTACTGGCTCAAGTGAAGAAGGAATTACAGGAAGAGTTAAAGGTTTTACAAACCTTACCTCTCGAAGATCTTCTGGAGCAACGCTACCAACTTTTTCGTAAATATTAAAAAACTGAGCTTGCAATTTGCAAGACTCAGTTTTTTTAAACTTTATTTTGGTGTGATGACTTCTGCGCCCCCCATGTATGGGCGAAGGACTTCTGGAATGGTTACAGAACCATCTTCGTTTTGATAGTTTTCAAGAATAGCAGCGACAGTACGTCCAACAGCCAATCCAGAACCATTCAAAGTGTGAAGAAGTTTGACTTTACCATCTGCTTCGTCACGGTAGCGGATTTGCGCACGACGAGCTTGGAAATCTTCTGTATTGGAACAGCTTGAGATTTCACGGTAGGTATTTTGTGCTGGAATCCATACTTCCAAGTCATAAGTCTTAGCAGCTGAGAAGCCCATGTCTCCTGTTGAGAGAGCTACTACACGGTATGGAAGGTTCAGTTTTTGAAGGATATTTTCAGCATTGACAACCATTTTTTCCAATTCATCATATGATTCTTCTGGTTTAGCAAATTTCACCATTTCAACCTTATGGAATTGGTGCAAACGGATCAATCCACGAGTATCACGACCAGCTGAACCAGCTTCTGAACGGAATGATGGACTCATAGCGGTGAAGTAGATTGGAAGGTCTTTTCCATCAAGAATTTCATCGCGGTAGTAGTTCGTCAAAGGAACTTCAGCAGTTGGAATGAGGACATAATTGGTATCGCTAAGTTCAAAAGTATCTTCCTTGAATTTTGGATACTGACCAGTACCAAACATAGAATCATGGTTGACCATGTAAGGAGGGATGACTTCAGTGTAGCCTTCCTTGCCATGTTCGTCCAACATGAAGTTGTAGATAGCGCGTTCTAAGCGAGCTCCAAGTCCTTTGTAGAAGAGGAAACGAGCACCAGTGACTTTAGCCCCGCGTTCCCAGTCAAGGATATCAAGGTCTTCTCCTAAATCCCAGTGAGCTTTTGGTTCAAAGCCAAATTCGCGAGGTGTTCCCCAACGGCGAACCTCAACGTTGTCATCTTCATCCGCTCCAACAGGGACACTATCAGCAGGGATGTTTGGAAGGGTAGTAGTGAATTCAGTTAATTTTGCATCGATTTCAGCTAATTCTGTATCCAATGCTTTGACCTCTGCAGAGAGGGTTTGCATGGCGGCAATCTTATCATCTGCATTTTCCTTGTTGCGTTTAGCTTGTGCGATTTCAGCAGATACAGTGTTACGCTCTGCTTTGAGATTTTCTACTTTGACTAAGATATCTCGACGTTTGGCATCGATTTCTTTCATTTCATTCAAAATAGCTGAATCTACGCCACGTGTTGCCAATTTTTTAGCAACCACATCAAAGTCTGTACGAATTCGTTTAATATCTAACATAGCTTCTCCTTTAACAAAAAACACACCTGTTAGAGTGTTGGAGTGGCAGAGCCACGGTTCCATCCAACTTCACAGGTGTGCACTTGATTCGATATTGTATTTTAAAGAAACGGTAGAATTTCAATTAAGATTTCTATCTGCTCGCAGCCTCCGCAGACTTTCTGAAAGAACCTCTTAACTTACTTATCCGTTTGCGTCTATTATACAAGAAAAGATCCTATTTTGCAAATAGATTTTTAATTTTAGCCGTGATGATTTGGATCAAGGTCGGCAATTTGACAATTTTATCATTTCCCAGATGTTCCCGAGCAATCTTTAAAATTTTTCCAGAGTCTTTTGAAGCAAAGAGAAATTTTGATTCTCTGGTATAGATTTCAAAATGGCGGCTAATTTTACGTCCGGATACATTGGCTCCGATTCGCTCGATTTCTTGCCAGGGAATTTGGATGTAGTCTTCAACATTAGCATCCGCATAAAATTCAAAAGCGGCATTCCCGACTAGGATTTTACCAACCTTTCCCCCCACTCCAAGGTAAGAAACCCCTGTAGTATGGAATTCAACGGTTTTATTCAATGATTGAGCCATGAGATCCTCCTGTATTGCTGTTCACTCCATTATATCATAATAAAAAGAAGGCCGAAACCTTCTTTTTAGTTGATCTTTGCTTACATCAAGCCAGCAACGTGTGCTAATACACCAATTACAAAGAGGGCGATGATGATAGTGATTGGAGATACTTTCTTCTTAAGCAACCACATACAAGCGAAAGTAAGAAGCAATCCCATCAAACCAGGAATCAATGAATCCAAGTTTTGTTGGAAAGTTGTAACTTTTTCAGGTGTTTGAGATAGACCTGAACCAACTTGAGCGAAGGCTTCTTGGATACCCTTGTATCCTTCAGGAAGTTTATCCCAGTGGATATAAGCTTTGTCGTCTAATTTGACAGAAGAAACATTGAAGACGAATTTAATAGATACCCAACGTTCTACCAAGACAGCGAGGATGAACATCCCAAGGATAGAAGCCCCTTTAGTGATGTCTTGCAAGATCCCACCAGACATATCTTTGGTAATTTCAGAACCTGCTTTGTAGCCAAGTTCTTGCGTGTACCACAAGAAGGCCATACGAATCGCATTCCATGCGATAAAGAAGATGAGTGGACCAAGGATATTACCAGACGCAGCAAGTGATGCACCAAGAGCCCCAAGAATTGGACGGACAGTGAACCAGAAGACTGGATCTCCGATACCCGCCAAAGGACCCATCATACCAATTTTAACCCCTTGGATGGCAGCATCGTCAATAGCGGCACCGTTTGCTCTTTCTTCTTCAAGAGCAAGCGTTACCCCGATGATAGGAGCGGCAACGTATGGGTGAGTGTTAAAGAATTCCATGTGACGCTCAAGAGCAGCCGCTTGGTCTTCTTTCTTTGTGTAGAGTTTTTTGATAGCTGGGATCAATGAGTATGCCCAACCCAAGTTTTGCATCCGTTCATAGTTCCAAGAACCTTGCAAGAAGGTTGAACGCCACCAAACTTTTTGACGATCTGATTTAGATAATTGTAATTTTTCAGTCATGATAGTGTCACACCTTTCTTAATAGTCTTCGAGAATGTCGCCAATTGGATCGTTAGAAGTAGCGGCTCCGCCACCTCCATTGCCACCTTTCTTAGAAAGAGTAAGGTAGATCAAGGCAAGGGCAACACCAATTGCTCCAAGGGCGATCAAGGTCAATTGGCTAACAGCTGCAAGAGCAAAACCGATGGCAAAGAATGGCCATACTTCACGGCTCGCCATCATGTTGATAACCATGGCATAACCAACGGCTACAACCATACCACCACCGATTTGCATTCCATCAGAGAGCCATTTTGGCATTTGTTCAAGAGCAGTTTTGACAGTTTCAGCAGGAATCATCAACAAGAGGGCTGCAGGAATGGCGATACGAAGACCTTGAAGAAGAAGGGCCACAAAGTGAGCGCGTTCTACACCTTTGATATCCCCTTTTCTAGCAGCAGCGTCGGCAGTGTGAACCAAACCAACGGAAAGGGTACGGACGATCATGGTCAAGAAAAGACCAGCAACTGCAAGTGGAATAGCGACACCTTGAGCGACAGCGATTCCTTTTGTACTGAAGTCTCCCCCAAGTACCATGATGATGGCAGCAGCGACAGATGCAAGGGCAGCATCGGGTGCAACTGCGGCACCAATGTTTGCCCAGCCAAGTGCAATAAATTGAAGTGAACCACCAAGCATAATGCCAGCAGTCAAATTACCTGTTACCAAACCGATTAAGGTACAAGCAACAAGGGGTTGGTGGAATTGGAATTGGTCAAGGATACCTTCAAGACCTGCTAAGAAGGCAACAACGACCACTAATACCATAGAAATAATAGACATGTTTAAAATCCTTTCGTAAGTAATCGATTATTGAACGTTAGCTTTGTTAATTAAGTCAAACAAATCTTTCTTAGAGTCATTTGGCACTTTACGGACGTCAAATTCTACTCCAAGATCACGCATTTTTTCAAATGTAGCCACATCATCTTTATCCATTGATAACACATTGTTCACCATGGTTTTACCAGTTGAGTGGGCCATTGAACCAACGTTCAAGGTTTTAATCGGAACACCACCTTCGATGGCGCGAAGAGCATCTTGAGGTGTTTCAAATAAGATCAAAGCATGGGTATTTCCAAAACGTGGATCTTTTGCAACGTCGATCAATTTTTGAATTGGGACAACGTTTGCTTTCACACCATTTGGTGCCGCTTGTTTGATCAATTCCTTACGGAGTTCATCTTTGGCAACAGAATCTGAAGCAACAATGATCCGATCGGCTTTTGAATCAGGTGTCCAAGCAGTTGCCACTTGTCCATGAAGAAGACGTGTATCTAAGCGGGCAAGGTTAATCTTGAGTTTTCCATCTCCGATAACTGTTCCTTCTGGAATAGCAGCTTGGGCTACAGGAGCAGCAGCGGCTGTACTAGCTTCTTCAACAGGATTCAATTCTTCTGGAAGGGCTTTGACACCGTCTTTTGCTTCCTTAATGATGTTTGCAGCGACTTTATCAACGCCGGCATTTGCATCCATCAAACGTTCTGTATAAGCTTGAATCAACATCGGAAGGTTTAATCCTGTAATGATCGCAAATTTACGATCTGGATTTTCTCCCATGACGCGACTTGCTTGGTTAAATGGAGAACCACTCCAAAGGTCAGCCAAAACCAAGACTTCATCTTCTGCATCAAATGCGGCAACAGCTGCATTGAATTTAGCATAGAGATCATCCGGGCCTTCACTTGGCATGAACGTAACCACTTGAACTTTCTCTTGATCCCCAAAGATCATCGAGCCGGATTGGTGGATTCCAGCTGCAAATTCACCGTGGCTAGCAATAATGATACCAATACTCATTATTGACATTCCTCCTTATAAAATTTGTTTGACTTTCAGTTTAAGAAAACTTTAAGCTACTTTATTATAAATCGTTTCCACACTTAAGTCAATTTTTCTATCAAAATCTCGATGTAAAAACATTGATTTATTATATTAAATTATCGTTAGATAGAAAAAGAATGCTCTTGAATGGCTCTTGTTTATTAGTTGATGATGGCAGAAGAAAGCAATGATATATAGGTTTCATAGGATTTGAATTTCAATAAGAATATTCCAACAATCGATCTATATCCGCAAAAATAAAAAATAAATATATAATAAATTGTAAAATAGAGTGATTGAGAGCACTAAAAAAGACTAGCCCAGTTGGGCTAGTCCTGTAGGTTCAGTTGTTTAGTTTGTAAAGTCAAGTACCATACGTCCTTGAATGGTTCCAGCTTCCATTTCGTCAAAGACTTTGACAGCATCTTCTACTGGACGTTTTTGAACGATAGGGACTACCAAGCCTTCTGCTCCAAATTGGAAAGCTTCTTCCAAGTCTTTACGAGTTCCTACAAGAGAACCAATGACTTGGATACCATCTAATACAGTTTTTACAATGCTGAGGTCCATCATTTCAGAAGGAAGACCAACTGCGACCACGCGGCCACCTGCACGAACAGAATCTACTGCTTGGTTGAAAGCTACTTTAGAAACAGCTGTTACGACAGCAGAGTGAGCTCCACCATTTGTTTTTTCTTTGATCAATCCTGGGACATCATCAACTTCGCGACCGTTGATGACAAAGTCTGCACCAACTTCTTTCGCCAATTCTAGTTTATCATTGTTGATATCGACAGCGATGACATGTGCGTTGAAGACTTTCTTAGCATATTGAACAGCCAAGTTTCCTAGTCCACCAGCTCCATAGATAACGATCCATTGTCCTGGTTCAGCTTTGGCTTCTTTGATGGCTTTGTAAGTTGTAACACCTGCACAGGTAATAGAAGAAGCTTGGGCTGGATCTAATCCGTCAGGTACTTTCACTGCGTAATCTGCAGTAACGATACATTGTTCAGCCATTCCTCCATCAACAGAGTAACCAGCATTTTTTACAGTACGGCAAAGGGTTTCACGACCAGTTGTACAGTATTCACAAGTTCCACATCCTTCGAAGAACCATGCGACACTGACACGATCCCCAACTTTTAGGCTCTTAACATCTGGAGCAACTTCTTTAACAATACCGATTCCTTCGTGTCCAAGAACACGGCCTGGAACTTTACCGAAGTCTCCATGAGCAACGTGCAAGTCAGTGTGGCAGACACCACAGTATTCGATTTGAACAAGAGCTTCCCCTGTTTCCAGTGGACGCATGTCTTTGTTTGCAACGATTTCAACACCAGTACCTTCTGGATTAACAACAACAGCTTTCATTTTGCTCCTCCTTAAGTGAACGAGAAGCGATTTAGCATTTTTTGAAAGCGCTTCTTTAATAACTATGTTAATAATATCACAAACTTATCTATTGAACAATAAAAAAATGGAAAAAAAGGGCGGTATTGATTAACCGATTAAGGATTTGGCGCAGAAAAAGACATGAGGGGATAACTCATGTCTGTTAGTTTTATAAAAATAATTGAATGAGTTGGCGCGCGACACCATCTTCGTTATTTGTGAAATCTGTGACGGAGTCTGCATAAGGGAGAAGGACGGAGCTAGCATTTTTCATGGCGTATCCATGACCAGCGAGAGCTAGCATGTCGGTATCGTTGTGCTCGTCTCCAAAGGCAATTAAATCCTTCTGATCCATATTGAGTTTATCTAGAAGGTAGGTCAGAGCTGATGCTTTGGTCACATTTTTGGGGTTGCATTCCAGAATATTTAAGGGACCACCCCAAGTATTGATAGACAGATTGTAGTCATAATGCCGATTCATTTCATCTGCCAGAGCATATTTGTCTTCCGCTTTCGTTTGAAAGAGGATACAGTTTGGGTCGCTCGTTACCCGCTCGGGATTGAATTGATTTTCTGGTTGGAAAGATTCAATACCGAATAATTTAGGGTCTGCAACGTGCTCATTTGGATCGGTAATAAAGAATTTATTGCGGTATTCGCCTGCTATAAAGTCCGCTTGGATAGTGTCTCGGTTAGCGACCATATCTAGCAGGTATTTTTTATCTAAAGTCAAGCATTGTTCATCCGACCATTTTTTCTCAGGTAGATGCGTAAGGGAGCCGTTAAAATTGATCATCGGAGTATCTAGCTCTAGTTGTTTGTAATAGGTATGTGCCATACGGTAGGGGCGGCCTGTTGTAATAATGACTTTATGACCAAGAGCACTAATTTTTTTAATGGTCTCAATGGTAAAGTCGCTCAATTTGCTTTCGGAATTTAAGAGGGTACCGTCTAGATCTAGAGCGATCATCTTTTTATGCATATTTCAGTTCCTTTCGAGAAGAATGAGACCATTATATCAGAAAAATCGGAAAAGCGCTCAAAAATCGAGAAGAGAAGCGGGATTTCTTGAAAGACGAAAGATCTTTTGATAGAATAGATATAACGTTCGCAAATTGATTGGGAGCGAGAATGATGAAAAAGGAGTTTATTCTGAAATGGATAAGTTTTTTAAACTTTCAGAACATGGAACCACTGTTCGAACAGAGGTTCTTGCTGGTTTGACAACCTTTTTTGCGATGAGTTATATCCTCTTCGTAAACCCTCAAATGTTGTCACAAACAGGTATGCCAGCTCAAGGGGTCTTCCTTGCAACGATTATTGGATCCGTTGTCGGAACCTTGATGATGGCTTTTTATGCCAATTTACCTTATGCACAAGCACCTGGGATGGGCTTGAATGCCTTCTTTACCTTTACCGTTGTATTTGGTATGGGCTACTCATGGCAGGAAGCTTTGGGAATGGTCTTCATTTGTGGTGTGATCTCATTGATTATCACATTGACAAATGTTCGGAAGATGATCATCGAATCGATTCCGACCGCTCTTCGCTCTGCTATTTCAGCTGGGATCGGGATTTTCTTGGCCTATGTTGGAATTAAGAATGCGGGATTTTTGAAATTCACGATTGACCCTCATACCTATACAGTGGTTGGAGAAGGAGCAGATAAGGCGAATGCAACGATCTCAGCCAATGCATCTGCTGTTCCTGGATTGGTTGATTTTAACAATCCGGCTGTCCTCTTGGCTCTTGTTGGTCTTGCGATTACTATTTTCTTTGTTGTCAAAGGGATTAAGGGAGGGATTATCCTTTCTATCTTAGTAACGACTGTGCTTGGAATTCTCATCCATGTGGTTGATATCACTAAAATTGACTTTGCAAGTAACCATCTAGGAGCTGCCTTTAATGATTTAGGCACGATCTTTGGTCAAGCTTTGGGATCGAAAGGATTGGGATCTTTGATTTCCAATACGTCTCGTTTGCCTGAGACCTTAATGGCCATCTTAGCCTTCTCCTTGACTGATATTTTTGATACAATCGGAACGTTGATCGGTACGGGTGAAAAAGTTGGGATTGTTGCGACAAATGGGGAAAACCATCAATCAGCGAAATTAGATAAGGCCCTCTATTCAGACCTTGTAGCGACTTCAGTCGGAGCTATTGCAGGAACTTCAAACGTAACGACGTATGTTGAATCTGCAGCTGGTATTGGAGCTGGTGGACGCACTGGTCTGACAGCCTTGGTTGTAGCGATTTGTTTTGCTATTTCAAGTCTCTTTAGTCCTTTGTTGGCGATTGTACCGACCGCTGCTACAGCCCCAATTTTGATTGTTGTTGGGATCATGATGTTGAGTGGCTTGAAAAATATCCATTGGGAAGATATGTCAGAAGCAGTTCCTGCTTTCTTCACCTCTATCTTTATGGGCTTCAGCTACTCGATTACACAAGGGATCGCTGCTGGATTTATCACTTATAGCTTGGTGAAAGTGGTTAAAGGACAAGCCAAAGAAGTGCACAGCATGATTTGGATTTTAGATGTTCTCTTTATTTTAAACTACGTTAGCATGGCCTTGAATTAAGTATCAGAAAAGTGCCAAAAAGGAATGGGAGTTGTCTCCCATTCCTTTCAGATTGAAGACAAAGTTATACCAAAAACATTCCTTAGGTGAGTACGGACGTCAGCGAACTTCTTTGAAGTTCCATGACTAATTATTGAGCCTAAGGTCTCAATAATTCCGAGTGCCTGAAACGTTATTGTTTCAGGCACTTTTCTCACAGCGGAAAGTTTCAGTATTTTCTTAAATCGATTTAAAAATTGGAACTCAAATTTATTTTTTTTTGCAGAATCACTTAACTTATTTTACTTAAAAATAGTTTGTCTATCTATCTAAAAAGCAAACCTGAGTCGAACAATTTCTAAAAGAAAGAGCAGATTTTTAAAAAGTTTGGTATAATAGAGAAATGATTAGTCATAATGAAACGGAGCTGATCGCTCTAGGAAAACAGCTAGGAAAACTCTTAGAAAAGCAAGACGTGATTATCTTATCAGGTGATCTAGGAGCAGGAAAAACGACCTTTACCAAAGGAATTGCAAAGGGGTTAGGGATTGATCAGATGATTAAAAGCCCGACCTATACCATTGTTCGTGAATACGAAGGTCGCTTGCCTTTATACCATTTGGATGTTTACCGGATTGGGAATGATCCAGATTCTATTGATTTAGATGATTTTCTATTTGGAGATGGTGCTACCATTATTGAATGGGGAGAGCTGATTGAGCCGAGTCTCTCGGATGCTTATCTAAAAATTTTTATCCGAAAATTAGAAGATGGGCGAGAGTTAGCTTTTGAAGCTCATGGAGCGCGTGCAGAAGCTTTGCTGGCATCCTTTGAGCAGGTGGAAAAAACCGATGACTAAGGAAAAGGAAGTAACATTAGAAATTCGGCAAGCTGACAGTGCAGACGCGGCTCTTGTCGTTGATTTCTTAAATCAAGTTGGGAAAGAGTCAGATTACATGACGCTAGATGAAGCTGGAATTGGCATGTCTCCAGCAGACATGGAGCAATTTCTGATGGTGCAAGAGATGGCGGAAAACCGGATTTGCCTCTTGCTATTTCTAGATCAGGAACTGGCAGCTTTGTTAAATATCACTGCAGCTTCTCAACGGTCCATTCAGCATATTGGTGATGTCTTTATTGTGGTTCAAAAAGCTTATTGGAATCAAGGGCTTGGACAGATCTTGTTGGAAGAAGGAATTGAGTGGGCGCACTCGACCGGTGTTCTCAGGAAACTAGTCTTGAATGTCCAAGTGCGCAATGAACGAGCGGTTCACCTGTATAAAAAGTTAGGTTTTGAGATCGAAGGTTGCCAAGCTCGTGGAGCTTGTTCAGCTGAAGGAGAATTCTTAGATGTTTACCTTATGGGGAAACTGATAGATTAGAGAGAGATTCTATATGGTTAAAAAAATTATTTTGATGTTTTTGAGCTTATTGACGGTAACAGTGATTGGGATCGGGGCCTATGGCCTTACCATCCTAAACCAAACGACTGGGACTCTCAGTAAGACTTATAAGGGCTTTGGAAATGAGACCAATGTCATTGCAGAAAACAAGCCGATGACCATCCTTTTGATGGGGGTTGATACAGGTAGTGGTTCTCGGGAAGATCCTTGGGCCGGAAATAGTGATACCATGATTTTGGTGACTGTCAATCCTCAAACAAAAGAAACAACCATGACGAGCTTGGAAAGAGATATCCTAACCAATATTACTTCAGATGGCGAAACGGTCCAAGCAAAATTGAATTCGGCTTATGCTCAAGGCGGTGCCAAGTTAGCCATTAAGACCATTCAAGATCTTTTGAATATCCATATTGACCGCTATGTCATGATCAATATGAAGGGATTGGTTCAATTAGTGGATAAGGTTGGTGGCATCACGGTCAACAATCCATTTGACTTCGATATCTCGATCGAGGAAAATGAGCCAGAATATACGGCTAAGATCGCACCAGGACGTCAGGAGATTAATGGGGACCAAGCTCTCGTTTATTCACGCATGCGCTACCAAGACCCAGAAGGAGACTACGGACGTCAAAAACGCCAACGTGAAGTGATCAAAAAGATTGTTGAGAAAGTTTTAAGCCTCAATAGTTTGAGTCACTACAAAGGAATCATTGAGTCTGTTAGTGACAATATGCAAACCAACATAGCGCTTGACAGTAATAGTCTTCTTCAATTGTTAGGATATAAAGATGCCCTTTCAACGATTCATCAGTACCAGCTGAAAGGAGAAGATGCCACCTTAGCAGATGGCGGAAGTTATCAGATTGTCACTTCAAAGCATCTCTTGAAAATTCAAAATATCATCCGCAAAGCTTTGGGTCTGAAAGAAATTAAAACATTGAAAACCAATGCTTATCTACTGGATGGGGATGAAGATTTGAAGTCTTCTTCTTCTCAAACTGAAAATCCAGCTCCAGCATCTGGGGAAGCGCCTGTTTACCAAGAGTTTAATCAATTACCAGTTGTACCATCAACCCAGGATACGGGAGTGGTGACGCCTCAAAGTTCTGTTGCACCAGTGACTCCAGTTGCTCCTGCAGCTACAGAGTCGAGCAGTGTGACACCTACGGTACCTTCAGAATAAGAAAAAAACGATTGAGTTTTCTCAATCGTTTTTACTTGGTTGCCAGATGTCTTGAATTTCTTTTAGAGAGGCTGTTGCTTGTTGACTAAATAGTTTGGTTTTGTATTGGAAATCCGTTACCAATTCTTGAAGATTGGTTTTTTGGTCTTGGATAATATCCAGATTGCGTTGGATTTTTGCTAGGTTATCTTGAATTCCCTTGACCAATTGGCTGGATTCAGTCACCTCTGTTTTGATTTCTTTGCGGTTTTTTACTAAGTGGTAGCTAATGCTAGCTCCTGTTGCAAACCAAAAGAGATTTTTGAGTTTCATATGGCCTCCTTTTTAACTGTTTTTGATGGTTTCTGCAAGAACTGCTAGTTGTTCAAAATTAGGCTCGTGTTCAGTAAATGAAATGGCAAGCTCATCTTGATCGGAATAGCGAGGGATAATGTGGACATGTGTGTGAAAAACGGTTTGTCCAGAAACTTCTTCCATGTTGCTGATGACATTCATTCCCTTAGCTTGGGTAGCAGCTTCTACTTTTTTTGCAACTTTAGAGACACGTGCAAATAGTTGAGCTGTGGCGGTTTCGTCCATCTCTAAGAGATTGCGAGCGTGTTTTTTTGGAACCACTAACGTATGACCGGGTGTAACCTGAGAGATGTCCAAAAACGCGAGGACTTCCTCGTCCTCATAGACTTTGGAGGAAGGAATGTCGCCAGCTATAATCTTACAAAAAATACAATCGTCAACCATAAATACACCTCATTTAGACTAAATTTTGTTATAATATAAGAACATTATACCAGAAATCGGAGAAAATATGTTAGAAATCAACAAGTTGACAGGGGGCTATGTCAACATCCCTGTCCTGAAAGAGGTGAGTTTTTCAGTTCCGGATGGCCAACTGATTGGTTTGATTGGACTAAATGGAGCTGGGAAGTCAACCACGATTAATGAAATTATTGGTCTCCTGCATCCTTATGCTGGGGAAGTACGGATTGACGGCTTGAGTCTGCCAGAAGCTCCAACGGAATACCGCAAGAAAATTGGTTATATTCCAGAAACCCCTAGTCTATATGAAGAATTAACCTTGAGAGAGCATATCGAGACCGTAGCTATGGCCTATGATTTAGACATGGAGCAGGTCATGGTGCGCGTCCAGCCTTTGTTGGAACGATTTCGTTTGGCTGAAAAATTAGATTGGTTCCCGACCCAGTTTTCAAAAGGGATGAAGCAAAAGGTCATGATTATTTGCGCCTATGCAGTGGATCCAAGTCTTTATATTGTCGATGAACCCTTTTTGGGATTGGATCCTGTTGCAATTGCAGATTTGATTCAGTTATTGGCCGATGAGAAAGCAAAAGGAAAATCGATTTTGATGAGTACCCACGTACTGGATTCGGCTGAAAAGATGTGTGATGGTTTTGTGATCCTCCATAAAGGGCAGATCCGAGCAAAAGGGACCTTGGACGAGCTGCGTTCAACTTTTGGGGATGAGAAAGCAAGTCTAAATGATATCTACATGACCTTGACAGAAGAGGAAACAGCATGAAAGAGTTGATGAAAAAACGGCAAGAAACGTTTCGAACTCAATGTGTAAAATATAGCCGCTATGTTCTCAATGATCATTTCGTCCTCTTTATGCTGATTTTCATAGGATTTCTGGCGGTTCAATACAGCCAATTCTTGCAAGATCTACCCAAAGATACAAGCCTGATCCGCTGGAGTCTCTTGATTGGTTTGCTCCTCTTGGTTCCGATAGGCTCTATTGCGACCTACTTAGAGAAGCCCGATGCCTTATTCCTTTTAGTAAAGGAAGAGGAAGTGAAACGTTATATCAAAGGGCAGGCCAAGAAGTCTTTTGTGTTTTGGTTTTTGATTCAAAGTTTTGTCCTTCTATTATTTGTTCCTCTTCTTCTTGCAACGGGGCTGGATAAACTTGCTATTGTAGCTTATATCCTTGTCTTAGGGGTGGCTAAAGGGGCTGTTTTTAGCTGGAAGGAAGCGCGTTTCTACCAGGATGGAAATTTAAATTGGTCCTTGGCCATTGCTCGTGAGAATGCAAGGAAACAATTGATCCTTCGCTTCTTTGCCTTGTTTACAACGGTGAAGGGCATTACCAACAGTGTCAAAAGAAGAGCTTACTTGGATGGTTTCTTAGGGCTTCTTCCCAAAACACATGGGAATACTTGGCTTTACTTATATATGCGCTCCTTCCTACGGAATGGAGATCTTTTCTCTATGACTCTACGACTCTTGGCTCTTTCCATTCTTGCTATCATCTTTATTCCCCAGCCTCTCGTAGTGATTGCCCTTGTAGCCTTGCTCAATTACTTGGTTATTTTTCAATTACTGGGGCTTTATAGTGCTTTTGATTACCAACCGTTGACCCTCCTTTTCCCGATGAAAAAGGGCAGTAAAAAGGCAGGGTTGAACAAAATGATTCAGCTGGTCATGAGCATGATAACGGTGATAGAAGGGGGGATTGGCCTGGTCTTTATTTCAGATAAAGTCCTGTTGTTGGGCTTATTGGCTTATACAGTTGCTTTAACCCTGCTTTATCTTCCATTTAAGATGACGCGCTTGGTTGACGAAAATCGTTAAAATTAGTAAAATAGATTGGAAACTTTTTACGGAGGAAAAGATGGACTCGAATGAAAAAGAGCTAAGCCTCACCCCAATTCCTGGGAAGAGTGGGAAGGCCTACATGGGGACTTACCCAGATGGCGGGCGCGTTTTTGTAAAAATGAATACGACCCCAATCCTTGCGGGTCTAGCAAAAGAACAGATTGCTCCTCAATTGTTATGGAGTCGCCGCTTGCCGGATGGAAATGTGATGAGTGCCCAAGAATGGTTGAATGGGGAAATTCTAACTCCAAATGGAATGTCGAAAAAGCAAGTGGTCAATATTTTAACGAGATTGCACCGATCTAGACCTTTGATGACCCAATTAAAGAAACTTGGTTATCCGGTGGAATCTCCGTTAGAGTTGCTCAATTCTTGGAGCAACCATTTGCCAATTGCCCTACGTCAGAACCACTATATCCAATCAGTCGTAAAGAATTTACGTAAGACAGTGCCTGCCTTTCGGGAGGATTATGCGACGATCGTCCATGGAGATGTTCGTCATAGCAACTGGATTGAGACAGAGAGTGGCTTGATTTATCTAGTCGATTGGGACTCTGTTCGTTTGACAGACCGGATGTTGGATGTGGCGCATATCTTGAGTCACTATATCCCAGATTCTAATTGGCGCGATTGGTTAGGCTATTATGGCTACAAGTACAATCAAAAAGTATTTGATAAACTCTATTGGTTTGGTCAATACTCTTTCTTGTGCCAAATTGCTAAATACTATGAAAATAATGATTTAGAAAATGTCAATCGCGAGATCTATGCTCTGCGCAATTTCCGGTTGAAATATGGAAAGGAAATATGAGAGTTAGAAATCGCAAGGGAGCGACTGAATTATTAGAAGCGAATCCGCAATATGTGGTCCTAAATCCAGAAGATGCCAAGGGGAAATGGCATGAGATTTTCGGGAATGATCATCCCATTCATATTGAAGTTGGAAGCGGAAAAGGGGCCTTTATTACTGGGATGGCCAAGGCCAATCCAGAGATCAACTACATCGGAATTGATATTCAAAAATCGGTCTTGAGTTATGCCTTAGATAAGGTCTTAGAGGCTGATGTTCCTAACATTAAATTACTTTGGGTAGACGGGGATAGCTTGACCAACTATTTTGAAGATGGAGAGATTGATCAACTCTATCTGAATTTTTCAGATCCCTGGCCTAAGAAACGTCATGAGAAGCGTCGTTTGACTTACAAGACCTTCCTAGATACCTTCAAGCAAATTCTTCCAGAACATGGGGAGATTCACTTTAAGACAGATAATCGTGGATTGTTTGAATATAGCTTGGTGAGTTTTTCGCAATACGGTATGATCTTGAAAGGGGTTTGGTTAGACCTTCATGCCAGTGATTTTGAGGGCAATGTCATGACGGAATATGAGAAGAAGTTCTCAAGTAAAGGCCAGGTCATTTACCGTGTAGAAGCACAGTTTTAGCATATTCCTTGCAATCATTGTGGAATCGTGTTATAATACCTTAAATGAATAGAAAAGGAGAGGCGGGGAAATATCTTCGCCTCTTATCTATGAGGAGGTGGCAACCATCGCAACAATTGTTGACTTAGTAACAGAAGTGATTCAGCCAGCTATAAAGGAACCATTTGAATTGGTCGATGTTGAATATGGCAAAATGGGTGGTGACTACGTCTTAAGCATTTTCGTAGACAAACCAGAAGGAATCACACTGAATGATACAGCGGATTTGACAGAAATCATTAGCCCGCTATTGGATCAAATCAAACCAGACCCATTTCCAGAACAGTACCTCTTAGAGGTTACCAGTCCTGGCCTGGAGAGACCATTGAAAACCAAGGAAGCACTCGAGGGAGCTGTTGGCAAGTACGTCAATATCAGCTTGTACAAGGCTGTTGAAAAGCAAAAGGTCTTTGAGGGGAATTTGGTAGGTTTTGAAGAGGATGTTTTGACCATTGAGTATATGGATAAAACACGGAAGAAAACAGTGGATATTCCTTATAACCTTGTGTCCAAAGCAAGGTTGGCTGTAAAATTGTAACAGAATGAAAGAAAGGATGCCTTTATAGAAGAGGCAAGAATAACATGAGTAAAGAAATGCTAGAAGCCTTCCGCATTTTGGAAGAAGACAAAGGGATCAAAAAAGAAGATATCATCGAAGCAGTCACAGAATCATTGCGTTCAGCTTATCGCCGTCGTTATGGACAATCAGAAAGTGCAGCGATTGAATTCAATGAAAAAACTGGAGATTTCCGTGTTTATACGGTTCGTGAAGTAGTCGATGAGGTCTTTGATAGCCGTTTAGAAATCAGCTTGAAGGATGCCTTGGCCATTAGCTCTGCTTATGAGTTGGGTGACAAGATCAAGTTTGAAGAAGCACCAGCTGAATTTGGTCGTGTAGCAGCTCAATCTGCTAAACAAACGATCATGGAAAAAATGCGTAAGCAAACGCGCACCATCACCTATAACACTTATAAAGAACATGAAAATGAAATCATGAGTGGAACGGTGGAGCGCTTTGACAATCGATTTATCTATGTCAATCTTGGTTCGATCGAAGCTCAATTGTCTAAGCAAGACCAAATTCCAGGAGAAGTATTCCAATCTCATGATCGAATTGAAGTATTTGTCTACAAGGTAGAAGATAATCCACGTGGTGTCAATGTCTTTGTTAGCCGAAGCCACCCTGAAATGATCAAACGTTTGATGGAACAAGAAATTCCTGAAGTCTACGATGGAACTGTTGAGATTATGAGTGTAGCGCGTGAAGCTGGAGATCGTACAAAAGTTGCGGTTCGTAGCCATAATCCAAACGTAGATGCGATTGGGACGATCGTTGGTCGTGGTGGATCGAATATTAAAAAGATTACCAGCAAGTTCCACCCAGCTCGATACGATCAAAAATTAGACCGTATGGTTCCGACAGAAGAAAATATCGATGTCATCGAGTGGGTTCCAGATCCAGCTGAATTTATCTACAATGCGATCGCTCCTGCAGAAGTGGACCAAGTTATTTTTGATGATGAAGATAGCAAACATGCTCTCGTTGTGGTTCCAGATAATAAACTATCTCTTGCCATCGGTCGTCGTGGTCAAAACGTTCGTTTGGCGGCTCATTTGACTGGTTACCGCATTGATATCAAATCTGCTAGTGAGTTCGAAGAAATGGAAGCAGCTCAAGAAACTTTTGAAGACCAAGTAGAAAGTGGCGAAGAGCAAGTCGATTAAGAGAGGGAGGGAAAATGGTAAAAACAAGAAAAATCCCTTTAAGAAAATCTGTCGTTTCAAATGAAATTATTGATAAGCGCGATTTGCTCCGCATTGTCAAAAATAAAGAAGGACAAGTCTTTATCGATCCAACTGGCAAAGCCAATGGTCGAGGTGCTTACATCAAGCTAGACAATGAAGAAGCGGCACTTGCTAAGAAAAAGAAAGTTTTTAATCGTAGCTTTAATATGGAAGTGGAAGAAGCTTTCTATGATGAATTGATCGCTTATGTAGATCATAAGGTGAAGAGAAGAGAGTTAGGCCTTGAATAAGCAAAAGATAAGTAATTTGTTGGGTTTGGCGCAAAGAGCAGGAAAACTCATTTCTGGAGAAGAACTCGTGATCAAAGCCATCCAGGAAGAAAAAGCAAAATTAGTTTTTCTAGCAAATGATGCAGCTAGTAACCTGACAAAAAAGGTGACAGATAAGGGTCACTATTATGAGGTTCAAGTATCTACCGTGTTTTCAACACTAGAATTAAGCACTGCAATTGGACGTTCTCGTAAGGTCGTCGCTGTTGTAGATGCTGGATTTTCAAAGAAAATGAGGTCTCTTATGGAATAGAAGAGGAGGACAGCAATTGTCTAAGAAAAGATTATACGAAATTGCCAAAGAATTGGGCAAGGAAAGTAAAGAAGTCGTCACTCGTGCGAAAGAATTAGGTTTTGACGTCAAGAGTCATGCATCTAGTGTCGATACTGATGTTGCTGAAAAGTTGATCAAGAGCTTTGCAGCGAAAAAAGAAACAGTCGAAAAGAAAGTAGCAGAAGTGGCTGCCAAGACAACGGCTGTCGCAGCGAAAAAAGAAGCAGCGCCCGTCAAAAAAGAAGGAGCAACTGAGACAAAATCAGTAACGCCAGCTGCTAAACCAAAGAGTCGTAACTTTAAAGCGGAACGAGAAGCGCGTGCAAAAGAGCAGGCTGAACGTAGAAAACAACAAGGCAATCGTCCAAAACGCGATCGCAAGGACAATCAGCGTTATGGTGACAACCGAAATCAACGACCACAAGAGCGAAATGAACAACGAAATCAAGGTTCTGAGCGTCGCAATAACCGACCAGATCAAAGACGTAGTGCACAACCCCAAGTAGCACCAAAAGTTGATTTCAAAGCGCGTGCAGCAGCACTGAAAGCTGAACAAAATGCTGAGTACGCACGTGGAAGTGAAGATCGCTACAAACAACAAGCTGCAAAAGCAGAACAAGAACGTCAACAGCGCCGGAAACGGGTAGAAGCACCAGAAGTGAAAGCACCTGTACAGGAGCCAGCTGTTGAGAACCATACAAAACCAGCTGTTGCTGCTGCTCCAGCTCAAGTCGATACACGTCGGAAGAAACAAGCGCGACCAGATAAGAAACGCGATGATTTTGATCGTGAAGAAGATGGTCCAAGAAAACAACAAAGGAATCGAAATAGTCAAAATCAAGTGAGAAATCAGAGAAATAGTAACTGGAATAACAATAAGAAAAATAAAAAAGGAAAGAACAACCGTAATGATGCTCCAAAACCAGTAACAGAGCGTAAATTCCATGAATTACCAAGTGAATTTGAGTATACGGATGGAATGACGGTTGCAGAAATCGCAAAACGCATCAAGCGTGAACCGGCTGAAATCGTCAAGAAACTCTTTATGATGGGAGTCATGGCGACTCAAAACCAATCGCTGGATGGAGATACGATTGAACTCTTGATGGTGGATTATGGAATTGAAGCCAAGAAAAAGGTTGAAGTAGACAATGCCGATATCGAACGCTTCTTCGTTGAAGATGGTTATTTGAATCCAGATGAGTTGGTAGAGCGTCCACCAGTTGTCACCATCATGGGACACGTTGACCACGGGAAGACTACCCTTTTGGATACCCTTCGTAATTCACGTGTAGCAACTGGTGAAGCGGGAGGAATCACTCAGCACATCGGTGCCTACCAAATCGTGGAAAATGGTAAGAAGATTACCTTCTTGGATACACCTGGACACGCGGCCTTTACTTCTATGCGGGCTCGTGGTGCATCTGTTACCGATATTACCATCTTGGTTGTAGCAGCAGATGACGGGGTGATGCCACAGACCATCGAAGCCATCAACCACTCAAAAGCTGCCAATGTTCCAATCATTGTGGCCATCAACAAGATCGATAAACCAGGAGCTAATCCAGAGCGTGTCATCGGTGAATTGGCAGAGCATGGGGTTATGTCAACTGCTTGGGGTGGCGATTCTGAGTTTGTAGAAATCTCAGCCAAGTTCAACCAAAATATCGATGAACTCTTGGAAACGGTCCTTCTTGTGGCTGAAATCCAAGAACTTAAAGCAGATCCAACTGTTCGTGCCATCGGTACTGTTATCGAAGCGCGCTTGGATAAAGGAAAAGGTGCTGTAGCAACCCTCCTTGTTCAACAAGGTACCTTGAATGTCCAAGACCCAATCGTTGTCGGAAATACCTTTGGACGTGTCCGTGCCATGACCAATGACCTTGGACGTCGTGTGAAGGTTGCAGGACCATCTACTCCGGTTTCTATCACTGGTTTGAACGAAGCGCCAATGGCAGGTGACCACTTCGCGGTTTATGAAGATGAAAAATCAGCGCGTGCAGCTGGTGAAGAACGTGCCAAACGTGCTCTGATGAAACAACGTCAAGCAACCAACCGCGTCAGCCTTGAAAATCTCTTTGATACCTTGAAGGCTGGGGAAGTGAAATCTGTTAATGTCATCATTAAAGCCGATGTACAAGGTTCGGTTGAAGCTCTTTCTGCTTCCCTTCAAAAGATTGAAGTAGAAGGTGTGAAAGTGACCATCGTTCACTCAGCAGTTGGTGCGATCAACGAATCAGACGTGACCCTTGCAGAAGCTTCAAATGCCTTCATCATCGGATTTAACGTCCGTCCTACTCCACAAGCACGTCAACAAGCTGAAGCTGACGAGGTGGAAATCCGTCTTCACTCAATTATCTACAAAGTGATTGAAGAAATGGAAGATGCCATGAAGGGTATGTTGGATCCTGAGTTCGAAGAGAAAGTCATCGGGGAAGCAGTTATTCGTGAAACCTTTAAAGTCTCTAAAGTTGGTACTATCGGAGGATTTATGGTCCTTAGTGGTAAGGTTACACGTGATTCCAAAGTTCGTGTCATTCGTGACGGTGTCGTGATCTATGATGGTGCTCTTGCAAGCTTGAAACACTTCAAAGATGATGTCAAAGAGATCACAAATGGTCGTGAAGGTGGATTGATGATTGAAGGTTACAATGATATCAAGACTGATGATACCATCGAAGCCTACATCATGGAAGAAATTAAAAAATAAGCAAGCTGACTAGGAAAAAAGAGGGTTCTCCTCTGATTTCCTAGTTTTTAAACACAAAGCAGAAAGGAGTTCCTATGGCAAGTCATTTTCGGACAGATCGAGTAGGGATGGAAATCAAGCGTGAAGTCAATGAGATTTTACAAAAGAAAGTCCGTGACCCGCGTGTTCAAGGCGTTACTATTACGGATGTTCAAATGCTAGGTGATTTGTCTATGGCCAAAGTGTATTATTCAATTATGAGTGATTTGGCTTCAGACAATCAAAAGGCTCAGACAGGCCTTGAAAAAGCAACAGGAACCATCAAGCGTGAATTAGGTCGGAATTTGAAACTGTACAAGATTCCGGATCTTACTTTTGTCAAAGACGAGTCTATCGAATACGGAAATAAGATCGATGAGATGTTGCGCAATTTGAACAAAGACTAGAGAGGTTGGAAATTTTCCACGCCCAGATTGAAAGATAAAGTCTTCTTAGAAACTTTCCTTAGGTGAGTACGGACGTCAGCGAACTTCTTCGAAGTCCCATGACTAATTATTGAGCCTAAGGTCTCAATAATTCCGAGTACCTGAAACTATTAAGTTTCAGGTACTTTTCTCACGACGAAAAGTTTCAGTAGATGATTGAATCACTCTAACGAGTAACATTTCTTTTTATAGAATTTATTAGATTTATAAAAAAGAATAGTTTGTCTACAGTCTCGGGTTGGAAATTTCCAACTTTTTTTGACTCTTAAAATGAGGAAAATAAAACAGAAAGAAAAAAACGGTTTCAAAAAATAATAGAAATTTACAGAAATCTCTTGTGTGATTGGAAATTATCCTTTACAATAGGAGAGGAGTTTTATTTCTGATCTCAAATTTGGAGGAATGAACATGTCGATTAACTGGCAGGAAATTGTATTTAACTTTTTGGGAGGCCTGGGGCTCTTTCTCTATAGTATTAAAACCATGGGAGAAGGCTTGCAACAGGCTGCAGGAGATCGACTTCGATACTATATTGATAAATATACGAGTAATCCCTTTCTAGGGGTTCTAGTAGGGATTGGGATGACTGCCTTGATTCAGTCGAGTTCAGGGGTTACAGTGATTACGGTCGGTCTGGTGAGTGCAGGACTTCTAACCCTCCGTCAAGCTATTGGTATTGTTATGGGGGCCAATATTGGAACGACTATTACCTCCTTTATCATTGGTTTTAAATTAGGAGACTACGCTCTTCCCATGCTCTTTATCGGAGCGGTTTGTCTCTTCTTTACCAAAAATCGTTTGGTTAATAATGTTGGACGAATCGTTTTTGGTGTCGGTGGTATCTTCTTTGCCCTCAACTTGATGAGTGGGGCTATGGAACCTCTTAAAGATTTGCAAGTCTTTCGTGACTATATGGTGCAGTTAAGTAAAAGTCCTATCTTGGGTGTCTTTGTTGGATCAGGCTTAACACTTTTGATTCAGGCCTCTTCTGCAACCATTGGTATCTTGCAAAATCTCTATGCTAGTCATTTGATTGACCTGAAAGGAGCCCTCCCAGTTCTCTTTGGTGATAATATCGGAACGACCATTACAGCTATCATTGCTTCCTTGGGAGCTAATATTGCGGCCAAACGTGTGGCAGGTGCCCATGTAGCCTTTAATGTTATCGGAACCATTATCTGTCTTGTCTTCCTTGTTCCGTTTACCTCTTTGATTCAATGGTTTGAAACGACTCTTCATTTATCCCCAGAAATGACCATAGCCTTTGCTCACGGAACCTTTAATATAACCAATACCATCATCCAGTTCCCATTCATTGGAGCTTTGGCATACTTTGTGACCAAGCTGATTCCTGGTGAGGATGAGGTTGTCAAATATGAACCGCTCTACTTGGATGAAAACTTGATCACCCAAGCGCCTTCGATTGCTCTTGGAAATGCGAAAAAAGAGTTGCTTCATTTAGGTGGATATGCAGACAAAGCTTTTAATCTTTCTTATGATTATATTGTTCATCAAAATGAGAAAACAGCTGAAAAGGGTCATAAGACAGAAGAAGCCATCAATACCATTGATGATGATTTGACTCGCTACCTGATTCGTTTGTCAAGTGAAGCCTTGAGTCCGAGAGAAAGTGAAGTTCTCACCAATATCTTGGATTCTTCACGGGATTTGGAGCGGATTGGAGATCACGCGGAAGCCTTGATCAATCTGACCGATTATTTAATTCGTAAGAAAGTGGTCTTTTCAGAAGCGGCCTTGGCTGAATTGGAAGATATTTACAACCAAACCCATCAATTTGTAGAGGATGCCTTAAAAGCTGTTGAGAACAATGATGTGAGTCTTGCAAACCAATTGGTAGCACGTCACGAGGCAATTGAAAAGTTGGAGAAAAGACTTCGGAAAACCCATATTCGTCGTTTGAACCAAGGCGAATGTACACCTCAAGCCGGAGTAAACTTTATTGATATCATTTCTCACTATACACGTGTTGCAGACCATGCCATGAATCTCGCTGAAAAAGTACAAATCGAGCAAATTTAAGGAACGTCAAACAGAGTAAGTAGGAAGCTTACTCTGTTTTTTGTTGGATTCTATTCAAAAATAGGTCTAGACCATTTACAAATGGAAGTGAAAGCGTTATAATATGTATGAATATAAATGGAACACAGTTCCTACAATGGAAAGGACGATTTTATGTCTACATATATTAAAGCAGATCAATTTTATTATCCACATGGGGTTCGCCGCGGAGGCTATTTGGAGCTTGTTGATGGCAAGTTTGGAAAACATGTGGAAAGCTTACCAGAAGGTGCGGATGTGCTGGATTATTCTGGTTACAGCATTGCGCCTGGCCTCGTAGATACCCATATTCACGGATTTGGTGGGGTAGATGTGATGGATAATAATATCGAAGGCACTCTCCATACCATGAGTGAAGGGCTCTTGAGTACAGGGGTTACGAGCTTTTTGCCTACGACCTTGACTTCCTCTTACGAACAACTTTTGGCAGTAACTGAAAATATCGGTGCACGATACAAAGAAGCAACAGGAGCTAAGATTCGCGGGATTTATTTTGAAGGACCTTATTTTACAGAAAAATACAAGGGAGCTCAAAACCCATCTTATATGAAGGATCCAAGTATGGAAGAATTCCGGGCTTGGCAAAAAGCTGCCAATGGTCTGTTGAATAAGATTGCCCTTGCTCCCGAGCGTGAAGGGGTGGAAGAATTTGTTCGGACCATTACAGGAGAAGGAGTGACTGTCGCTCTGGGACACTCCAATGCTACTTTTGAAGAAGCTAAAAAAGCGGTTGATGCAGGTGCGAGTGTCTGGGTACATGCCTACAATGGTATGCGTGGTTTGACGCACCGTGAACTCGGTATGGTTGGTGCCATGTATGAGTTGCCTCATACTACAGCAGAGTTGATCTGTGATGGCCATCACGTGGATCCACTAGCGTGTGATATCCTGATGAAACAAAAAGGCAAAGAAAATGTTGCCTTGATTACGGACTGTATGACAGCTGGGGGCTTAGAAGACGGGGACTACATGCTTGGGGAATTCCCAGTCGTGGTTGCTGAAGGGACTGCTCGCTTGAAATCAACTGGTAATCTAGCTGGCTCAATCTTGAAATTGAAAGATGGATTAAAAAATGTTGTAGAGTGGGGGATTGCTAACCCTCACGAAGCAGTGATGATGGCCAGCCTCAATCCGGCAAAATCAGTCCATATTGATGATGTTTGTGGTCAAATTCGAGAAGGATATGATGCGGACTTCATCGTTCTTGATCAAAATTTGGATCTGGTTGCGACCTATCTCGATGGGGTCAAACGTTACCAGGCTACGAACTAGATTCAAGAATTAAAGATAGAATACTTCCTCTCTAAGTCATACCTAGAGAGGTTTTTGTGACGTATTCATGGGGTTAAACAGTCTTGAGGGGCTTTTTGTTTACCGATGGTAGTGCAATTTTGTGAATGCTGTCTTTTCATGCTATAATGGGAATTGAAATGTGAGGTAGCTTATGAAGGCAATTGATATACGTTTTTTATTGATGGGAATTTTTTTCTTGCTCTATGGGATTGTAAGAAAAAATATCTTTATTGTGATCGTTGGTGGGGCATTTTTACTCTATAGTTTTTATAGCAAGAAGATGGAGCCAACCAAGAAGAATATTTTTAAGCCAGAGCTTAAGCTTCGAGGGCCTAAGAAACCGAAATCGAAGAAAGGAAAGAAAAAATGAATCATTATCGTTTAAATAATGGGGTGGAGATTCCTGTATTGGGATTTGGGACGTGGAAAGCAGCGGATGGAGAAGAAGCCTATCAAGCTGTCTTAGCTGCTTTAAAAGCAGGTTATCGCCATATCGATACAGCTGCGATTTATCAGAATGAAGAGAGTGTGGGTCGGGCCATTAAAGACAGTGGTCTTGCGCGCGAAGACCTGTTTATTACCACCAAACTTTGGAATACTCATCACACCTATGAAGACGCTCAAGCTGCTTTGGAAGAGTCTCTTGAGAAACTAGGCTTGGACTATGTGGATCTTTATTTGATTCATTGGCCAAATCCAAAATCACTTCGAGAAAATGATGCTTGGAAACAACGAAATGCTGAGGTTTGGCGAGCAATGGAAGATATGCTAGCTTCTGGCAAGGTTCGGGCTATTGGTATTAGCAATTTTCTGCCTCATCATTTGGAAGCCCTCCTTGAAACAGCTCGGGTCATTCCGGCTGTGAACCAAATTCGTCTAGCACCTGGGGTGTACCAAAGTGAAGCTATTGCAGCGAGTCGCAAGCATGGCATTTTACTAGAGGCTTGGGGACCTTTTGGCCAAGGAGAATTGTTCCAAAATGAACAAGTAAAAGAAATGGCTACTAAATATGGGAAAACCGTTGCTCAACTAGCCCTGGCTTGGAGTTTGCAAGAAGGTTTCCTTCCACTGCCAAAATCGGTTACACCTGAGCGGATTGCGAGTAATCTAAATTGCTTTGATTTTGAATTGACGGCAGATGATATGGAACTCCTTCGCCATCTTCCGGTTGAAGCAGGTGCACCAGATCCGGACACCAAAGATTTTTAAGAGAGAATTTCTATTCATTAATAAAAACCGAGGACAGTTTCGTTCTCGGTTTTTAAAATCCTTTCAATGATTAAATAATTTTAAAACTCCAACAAAAACAGATGTTCTATAATACCTTCCCATACTAATTTACATTTTTCCGAACGAAAATAAATTAATAGTTAGTAACATTCGTGAATGTTACATTTGTGTTACATTTTGTTTTTTGAATGAATTTTCAGACAATTTTGCGTTATAATAGTTACTATTAAAATAAAAGGGGAGTTTCTATGAATAGACAAGAACGTTTTTCATTAAGAAAATACAAATTTGGTGTAGCCTCAGTTTTATTAGGGGCTGTTTTGGTATTTGGATCTGCACAAGCGAGTGCTGAAGAACAAGCAGCCAGCCAAACAAGTGCTGGAACACAGCTTGTAGCCACTACTCAACAGGCACCTGCTGAAGAAGAGCATTCACAAGCAACAGAAGCAAATACAGCAGTTGCTAGTGAGAAAGTAGAAGTTGCAAAAGAAGCAACAGTTGCTGAAAAGACAACGAATGCAACAGAAGCAGCTCATGTTGAAAAAACAGAAGCTCCGAAAGAAGCAGCTACTGTTCCAGAAACAAAACCGGAAGTAGCGGAAAAACCTGTAGAAAAAGCAACAGCAGTGGCTACCGCGACAAGTTCTGAAACTACAAATCGCCGTGAGGCAGCTGAAAAACCTCAAAGCATCGAAAGTGACGAAATTATTACAGTTCCCCAAACCTGGAAGCAAGGCTATAAAGGGGAAGGGATGGTTGTCGCCGTCATCGACTCTGGCTTGGATGTGAACCACGAGGTTCTTCGGATTACCGATCCTTCAAAAGCTAAGTTTAAAAACCAAGAAGAAATCGAAGCTGCTAAGAAAGCGGCAGGAATCGATTATGGTAAATGGTACAACGACAAGGTTGTCTACGCTTATGACTACTTTGATGGGACCGACAATATCAAAGAGGCCGAAAGAGATTCTCATGGGATGCACGTTACAGGGATTGCAACAGGGAATCCTGATAAAGAAGCAGGAAACGGAGAAAAGATCTATGGTGTAGCACCAGAAGCGCAAGTTATGTTTATGCGTGTCTTTTCAGATCGTCAAAAAACAACGGGTTCTGCTCTTTATGTAAAAGCAATTGATGATGCTGTAGCTCTTGGTGCAGATACCATCAATATGAGTCTTGGATCTTCTACTGGTTCTACGGTCAATGCAGGTTCAGATATCATTGACGCCATCAAACGGGCGCGTGCTAAAGGTGTATCTGTCCTAATCTCTGCAGGAAATAGCAATACTTTTGGGAATGGTTATTCAAGACCAGCTGCAGAAAATCCAGATTACGGCTTGGTCGGAAACCCATCAACAGTAGAGGACTCTATTTCTGTTGCTTCAATCAATAATAAAATCATTACCACAGAGGTTTTTGAAGTCAAGGGCCTTGAAGGTAATGCAGAAGTAGATAACGGGAAGTTTGACTACAGTAAATCTGCAACAGATACAGACTTTGAAAAAGGTAAAGAATATGAGTATGTATCAGTTGGTCTTGGGAAAGAAGATGATTTCAAAGATCTAGATCTTACTGGTAAATTGGCGCTTATCCAACGCGGGGAAATTCCATTCTCAGAAAAGATTGCCAATGCCCTCCATCATGGTGCAGTAGGGGCTATGGTCTACAATAATGTGGAAGGATCAAACCTTGGAATGGCAATTGATGGAGATGCTAAGAAAATTCCATCTGTCTTCATTTCAAAACGCTATGGGGAAGCTCTGAAAGCTGGATCTTACAAAGTTGTCTTTAACAATACCATGGCCAACCGTCCATCTCCAGAAGCAGACCAATTGTCTGATTTCTCAAGCTGGGGAGTGACAACAGATGGTCAGTTGAAACCAGATGTCACAGCACCTGGTGGGAATATCTTCTCTTCTTTAAATGACAATACCTACGGGGATATGAGTGGTACTAGTATGGCCTCACCTCACGTAGCAGGTGTTGCAGCCTTGGTTAAAGAATACCTTGTGAAGAACCATCCAGAATTGACTCCTGAACAAGTGTCTGCAACTGTGAAAGCCTTGATTATGTCTACGGCTAAACCGCATGTTAACAAAGAAACCGGTGTCTATACGTCTCCACGCCAACAAGGAGCAGGGGTTGTCGATACAGCAGCGGCCGTTTCAACAGACTTGTATGTGACTGGTGAAAACAACTATCCAAGCATCACTCTTGGTAATGTTGGAGATAGTTTTACCTTTGATGTCACTGTCCACAATATTTCAGATACCGATCGTACCTTGAAAATGTTGGTAAATACAGACACAGATGAAGTGAAGGATGGTAAATTTACCCTTCGTCCACGTAAATTAACAGAAACTGCTTGGCCTGAAGTAACCGTGAAAGCACATAGTTCTGAAACAGTTACAGTGAAAGTCGACACAAGTAAGTTCACAGAAGAATTAAGCAAAGAAATGCCAAATGGCTATTTCCTTGAAGGATTTGTTCGTTTTGTCGATCCAGCAGATGATGGGGATGTAGTTAGCTTGCCATTTATGGGATTCAAGGGAGAATTCCAAAACCTTCCAGCTGTTGAAAAACCAATCTATGATTTGGTTCGTGAAGGAAAAGATGGCTTCTACTATCATGTTCCAAAAGATTTGAATATCTCATCGAGTGCCAATGTTTCTGCGCTCGTCACCCTTCAAAATGACCTTCTCCTTACACAAGGGAAACGAGATGGTCGTCGGATTACCGTTCTTGGTATTGAAGAAAATGCGGAAGGAACTCACTCTCTTCAACTAGATGAGAATGGAAATGTTCGCATTGCCATTTCACCAAATGAAGATGGAAATAAAGATCTCGTTGAATACAAGACGGTTGCTCTTCGAAACATTGAAAACCTTCATGCAACTGTCTATGCAGCAAGCGATACGGAACATAAAAATCCACTGTGGGAAGGAACTCCATCTGATCATCGTAAGAACTTCTTTGATGGCAATGAAAAGAACCCACGTAGCTATACACTAGATAACACTGCTTGGAACGGTACCGATGCAAATGGGAAAGCAGTAGCAGATGGTGTATATGATTATGTCATTCGTTACACACCAATGGTTCCTGGAGCTGAGGAGCAATCAACAACCTTCAAGGTTCAAGTCGATACTCAAAAACCAGTGATCACATCTGGATATATCCGTTTCAAAGATGGGGCTCAACAGTTTGTAGCACGTAAAGCCAAAGATGTTGGCGATGGTGGTATCTTAACTGAAAAACTCGTCTACGTGACTCCATTCGATGATCAGGGGACAATGGTCCAAACCAGTGAAGATAAGAATGGTACACGTGCGCTTGAAAATTACCATGTGATCAAGGCCAATGTAGATGGTAGCTTCGATCTTCCTGAAAACATCGATAAGAAGAATATCTACTACTATGTAGAAGACTTTGCGGGTAACGTAGATTATGTTTCACTAGCTGATTTAGTTCGGGATCAAAATAGTGGTCGGGTTCAAATTGCAGTTCGTGACGCTAAAACGAACAAAGATTTGGATACTATGTATGTTTACCGAATCAAAGATAGCAATGGTCAATACGTATCAGTTGATAAGACAAAAGATATTAACTTCTTGAACTTTGGTCATTATACTGCAGAAATCTTTACGTATGATCGTACAGAAGTGAAATTTGTCAGCAGCTTGACGCAAGAATTTGATTTGACAGAGGATAATAGTTTCCAAACGATCGCTTTCCTTGCTAATACTTTGGAATACGCGCCAGTTAGCATCAGCTTTGATCAACCGGTTTCAAAAGCAGCTACGATCGTATTAAAAGGGGCAGATGGTGAAAACTTTGTCTTGCCTGCTGAAAAATATGGTAAAAATGGCTTTGGTAAATCTGTAGCAACTGGTCAATATACCTTGGTTGCAACTCTTCCTACAGGCTATGAACTAGCTGAGGAAGCACCAGTGATCTCAGTTGTCGCAGGGCGCAACAACAATTATCGTATTGGAGTGATCTCAAAAGTGGATCTCTTAGCTGCTTTGAACAACCAAGCAGATGTTACAAAGACAGCGCAATACTTCAATGCCAGTGCGGATAAGAAGGAAGCCTATGATCAAGCCTTGCAAGCTGCCCAAGCAGCCTTGACCAACAAGGTTAGTCAAGAGCAAGTCAACCAAGCTCTAGCTAGTCTTGAAGCTGCCAGCCAAGCTTTGGATGGGAAAGATTCAAACGTTGCGGCCTTGAAAGAAGCAATGCAGGCTTACGATGCTACGACTAAAACTGGTCGTTATGCCAATGCCAAAGAAAAAGTACGTCGCGACTACGATCGTGCTTTCCAAACAGTTGCCTTGCTTGCAGTTGATCCAACTGTGAAACAAGAACAAATCAATCAAGCACTTGCTGAGCTTAGCCGTGCGGAAGGAAAATTAAACGGGAAAGCAACTGATTTTTCAAGCCTTGAAAAATACATCAAGGAAGAATTGAAGTTCCAAGAAAAGAATGCGAAATTCATCTATGCTGGAAATGAAGAAAAAGAAGCTTACCTAGTAGCCTTCAAGGATGCACAAACTATCCTTTCAAATCCAGGAGCAAGCCAACAAGATGTGAAAGATGCTTTGACAGCCTTGAAGAATGCCAAGAAAAAACTTCATGGTAAAAAACCAAAAGCTGCAAGACGTCCATAAGAAAAACAACCTTGTTTGTTAGCCTAAAATCCGTATGAAACGATTGTTTCATGCGGATTTTAATTTACAAGTCACTAAAAATCTGCTATAATACTAGTCAAGAAAGAAGGGCTTACGGCGTTTTTCTAGCGAGCTTGGGATAGTGAGAGCCAAGTAGAGCAAAGTAAGCAAGTGGCGCTTTCTCTCAGTAAAAATCTGAGTAAAGTAAAATAAAATGAAGTAATAAATTAGGGTGGAACCGCGTTTTTGACGCCCCTAGGTCACAGACTTAGGAGCAGAGACACGGTTCTTTTTGTATCCTGAGTCACAAGAAACTTTATGAATAAGGAGTATTCAATGTCAAAAAAACTAACCTTTCACTGCGTTAGTGGCAGAGACCTCCTTACAGTCGGACTGCCCCACGCTCAGGCACCCTGGTGCCTGAGCTAGACGCAGTACTAACTCGTCTTGCCTCGTATGATCGACGAGGCAGACTCATGTCGCAAGAATTTATAAAAAGGAGAAGAAGATGTCAAAAAAACTAACCTTCCAAGAAATTATTTTGACTTTGCAACAATACTGGAATGACCAGGGTTGTATGCTCATGCAAGCTTATGATAATGAAAAAGGTGCGGGAACCATGAGTCCGTATACCTTCCTTCGTGCCATTGGTCCTGAACCATGGAATGCGGCTTATGTAGAGCCATCACGTCGTCCAGCGGACGGTCGTTACGGAGAAAACCCAAACCGCCTTTACCAACACCACCAATTCCAAGTGGTCATGAAACCTTCTCCATCAAATATCCAAGAACTCTACCTTGAGTCATTGGAAAAATTGGGGATCAATCCTTTGGAACACGATATTCGTTTCGTTGAAGATAACTGGGAAAACCCATCAACTGGTTCAGCTGGTCTTGGTTGGGAAGTTTGGTTGGATGGTATGGAAATCACTCAGTTCACCTACTTCCAACAAGTTGGTGGGTTGGCAACTGGCCCAGTAACTTCTGAGGTCACTTATGGATTGGAACGTTTGGCTTCTTACATCCAAGAAGTAGACTCAGTTTATGATATCGAGTGGGCTCCAGGCGTTAAATACGGAGAAATCTTCCTTCAACCAGAATATGAACACTCAAAATACAGCTTTGAAGTTTCTGACCAAGATATGCTTCTTGAAAACTTCGAAAAATTTGAAAAAGAAGCAGGACGTGCTTTGGAATTAGGCCTTGTTCACCCTGCCTATGACTACGTTTTGAAATGTTCACATACCTTCAACTTGCTTGACGCTCGTGGAGCAGTATCCGTTACAGAACGTGCCGGTTACATTGCCCGTATCCGTAACTTGGCTCGTGTAGTAGCTAAAACCTTCGTCGCAGAACGTAAGAAACTTGGTTATCCACTTCTCGACGAAGCCACACGCGCCAAACTCCTAGCAGAAGAGGAAGAATAAAAAGAGTGTATTAGATAGGATAGGTTAATAGAGTAACCTTACAGAACCAGTTGCCACTGTGATTTAGGTATCGTTAGAGAAACTAACGATACCAGACAAAATTGGAGACCTTAGGCTCCAATTTTAGCAATGAAACGACGAAGTCGGTTGCTTGCGTGCCAATCACATAAGGCAAACTGGAAAAAAAGATATTTTTCGGAGAAAAAACATGACAAAAAACTTATTAGTAGAACTTGGACTTGAAGAGTTGCCAGCCTACGTTGTCACACCAAGTGAAAAACAACTCGGTGAGAAAATGGCAGCCTTCTTGGATGACAACCGACTTTCATACGAAAGCATTCAAACCTTCTCAACACCACGCCGTTTGGCTATCCGTGTGATTGGTTTAGCAGATCAACAATCTGATTTGACCGAAGATTTTAAAGGACCTTCTAAGAAAATCGCCTTGGATGCAGATGGAAACTTCTCAAAAGCGGCTCAAGGATTCGTCCGTGGGAAAGGCTTGACGGTTGATGATATCGAATTCCGTGAAGTCAAGGGTGAAGAGTACGTTTATGTTACGAAGCACGAAGCTAGAAAACCAGCTAAAGAAGTCTTGGCTGGCCTTCCAGAGGTGCTTGCTTCATTGACCTTCCCTGTTAGCATGCACTGGGCTAACAACACCTTTGAATACATTCGCCCAGTTCACACCTTGATCGTTCTTTTGGGCGACGAAGCACTCGACCTTGATTTCTTGGATATTAAGTCGGGTCGTGTGAGTCGTGGGCACCGTTTCCTTGGACATGAAGTAGAAATTACCAATGCGGATTCGTATGAAGAAGACCTTCGCACGGTTTACGTGATTGCGGATAGCAAAGAACGTGAAAACATGATTCGTGAGCAAATTAAGGCTATCGAAGCAGAACAAGGTGTTCAAGTTCAAATCGAAGAAGGACTTTTGAACGAAGTCTTGAACTTGGTCGAATATCCAACTGCCTTTATGGGAAGTTTTGACACTAAATATTTGGATGTTCCAGAAGAAGTTTTGGTGACCTCAATGGAAACGCACCAACGTTACTTTGTTGTACGTGACCTTGATGGTAAGCTGAAACCAAACTTCATCTCCGTCCGTAATGGGAACGCTGAGCACTTGGAAAATGTTATCCGAGGAAATGAAAAAGTCTTGGTGGCACGTCTTGAAGATGGTGAATTTTTCTGGCGTGAAGACCAAAAACTTAAGATTGAAGACCTCGTTGCTAAATTGGCGAACGTGACCTTCCATGAAAAAATTGGTTCTCTTTCAGAACACATGGCGCGTGCGGGTGTTATTGCAGCGTCACTAGCTGAGCAAGCTGGTTTGACTGCAGAAGAAACGGCAGCCGTCGCTCGTGCAGCTGAAATCTACAAATTTGACCTCTTGACGGGCATGGTCGGTGAGTTTGATGAATTGCAAGGAATCATGGGTGAAAAATACGCCCTTCTCGCTGGTGAAGATGCTGCGGTTGCGAGAGCTATCCGTGAGCACTACCTTCCTGATTCAGCAGACGGAGCCCTTCCAGAGACTAAGGTTGGTGCCATTCTTGCCCTTGCAGATAAATTGGATACCCTTCTTTCCTTCTTCTCAGTTGGCTTGATTCCATCAGGTTCCAATGACCCTTATGCACTTCGTCGTGCAACACAAGGGATTGTTCGTATCTTGGATGCCTTTGGTTGGCACATCCCTATGGATGAGTTGATTGATAGCCTTTACGGACTTTCATTTGATAGCCTTTCCTATGACAATCAAGCAGAAGTGCTCAACTTCATCAAGGCGCGTGTGGACAAGATGATGGGACGCACACCAAAAGATATCAAAGACGCTGTTCTTGCTGGTTCAAACTTTGTCGTGGCTGATATGCTGGAAGCAGCTGAAGCTCTTTCAGAAGCTGCGAAGACCGATGGTTACAAGGCAGCTGTTGAATCCCTCTCACGTGCTTTCAACTTGGCAGAAAAAGCAGATGCTTCAGTAGCAGTCGACGCTAGTCTCTTTGAAAATGATCAAGAAAAAGCCCTTGCTAAAGCGATTGAAGAGCTTGAATTGACCGGTTCAGCTAGCGACAAATTGGCTCAACTCTTTGCTCTGAGCCCAGTCATTGATGCTTTCTTTGACAATACCATGGTGATGGCAGAAGATGAGGCTGTTAAAAACAACCGTTTGGCCCTTCTTGCAGGTCTTGTAGCGAAAGCTAATAATGTTGCAGCCTTCAACCAATTGAACACAAAATAAGTACCTGATGACAGGTAGAAAGTAGGTTTTATTATGACACCTGAAAAAATCGCTCGTATCAATGAGCTTGCTAAAAAGAAAAAAACAGAAGGTTTGACTCCTGAAGAAGCAGTGGAACAAGCAAAACTTCGTGAAGAATACATTGAAGGTTATCGTCGTTCGGTTCGTCACCACATCGAAGGGATCAAAATTGTGGATGAAGAAGGTAACGATGTAACACCTGAGAAACTACGCCAAGTGCAACGTGAAAAAGGTTTGCATGGCCGTAGCCTCGATGACCCTAATTCATAAGCAAAAGAGTGCTGGAAGAGACTCCAGCACTCTTTTTAATCTATAAAATTCAGAATATTCTGGACTGGATTGACCAATTTTTAAAAACATGGTATAGTAGATTGTATGAAAATTTGAAGTATACTTTTCTGAAAATGTACAGAAAAAGAATGGGAGTAATTATATGTCAAAAAAACATCATCCTGGTGAAGAAACCGAAAATGGGATGGTTCGTGGTCTGCAAAATCGGCATGTTCAGCTGATCGCTATTGCAGGAACCATCGGGACAGGACTCTTTCTTGGAGCCGGTCGTTCCCTTTCTTTGACAGGGCCCTCTATTATTTTAGTCTATATGCTGACTGGCGCCTTCATGTACTTGATGATGCGGGCAATCGGAGAAATGCTCTATATGGACCCTGATCAACACACCTTTATCAACTTTATCACCAAGTATATAGGAAAAGGTTGGGGTTATTTTTCAGGATGGTCCTATTGGGTCTCCTTGGTATTTTTGGGAATGGCAGAGATCACCGCTGTTTCCAACTATGTCCAGCTTTGGTTTCCAAATTGGCCAGCCTGGCAGATTCAAATTATCTTTTTAGCGCTCTTAAGTTGTGTAAACTTGATCGCTGTGAAGGTTTTTGGAGAGGTTGAATTCTGGTTTGGAATGATCAAGATTGTCACGATTTTAGCCTTGATCGCAACAGGAATCTTTATGGTGACGACGAATTTTGAAACACCAGCTGGACACGCTAGCTTAAGTAACATTACCAATGGTTTTCAAATGTTTCCAAATGGTTGGGTCAAGTTCGTCATGGCCTTCCAAATGGTCTTCTTTGCTTACCAAGCAATCGAATTTGTTGGAATTACTACTTCTGAAACCGCTAATCCCCGCCAAGTATTGCCAAAAGCTATTAAAGAAATTCCAATCCGGATTGTAATCTTTTATGTAGGAGCTTTGTTGGCGATTATGGCTATTTTCCCTTGGCAACAGCTTCCTGTCAATAAGTCACCGTTTGTAACGGTCTTTCAGATGGTAGGAATCAAGTGGGCAGCTGGATTGATTAATTTTGTTGTACTGACAGCTGCTGCATCTTCCTTGAATTCCACCCTCTATTCAACAGGGCGTCACTTGTACCAGATTGCAAAAGAAACACCAAACAGCAAAGTGATGAATCGTTTGAAACTGAATAGCTTATCTCGTATGGGGATTCCAAGTCGCGCGATTATTTTTTCTGCGATTGTGGTTGCTGTTTCTGCCTTTATCAATGTCTTGCCAGGTGTCTCAGATGCCTTTGCCTTGATTACGGCCTCTTCTTCTGGTGTCTACATTGCTATTTACATTTTGACTATGCTTGCCCATCTTAAGTACCGTAAATCGAAAGAATTTATGCCAGATGGTTTTGTCATGCCAGCCTATAAAGTGTTGAATCCATTGACCATTGTTTTCTTCCTCTTCGTATTCGTTTGTCTCTTTTTGCAAGAATCAACATACATTGGAGCGATTGGAGCAACCATCTGGATCATTCTTTTTGGGATTTACAGCAATTGGAAACATAGTAAATAAACTGCAAGAGGCTGGGACAAAAGTCCTAGCCTCTCAAT
>NZ_JAPVYY010000011.1:0-48780 GCF_041432105.1 Streptococcus sp. 27098_8_148 | reverse complement strand
CCTCAAAAGGTCACTATAAAACCAGTCGAAACAGTGGTCTCAACTGGTTGTTTTTTTAATTTTCGTCATCTGGTGTGAGAATCATTGGGATAATGATAGGTTCACGTTCCGTGCTCTCGTATAAGAATGGGCGAAGGGCATTAACAATCGCACCATTGACGGTTTGGATATTGGCATCTTTGTTCTTCAAGGCGATGCGAATTGCATTGAAGAGGATGCGTTGGCTTTCACGAATCAGATCTCCTGATTCACGCATGTAGATAAAACCACGGCTCAAGATGTCTGGTCCAGCCAGGATCATCTTCGATTTGAAGTCAACAGTCGCAACAGCAAGCACAACACCGTCTTCAGAAAGGTCTCTCCGGTCACGAAGGACAGCAGCCCCGATTTCACCGATGCGGTTTCCATCGACATAGATATCTTGAGCATTGAAGCTTCCTGCGATCCGAGCAGAGTTGGCTGTAAGAGCGAGGACATCACCATTACTCATGATGAAGATATTGTCTTTTTCCACTCCGCAATCACGCGCAAGTCCTGCGTGGATCTTCTGCATCCGGTATTCACCATGGACAGGCATGAAGTATTTTGGTTTGATCAAGCGGAGCATGAGTTTTTGTTCTTGTTGCCCCCCGTGTCCAGAAGTATGGATGTTGTTGATCTTTCCGTGAATGACCTCTACACCCGCTTCAGAAATCGTATTGATCAATTTATTCACACTGGTTGTATTTCCAGGAATTGGACTAGAAGAGAAGATCACGGTATCTCCTGGTTGGAGTTGCACTTGGCGGTGCGTTCCGTTGGCAATCCGAGAGAGGGCTGCCATTGGCTCCCCTTGGCTTCCTGTACACATGATCAGGATCTCATTGGCCGCATAGTCTTTGATCTCATTTGGCTCGATAATGGTTCCAGCAGGGACCTTGATGTAGCCAAGCTCAATTCCGTTGACGATGGCTTTTTCCATCGAGCGTCCAAAGACGACGATCTTGCGACCGGTCTTGACAGCAGCCTCAGCAGCTTGTTGGAGACGGAAGATATTTGAAGCAAAGGAAGCAAAGATGATGCGCCCGTGGATCCCTTCGATGATCTTCATGATGGATTGGCCAACCACTTTTTCAGAGTTGGTAAAGGTTGGAATTTCCGCGTTGGTTGAGTCTGAGAGCAGACAGAGAACGCCTTCTTCTCCAAGAGCTGCCATGCGATGGAGGTCAGCTGGTTCCCCAACAGGTGTGAAGTCAAACTTGAAGTCTCCGGTACAGACAATCTTTCCTTGAGGGGTGTGAATCACAATTCCCAAAGGTTCTGGAATCGAGTGAGTCGTACGGAAGAAGGTTGCTTTAAGATTTTTAAATTGAAGCTCAGTGTTTTGGTTGATTTCGTAGAGTTTGGCATCACGAAGAAGGCCATGCTCTTCTAATTTTCCACGGATTAAGGCAAGCGCCAAAGGTCCAGCATAGATAGGGACATTGGCTTGCTTCAAAAGGAAAGGAATCCCACCAATGTGGTCTTCGTGCCCGTGGGTAATGAGGACCGCTTTGACGCGATCGATATTGTCAACGATATAAGAGTAATCTGGGATTACATAGTCGATCCCAAGGAGGTCATCTTCTGGAAATTTGATCCCGGCATCGACAATGATGATTTCATCTTGGTATTCGATCCCGTAGGTATTTTTTCCGATTTCTCCAAGTCCACCAATGGCAAATACACCAACTTCTTCAGGTTTTAAGGTATAAGCCATGGATTAGTACTCCGTTAGTTCAAAAGCACCTGACTCTTTCTCGTAAGCAAGGTGTTGCTCAGAAAGTGGTGTGATAAATTCAATGTTGAAATCTGTGTTTGCTTCAACCAATTGACGTGCTTGGATGCGTCCTTCGCGTTCGTTTGGTGCATCAATATCGAGATAAAGTGCATGCGTTGTTTCACGACGAGGGTTGCGGTCTTTTGTTTCCTGATAAAAAACTTTGTAAATCATGAAGTAATTTTCCTTTCATTATTTCGGTCCATTTGTTAGCTGCGGAGGAGTGCAATCACTAGAGTTTCCTACTCGCAACCAGTGGACCTGATTCGATACAATTAATTATCATTATATCATAAATTCGCCTGTAAGTAAAAGATAGACTGGAAAAGTCAGAGAGGCAAAGACCTATAATAGAGAAGCTTTTGAGCGGTTTTGGATAGGAAAATCCTGCGCTCTAGAGGAGAGTTTCGCTGGGATTTGAAGGGAATTTGTAGTATAATATAATCCAGTTCAAGAGGAGTAGGAAATGAAATTATTAGCATTTGATACCTCGAGTAAGGCTCTTTCTGTAGCGATTTTAGAAGATGAGACTCTACTTGCAGAAACAACATTAACCATTAAAAAGAATCATAGTATCACCTTGATGCCGGTCATCGATTTTTTGATGCAACAAATTGACTTGACACCCAAGGACTTGGATCGTATCGTGGTGGCAGAAGGTCCTGGGAGCTACACTGGGCTGCGCATTGCGGTCGCAACCGCAAAGACCTTGGCTCATACCTTAGGGATTGAGTTGGTCGGGGTTTCGAGCCTCTTAGCCCTAGTGCCAGATGATCTAGAAGGTTTGGTAGTTCCTGTCATGGATGCCCGTCGAAACAACGTTTATGCAGGTTTTTACCAAGAAGATCAGCTGGTTGCACCAGAAGGGCATTTTCCATTTGAGGAAGTCCTAGATCGTGCAGCAACAAGTGAGCAGGTCACTTTTGTCGGAGAAATCACTCCCTTTAAGGAGCAGATTGCCTCTAGCCTGCCAAGGGCTACTTACTATGAAACCCTGCCAAATGCAGTCAAAATCGGATGTCTCGGCCTCAAACAAGCGCCTGCAAGCCTCCATGATTTTGTCCCTAATTATCTCAAACGGGTCGAAGCAGAGGAAAATTGGCTCAAAGACCACACGGAAACAACGACCTCCTACATCAAGCGTTTATGATCAAAGTAGAAATCAAAAAGGGGCGAATTCAGGATGCAGCCGCTATTCTCTCTGTGATGGAAGATGTCTATACCCACAGCCCCTGGAAGTTGGAGCAGATCCAAGCTGATTTAGAGCAGGCATCAAGTACTTATTTCATAGCCCTGGATGAGGAGCGGCAAGTCCTTGGGTTTGTCGCCATTCAAGAGACTCTCTATGAAGCAGAGGTCTTGCAGATTGCGGTCAAGCGCGCTTTTCAGGGCCGAGGCCTAGCCCAGCAGTTACTCGCGCAGCTGCCGGACCAAAAAGAGATTTTCTTAGAAGTGCGCGTGTCCAATCAACCGGCCCAAGGCCTATACAAAAAAATGCACTTTGAAGAAATTGCACGGAGGAAAAACTACTATCACGATCCGATAGAGGATGCCGTGATCATGAAGAGGAACCCGAATGAAAGATAGATATATTTTGGCTTTTGAGACATCGTGTGATGAGACCAGCGTGGCTGTCTTGAAAAATGACGACCAACTTTTGTCCAATGTCATTGCCAGTCAAATCGAAAGTCACAAGCGTTTTGGTGGAGTGGTGCCTGAGGTAGCCTCCCGTCACCATGTAGAAGTCATCACCGCTTGTATTGAAGAAGCCCTAGAAGAAGCAGGGATCACAGAAGACGAGGTCACTGCTGTAGCCGTTACTTACGGCCCAGGCCTGGTTGGGGCTCTTTTAGTCGGCTTGGCTGCAGCTAAGGCCTTTGCCTGGGCGCACGGCCTTCCTTTGATTCCTGTCAATCATATGGCGGGGCACTTGATGGCTGCTCAAAGCGTGGAGCCCTTAGAGTTTCCGCTCTTAGCCTTGCTGGTGAGTGGAGGACATACAGAGCTGGTCTACGTCAGTGAAGCAGGAGATTATAAGATCGTCGGAGAGACCCGTGATGACGCTGTAGGAGAGGCTTATGACAAGGTCGGGCGCGTGATGGGCTTGACCTATCCAGCAGGACGTGAAATTGATCAGCTGGCCCACCAAGGATCTGATATCTACGATTTCCCACGGGCCATGATCAAGGAAGACAATCTGGAATTTTCTTTTTCAGGGCTTAAGTCGGCCTTTATCAATTTGCACCATAATGCCCAGCAAAAAGGAGAAAGCCTTTCCAATGCGGACTTGTCAGCGAGTTTCCAAGCAGCCGTTTTAGACATTCTCATGGCCAAGACCAAAAAGGCTTTGGAGAAATATCCGGTCAAGACTCTAGTCGTCGCTGGTGGGGTCGCAGCCAACCAAGGTCTCCGTGAACGCTTGGCTTCTGACATCACGGATGTTAAGGTCATCATTCCGCCTCTGCGTCTCTGCGGGGACAATGCAGGGATGATTGCCTATGCCAGCGTTAGTGAATGGAACAAAGAAAACTTCGCAGGCTGGGACCTCAATGCCAAACCAAGTCTGGCCTTTGAAGGAATCGAATAAGTGGACACAAGCCATTTGGATGAAGGCATCCAGATGGCTTTTTGTTGGAATCTCACCAACTAGTAAGGGATTTGCGATTAGCAAGAAAATTCGGTATGATAGAGGGAATAAAACTGAGGTGGGAGTAAGGCGAAACGAAAGGAAGTCAATAGGATGTTAGAATATAAGGAAACAAGTATCTTCTGTCACCAATTGGTAGAATATGATGGTAAACATTTTATTTTGGATGCTAGTACTATGAAGCCCAAGCTCTATTATTGGGGGTTGCCAACGGAAACTATCACTGTTGAGATGATGGAAGTAGATAAAAATGTTACAATTCCAGGTACACCGATCAATAAAATAAAAGGAGGGACAGCAGCCATTATAGTCCAGCCATTTGTTGGAGTGGTTTATAGACTCTTAGAAAATCTATTCAGTGAGTATGCTATTAGTCAGCAAATTTTTCTAAAGATAGTCTTATTCATGGTTGCCATGCTTATATCATTTGCGCTCTTTCGATTTTCTCTAGAAAAGGCTCGTAAAAAGGTTAAGACTCTATTTCCTACAGCGACTAAGAGATACAGGGTGACTTTCAAGCCGATACCAGAAAGAAAGCAAATTTTTGATACCCATCTATTAAATGTTGTCTTACTGGCCTGTTTAGCCATGTATTTATTCATCAATAATGGAACAGAAGGGATCTTTTTGGTGATAGGCGGTATTCTTACGGCTTTTCTATTGACCTTTGAATTTGGTAAAGTCCCAGTTCTTTTAGGAGCTAAAACAGGGAATTTAAGGCTTGATAGTGTAGAAGAGATAATCATTGAAAAAAGTAATTAGAATTGAATGAATAAGAAAAAAAGAGTAGAAACGATGAAAAAAACGATCGTTTTGATTGTAGCGCTTCTATCATTAACAGCATGCGCCCAGTCTCGACAGGAATCAAAAGATTCTTCGCCAAGCAAAACGGAGCAGATCTCAAAAGAGTCTTCAACTGTTAAAAATGAAAAAGGCTTGCAGTTTGTGGTGGGACCACAGTATGAAGGAAAAGAATCAAATGTAATTGAATTAGGGAAGAAATTAACCAAGGAACATCCAGAACTTGGAAATCAAGGAAGCCTATCGATCAACTTTACTGGAGCAACTTTTTCATCAAATCAACAAGAATATGCTGTTTTTCTATTGATTAACAAAGCTGGATTTCAAATTGATAAGGATTTTGAGTTTTCATTGAATTGGAAATATGATGGGCAATTCATATATCAAAATAAACGGATTGGCTATAAAATTAGTGACAGTGGAGCATTGCCGGATCAATCTGCTACGATTTTGACCTTGCCAATATCAAGCGAGCAAAAACAAATTGTCGAGACCATGACACAAGAAGAAAAGATGTCATTAGAGATATCAGATTTAAAAGTAAATAAGTAGGTAGAGATAGGAGTATAATGAGAGGTTATCTTTTCTATACCAGATCTCGTTTTTCAACCTTTTTTCTTGTGTTATAATAGAGGTCAATGATTTGGAAAGGAGTAAGAGAGTGGAAAAAGATTTTTGGCAGGGGGTGAGGGACGCGCTACCGACGGCTTTGGGCTATATCAGTATTGGCCTGGCTTGTGGTGTGGTGGCGTCTCCCTATCTTTCTCCTTTAGAGATGGCCTTGATGAGTGTATTGGTCTATGCTGGGGCGGCCCAGTTTGCGATGATCTCTCTGATTGCGGCCCATTCTTCGATCTTGAATATGGCCTTGACGGTGTGTTTGATCAATCTCCGGAATATGTTGATGAGTCTGCATACGTCGTCTGACTTTAAGGATGCTAGTCTCGCTCATACCATTGGGATTGGTAGTCTCCTGACTGATGAGAGTTATGGGGTCTACTTGAGTGAGAAATTAAAGACGGACACCATTACAGTTCCTTGGATGCATGGGAACAATCTAGTAGGCTATGTGGCCTGGATCAGTGCGACGGTTATCGGAACAGCTCTAGGATCTCTCCTACCTGATCCAAAGGCTTTTGGGCTTGATTTTGCTTTGGTGGCTATGTTTATTGGGATTTTTGCAGCCCAGTTTCAAGGAATGCAACTGACAGAAAAGACCAAAACCATGCTCATGGTGCTGTTAGCAGTAGCAGTGAGTTTCTTTCTCTTACTCTTTTTTGTTTCGCAACCGCTAGCTGTGCTAGCTGCGACCTTGATCGGCTGTTTTGTGGGGGTGGTCTGTGATGCGCGTGAATAGTTATATCTTCATGGCCATTCTGGCCTCAGCCCTCGTTACCTGGATTCCTCGGATCTTGCCCTTCCTCTTAGTCAAATACAAGGGACTACCGGCTCCTGTAACCCGCTTTCTCAAATACCTGCCCATTTCCATTATCTTTGCCTTGGTTTTATCAAGCTTAGTAGATGGAAAAATTGGAAGTCTCCCGCAGCTCCACTGGTTGGACCTAGTGGTGACCATTCCCAGTCTCTTTGTAGCCTTTCGTTACAAAAACCTTATGGGAACCGTTTTGTTTGGAATTGTCTTGATCGCCCTATTACGATTGGTATTTTAAATGTAAAAATATGTTACAAAAAAATTACAATTGTTACAAAAAAACTTGATTTTTGTAACAATTGGAGTATAATGGGAGTCAGAAAGATAAAGAGGTGATCGTATGAAAAAATCAATCTTCCGTTGGAGTGCCGCTGTTCTGGTGGCTGCTTCACTTGGTCTAGCTCTCGGTGGTTGTGGTGCAAAGGATAAAAAGACAGCTTCCTCATCCGCAAAAGTATCTACCAGCAAGGTAGAGAAAAAAGCCAAAAGTAATAGCAAAAAGAGTGCAGCATCTTCCTCTCAGGCAAACGATACAGCTAGCTCTTCGACTCAAGCCAGTAGCGCGACAGCTTCAAAAGACTCTGGTAAGACCGAGAATGCGTCTACTACGACGCAAGCTACTGTCCCTGCAGAATTGGTGGGAACTTGGGTAGGATCTAGTCCACAAGCGGATGCGATTAAAATGACTGTGGATGCCAATGGAAATGTGACAACAGTGGTTAGTTTCAAAAATGATAGCGAACCAACTCGGACAGCGACCTATACAGCAAGAGCCGTCCAAGCAACAGGCAATATCTACTATTGGGATTCAGAAGGATTGGATGGGGCTGATGCCTTGCTTCCAGGGATCACAGGTCTGGGTGTCGCTGACTTCCGACTCGAACCTGGTTTTATCTTGGAAGAAGGACACTATACACCGATTGTTTTCACAACGGCTACCAATACACCATTTGACTACAACAAATACAATGATTTCCGTTTTTCATTAACCAAAGAACAATAAAAAGACGAACTCGATGGAAAATCGAGTTCGTTTTTTTAGATAGATTAACGAAGATAGATAACTTTGAACAATAATACAGCTAAGATAGCAGCAAGAATTGGGGCTACAACTGGTACCCAAGCATACCACCATTTAGAATCCCCTTTGTGTTCTCCCAAGATAGACTTTGGAAGGAAGGCATGGACCAAACGAGGACCAAAGTCACGTGCAGGGTTCAAACCAGGTCCAGTAGGACCTCCAAGTGACGTAACAAGAGCCATAACAAGGAAACCAAGAGCCAAGTGAGCAATTCCTAAACCTGAAGCGTGTGCTTGTGATAAAGCCAATTTTGCTGCTGATGTGGTAGCATCAAAGACGCCTCCTTGTTCAGCAGCAGCTTTTTGAGCAAGACCTGCAACCTCTGCACCAAAGAAATGTTTCGTCAAGCCGAGGGCACCAAAGAAAAGGACGAAAGATCCAGCAAACTCGTTGATGAAGCCATTAATGGTAGCAGCCTTACGTGATTCAGGAGTTCCTTTATCCAAACTAGAAATCGTTGAAAATGTTCCTAAGATGTTGTTAGGATTTTCAGTTTGGATGTAGTATGGACGGTGAGTCGCAACGACAACCAATTGTCCAAACATAGCTCCAAGAAGTTGAGCAGCGATGTATGGTAAAACATTTGCCCATGGGAAGAGTCCGCTGACCGCAAGTCCAAGAGTAAAGGCAGGGTTAATGTGGTTTCCTGAAACATTACCGAACATCAAGGCTGGAATCATTACTCCCATCCCATATCCGATCGCAATGACAAGCCAACCGCTTTGATGACCTTTAGTTCCTTTTAATTCGACGTTTGCAACTGCACCATTTCCGAGGATAAGTAGCAAAGCCGTTCCAATAAACTCTGAAAAGAGTTTAACACTAAAATCAAAATCCATGATTCTAATAATCTCCTTTATAAATTTTATACCAATCCATTCTATCAAGTAAATACTAACTTGTAAAGAATTTTTAAAAATTTTATTTCAATAGATGAAGAATAAAGTTAGTAAATTCCTATTAGTAATGAGGGCTCCCTGCTACCCAACCGGTACAGAGGGCGGATGTGATATTAAAACCGCCTGTATGGGCATTGATATCGAGGACCTCACCTGCAAAGTGGAGTCCAGAAACTAGCTTACTCTCCAGGGTTTTAGGATTGATTTCTTTGAGGCTGACGCCACCCTTGGTCACAAAGGATTTGGCTAGAGACATCTTCCCAGTGACGGGGATAGGCATCTCTTTGATCTTTTGGATGAGCTCTTCTGTCTGGGGAGGAGTGAGTTGCTTGGCTTTTTCAGGGAATCCTTGCGCCAAGAAATCAGCTAATCGTTCAGGAAGCAGGGCTTTGAGGCTATTTTTAATGGCCTTTTCTCGATGCTCTTCTAGAAAGTCTTTTAACTCTTGAGAAGAGGTAGTCGGAAGGAGGTCCAGAGATAAGATTTCCCCACCTTTAACAAAGCTAGACATCCGAAGGGCTGCAGGACCAGAGAGTCCAAAATGGGTAAAGAGAAGGTCGTGTGTGATGATGTGTTTGCCGTAGCTGAGGGTCACATCTGTCAGAGAGATCCCTTGGAGGGCCTTGTGTGGAAAATCTGTCAAAAGAGGACTTTCTGCCGCTTCTAGATCCGTAATGCTATGTTTGAAGTGGCGGGCGATTTCGTGTCCGTAACCAGTAGAGCCGGTAGAAGGGTAGGATTTGCCTCCAGTCGTAACGATCAGCTTATCGGCTGTCCAAGTGTTTTCAGCTGATTTGACGATGAAGACGTCTTCTGGCTTGGTGACAGAGACCACTTCACAGTTGGTGGCAATACTAGCACCTAGCTCAAGGATCTTATTTTCTAAAGCTTGAATAATGGTGCGAGATTGATCACTAACAGGAAAGACCCGACCATGGTCTTCGACTTTCAGCTTGACCCCATTATCGGTGAAAAATTGGATGATATCATGATTATCAAATTGGGAAAACACACTGTAAAGGAAACGGCCATTTCCAGGGATACCGGCCATCAAATCGTCTAAGGTCCCGTTGTTTGTGACATTACAGCGGCCTCCTCCGGTACCAGCGAGTTTCTTGCCCAGCTTTTTATTTTTTTCGATCAGTAGCGTAGGTTGGCCATAAGATGCGCTGGCAATGGTCGCCATCATACCTGCTGGGCCACCACCGATGACAATGGTATGAAAATGAGTCATGTAGATCCTTTCATGTTAACTTAACCGTTTTTGGTTTCATTGTATCATAAAATGGATGTCATGAATCAAAATAGTAGCTTCAATTTTTGGTAATTTGTTTTATTTTTTTAGAAAAAAGCTTGCAAATTTTCCGAAAAGGAGTAAACTGATAGGGATAAATGGATGTTTACTTCTAAGTAAGCAGAATCGAGGATACGAATCCTTATTGGAAATGATCCATAAAAAGGGAGATGAAGATGAAATTATATGTACAACTGACGATTATATTCACGATTTCATTAATTGGTGAAATCATTTCGGATGGGTTGCACTTACCAATTCCTGGAAGTATGATCGGGCTGTTGATCCTATTTTTATTATTACAGTTTAAGTTACTACGCATGCGCCACGTCAATATGGTAGGAAATTTTTTATTAGCAAACATGACGATTCTGTTTCTTCCCCCTGCTGTCGGTATTATGGATAAGTTTCATGTGATTGCACCTTATCTGTTTCCAATCATGTTGATTCTAGTTGGAGCCTTGGTCATCAATGTGGCTTTAATTGCAATTGTGGTTAGTTTTATAAAAAATCGTTTTGAAGGTGATTATCCAGAAGGGGGACGCAAGCATGGCTAATTTTGCGGGTAATCCTTTATTTGGGATTGTCTTATCTATTTGGGCTTATTTGATTGGAATGTTAATCTTCCGCAGGTATCCCCATCCTATAACAACGCCACTTTTAGTGGCTACAGTAATCGTTATCTTATTCTTAATGATTACAGGAATTTCTTATAAAGATTACTATGTCGGTGGTTCCCTGTTAAATCAGTTGATTGGACCATCGACAGTCGCCTTGGGAATTCCTCTCTATAAAAGTTTCCATTTGATGAAGCATCATGCACGGAGTATTTTGATCGGCTCAACAGTAGCGGTTATTGTGAATACGATTTTTACAGCCTTGATTGCGAAAGCATTTGGGATGAAGTATTTTCTAGCTATTTCACTCTTTCCAAAATCGGTTACGACTGCAATGGCAGTTGGGATTACTGAAAAAATGCAAGGAATTACGACCATCACTCTTGTGGTAGTTGTAGCAACTGGATTATTAACAAGTGTCTTGGGCCCAACGATATTGAAAATGTTAAAAATAAAAGATCCAGTAGCTATTGGGTTAGCCCTTGGAGGAACTGGACATGCAGTAGGAACAGGGACAGCGTTTAAGTATGGTCATGTGGCCGGTGCTATGGCAGGATTGGCAATTGGGATCACAGGAATTTTGTATGTATTCATTAGTCCAATTGTGGCTTCGATGATTTTATCCTAATACAATTTATTATTTTTCTGAGAGAGGCTCAAAAAGGCTCTCTTTCATTTTGTAGTGAAAGCTTAAAAATCCATCCGGAGTGAAAGAAGCTTTTCATGATTACTATCCAAAGCTTTTCCAAGCGTCTAAAAAATGGTATAATGAACTGTAAATTTCAGAAGTTGGAAGGAATGTCATTACTATGATGAATATGCAAAATATGATGAAGCAAGCTCAAAAATTGCAAAAGCAAATGGAGCAAAGCCAAGCGGAATTAGCCGCAACTCAATTTGTAGGGAAATCTGCTCAAGACCTGGTTGTTGCAACTCTTACAGGTGATAAGAAGGTTGTCTCCATCGATTTCAACGCCGCAGTGGTCGACCCAGAAGATACAGAAACTCTTTCTGATATGACGGTGCAAGCCATCAATGCTGCCATTGAAGAAATTGATGCGGCAACCAAGAAAAAACTCGGTGCTTTCGCAGGGAAATTGCCATTTTAAGCTAAGGAAGTTTTCATTAATTCAAAAGAGGCTCAGTTTTGAGCCTCTTTCAGATTGAAGACAAAGTCATATTAAAAACTTTCCTTAGGTGAGTACGGACGTTAGGTGAAATTATCCAGTGGATGATTTCAGCAATCCAGGAAGTTCCAAGACTAATTATTGAGCCTAAGGTCTCAATAATTCCGAGTGCCTGAAACGTTATTGTTTCAGGCACTTTTCTCACTGCGGAAAGTTTTAGTATTTTCTTTCTTTGATATACTAACGATATATTTTTAGGTTTGTGTCAGTAATTTTATTCTTTTCTTAATTCAATGACTTGATCGTATCGACTTTCATTATCAATATGGTGAGCGATTTCTAACACCATCATCGGTAGTGAGAAAATCAAGTCACGAACCATCTGGCTATTTTCTACGTCAAGAGCTGCAGTTACCTCATCTGCTAATAAAATATCCTTTTTACGAAGAAGGAAGCGGGCTAGTTCAACCCGGACTCGTTGTCCACCTGAAATATTTTCTCCGTTATTAGTGATTACAAAATCAAGTCCATCAGTTAGTTCATGGTCGAGTTTGACCTGTCTCAAAACAGTCTCCAATTCTTGATCTGAAAACTCTTGTCCCAAACTGAGATTGTAGCGAACAGTATCATTAAAGAGGAAAGGATGCTGGCTGATAATGCCTACCTGACGAACAAAGTGACTTGTTTTAACTCCATCCCTTGTACGACAAGTAATCGTTCCGGCATCCGGCTTTTCTTCCCCTGTGATCATTCGGAAGAGGGTTGATTTCCCACAGCCACTTGGCCCTTTGATGAGGACTTTTTCGCCTTGTCGAATGGCTAGATTAAGATCGCGAAGAATCTCTCTACCATTATAAGATTTACTTAAATGAGAAATTTCTAGTTCTTCTACTTGAGAGATCGAATGATTGTCCGTTTCACTATCATCTGCTCGATTTAAAATTCCGAAAATCTTTTCTGCCGTTGTTTTGGCTCCTTGTACTTCAACCACATCATACATGATATTTTGGATAGGTCCTACCAGTTGACCAGCAGCAATATACATAGCAACCAGGCTAGCCACTGAAACATGATGACCCTGCATAGCAAGGAAGAACCCTAATACCAAGGGGAGTACTTGGCTCAGAAAGACCATAAAACCATTACAAAAGAAAACAATATTATGGGTAAAAGCAAACCTTTGAATAGCTCGTTGATAACGAAGATTGATATTCCAGACGCGCTGAGAATTTTCAGGCAAGGCTTGATTCATCCGCAAGGTCTGAGCCCCTCGAATACTATCAGAGATTTGGTTATGAACAGCTGTTCTTCCCTGAGACATTTCATCCCCTGAATTCTTTAGCTTATTATTCATCAAGAATTGTGGAATGGGACGTAAGATCGTGAAGAAAACAAAGATAGAACCCAATAAAACATTTTGGGCAATGATATAGATCGCCGTAATCAGTGCCCCAAATCCCCAACATGAAATAGACATATAGCGTTCAAAAAAGTTATCTCCTAAAAATTCCATATCCTGTGTCAGCATGGTAATCTTTTCATCTTCACTATATTCCCTGTCTTCCATTAACTTCTGAAAAAGTGCCGTTCGGATATTCATGTGAATTTCGCGTCTAAAGACATTATTTGCATGATTACAAAATAACATTAGACTATACAAAGCGAAATAGACAGAAAAACCAAAGAGAGCAAATTTCCAAATAGAGGAATAGGTAAGGTTATTTTGATCTATTGATAATGCTTTGGCGACAACCAAAGGTTGCCCTAATGCAAGACCCCCATTTGCCAGTGCTCCAATAATGGTTAGGTATTTTGTTTTTTTATCAAGATATTTAAAGATATTAATCATAAATCTCTCCTAGAAAATAGAACCCTATGATTGAGAAATATCAGATATAATCATTAAATCTTATTACATATTATTCTTTGTGATATATTTTACATGCTCATTATACATCTAAAAATAAGTCTGGTCAATGAATATTCAAAAAATTAGAAATGATTAAATCTTTAATAACTAATATTTTAAGATAAGCCTTTGAAAATGCTCTATTTGTCTGTCGGATGAAAATTTACTTTAGTCAATCTTTACAGAAATGAAATAAAAAGCACCCCCAAAGAAAGATATGAAAACATCTAACTCTAGGAGTACTGCTCAGTTTTGAGCCTTTTTTTATTCATCAAAGAATCCGGATAGGTCCAAGCCTCCGAAGGGGTTGGTGGAGAAGTTCTCTTGCTCTTCAAGGAGGGTACGGCCTTGATCGAATTCGAGGAATTGTTCGTAGACAAGGGCTGTCATGCGGGCATCCTCCAAGCTATCGTGTGATTTTCCTGCGACTCCCAAAAATTCTGCAACGGTGTGGAGTTGGAGATTTTTAATGCCGTGGAGGTCAGATGGACGACGTTCGAAAGCCTCGTCAAAGACATCGACAGCGTACTGGTCTTCTAAATCCAAGCCATTTTCAAGTAGGATGGGTAGGTCGCTCTTTTTGGCATTGTATCCGATCAAGGGCCGGTCTCCTACAAAGGCCTTGAATTCGCTGAGGACCTGTTCTAGTTGTGGGGCATTTTGGATCTTGTCCTGGGTAATGCCAGTGAGGCCGTTAATAAAGCTTTTTAGAGGCTTATCGGTGTAGACGTAGGAGTCGTAGTGGTCGACTTCTTTACCGTCCGTAAAACGTACGGCAGACACCTGGATGATCTGATAGGCGCCTTCGTATTGGTTAAATTCGAGGTCAAAGGCGATATAATCTTCTAATGCTTTCATGGGAAATCTCCTGTGGTAGAAAAGAAAAGGGACTGGTAGGATCCAGCCCCGGATTATCGACGGAAAACGCGTGCCCAGAAACCTTTGCTTTCTTGCTCTTGAACTTTTTCGTTGGCTTGTTCGAGTTCAAGTTTCAAGGTATCGCGGTCGTTCATTGCTTGTAAAGTCAATTGTTGTTGTTGGTCCAATTGCTTGTCTTTTTCAGCAATTTGAACGTCTTTCACGCGCAACTGTTCATCTTTCTTAGCGAGTTGCTCGTCTTTGGCTTTGAGTTGCTCGTAGAGACGGACGATTTCAGCATTTTTTTCATCTACCAAAATTTCCATCAATTCGCGTTGTTTCACATCATCGCTGACGGGCTCATCTTCAAAAATAGTTTTTTTGTAGATTTCTTCGAGCTTGATCAAGCCACTACGGGTTACAACGGTAACCCCTTTTTCGTTCTTTTGTGTATCTTCTGGAGCCAGCGCTTTGACACGGTTATTGACCGCCTGGCGGCTGACTCCTAAAATTTCAGCAATTTCGCTGACAGTTTTTTCAATCGCCATAACTTCCTCTAATATCTTTTTCTATGAAATACTCTATTAGATAGTAACATAAGTAGGCTAAGCTGTCAAATGAAGCCGAGTAAGGGCAAGCCTTGAGACCACGATTAGCGGGTCTCTGTCATTTCAGGAAGATGGAGGCTGGATTGTGCTAAATCAATGGTCAGTTGGTAATCGGTTTGATCGCGCACAGTGATTTCAAAGTCCGTTGTGTAAAGGACCAGGCGAAGGGTCGCTCCTTTTTCGAGCTTGTAGATGGTTGGTTGAAGATCAAAGTCAAATTCCATCCACTCGCCTGGCGTCACAGCCTCAACCTCTAAGAGGTCATGACGATTTTGGAGGTTGAGATAACCTTTAGAAATGACTCGTTGGCCAGCTTCTTTGAAAGGCAACTCAGTCAAATTGTCTAGCATATGGTAGCGACCGTTATCCAGCGTACGGACCGACAAGACAGCAGGATAGGGTTGGAGGTATTTCTTGCTTCTAAGCTCTAAGAGTTGGGCTGAAAGCAGGCCTTTATTGGTGCTGGAGTAAAGTCGCAGGTGAAGGCGAGCTTTCCCATTGAGGTGTAGGTCTTCTTCGATTGGAAGATCAATGGTCACCTGTTGCGCCTTATCCTGGTAGAGGTCCGTTAAGAAGGTCGGATAAGCCTTGCCATAGCGCTCGTAATCTTTTGTCTCGTAGCGGTTTTGGATGACTTTTTCGTCGTCTCCCAGGGAGAAGGTCCGCTGATTTGTTTGGTTGCCAAAATCATCCAAGGAAGTCCAACTTTGTTCTCCTGTATTGTCCTGCCAGATGACAGTAGGCAATTCATAGCTTGAATCGTAGCCCAGCAATTTTTTAGAGAGGAGGGCGTTCATGCTTTCGCGGAAGTCAATGGATTGCCAGTTGTTGAGATAGACATGGGCACCATTGTGATAGAAGAGGTGTTTCTTGATGCTTGTTGGAAGAGCCTGGAACATATTAAAGACGTGAAGAGGTTTCACGTTCCAGTCTTGCGAACCATGAGTGAAGACCACCTCAGCCTTCACCTGATCAGCATGTAAGAGATAATTGCGGTCGTGCCAGAATTGATTGTAGTCTCCAGAAGCGCGGTCCAGCTCTTTTTTCACGATGTCTAGATCGGCTTGGTGGGCTGCATTATGGTGCAAATAGTCTCCACCTAGAAGGTTGCGCGAGTAGGTCAATTCGGCAAGGGAATCGAAATCTTCACCTGGATAGCCACCAGGACTTGTCACGAGGCCGTTTTCGCGGTAGTAGTTGTACCAAGAAGAGATCCCAGCCTCTGCAATGATGACTTCAAGACCGTCCACACCTGTGGTCGCAAGGCCGTTAGACATGGTTCCAAGGTAAGAGATCCCGGTGGTTGCGACCTTTCCATTAGACCAATCAGCTTTGACTTGGCGTTTGCGTGTGTGATCTGTAAAGGCCCGGCAACGGCCATTGAGCCAGTCGATGACATTCTTATAGGCTTCGATTTGACGATAATCTCCATTGGTCATCAAGCCTTGGGAATCCTTGGTTCCAAGACCGGAGACGTAGAGATTGGCAAAGCCACGAGCGAGCAGGTAGTCATTGAGAGTATAACTGCTGTTGATATGAGTGAGGGTTTCTTCAGCTTCATCGACTAGCTCAGCTGAACCGACAGGATCCACCAATTCTAATTGAGGTACTTCTACTTGAATGGTATGAGGTTCTTTGACCTCGAGGTCGACATTCATATTGTAGAGGGCCTTGTCGCTGGCCTTATCGTTGGTCCCTTGGTGATAAGGACTTGCGGTCATAACAGCTGGAATCTTGCCTTCATAGCGAGGACGGATAATGCTGACCTTGACCAAGTCTGGCAGACCATCTTTGTCGGTATCGACCCGACTTTCCACATAGACGACCTCGCGGATGGCATCATGGCTCGTAAAGGTTGCGAGGCTCTTGCCGTTAAAATAGTGATACTGGTTATCTTCAGGAATCAAGCCATCGCTGACCAACTGATCGATGAGTAAATTTCCTTTTACTGTTCGAGTATTGAGAAGGTGATAGAGGTTTTCTACCAAGTTTCCATACTCAATCGGAAATTGGACTTCTTTCAAGAAGCTATCCGTATCTTCAAAATCAATAAAATAGCGGAAACCGAGTAATTGGAGGGCTACTGTGTAAAAAATGTTCGGAGACCATTCGCAGTCAGATTGGATATACGTTAAAAAGTCTGTTTTAGAATCCACCACTAGGTTAGAGAGGGGATAATCTGTATCTTTATAGGTGAAGTAAACCTTGCGGACAAACCATTCAAACAGTTCTTTTTCTGGGAGGTGGGTGGGAAGGTCAAACCCAATTTCTTTTAGTTCCTTAAGAATGTCTTTTTGGTCAACAGATAGATAGCTATATTGATTGTATTTCATAGACTGCTCCTTTTATCAGTTTCTTTTTTCTTTACTTCTTATATTATACTTGATAAAATAGTATTTGTCTAAAGACCTTTCGTCTATAAGGAGAAGGAATATTGAAAAAAATATCTTTTGAACAAGTTGCAAGAAGACGGACCTTATTGTTTGGGGTTCTTGCCGTCATTTTTGGGATTCTCATTTTTCGAAACGGCGTTGGTTTCACCAAATTTTCCTTGGATCTATTAGCCATTTACTTTTTAGTTGATGGACTAGGAAGCTTTCTTCTTCGCTTTTTGTTACGTAGCAAGTCTATTTCCTATAGCCACTCTATTTGGTTTATTTTTCTTTCACTTGCGTTGATCTGGTTGAATCGACTGAGTAGTCTGCCCGTAAACTTAGTTGTGATTTGTTTAGGGGCATATCAGTTGGGGAGTGCCATTGTCTATGGGATCACATTTTGGCTTTATAAGGCCAATCGGGTAAAAGGAGGCTGGCTCTATTTATGGGATGCGCTTTTAAACGGTGGGCTTGGTCTAGCAACTGTCTTGGAACCTGGTTCAGATGGGCACTTCCAATTTATCCTCTTGGGGGCTTATCTGGTCTTGTTGGGGATTTCTAATATTCGAGATGGTATTTTATTTGACAAAGACCAACAAGGCCAAGAGTTAAAACGTCGCTTTCGTATTAGCCTACCGGTTATCTTTGCAGCCTTTATCCCTGCTAAGGAGTTAAAACGGTTTAACCAGTTTCTTCAAAAAGGGAGCTCGGCGGGACACACAGGCCCTTATCGATTGGTGAAAAAAGAAGAAGAGGCAAGGGAATTAGAAATTTTGGTTCATACTTCTGACAGCAACTTATTTGGAGCGATTGGGCATGTAGATATTTGTTATCAGGGGAAGGTCATTTCTTACGGAAGTTACGATCCCTTTTCAGAGCGTCTATTTGGGACGATTGGGGATGGCGTACTGTTTAAAGTGGATAAGGAACCATACATCGAACTATGTAAAAAAGAGAGTCAAAAGACGCTGTTTGGCTACAGCCTATCCCTTACCGAAGAAGAGAATCAGGCAGTAGAGAAGCGTCTAGCTGAAATTGATCAGTTGTTAGAACCTTGGGATCCACCTAGGAGGTTACTGGAAGACGGTCAGCCGACCTACGCTTACAAATTGAAATATGATTTAGGGGCTGAGCTATATAAATTTACTTCTTCGCGTTTTAAATCTTACTTTGTTCTGTCTACTAATTGCTGCCTGTTAGCAGATTCCATTGTGGGACAGGCAGGAACGGCTGTATTAGATGTGCGTGGAGTGATTGCACCAGGGACCTATCAGGATTACTTAGAATACGAATTTGAAGCTCCAAACGGGCGGGTCCATACACGAACAGTATACTAAAAAAAGAAAGACAGATTTTTATTTTTGAAAAATCTGTCTTTTTTGCACAAGATTTCTTGTAAAAAGCCAGAAAATCTTTTACAATAAAAAGTGCTTGGAGGAAAGTATGACAGCAAATCAGATCGTAAGAGTGATCCCAGTCTTGAAAGTGAATAACCGAAATGTCAATCAACGCTTTTATGAAGAGACATTGGGAATGAAAGTATTAGTGGAAGAAGGAGCTCTCCTGTCTTTAGGAGATGCCTCAAAAGTAGAAAAAATCGTCTTAGAAGAGTCACCGAGTATGCGTTCGCGTAAGGTCGAAGGTCCAAAGAAATTGGGTCGCATCGTGGTGAAAGTGGCACAAGCTCAAGAAATTGATTATTTGTTGGCCCGCCAGCCAGAGACAAGCGCCCTTTACCAAGGAGCTAATGGTCGCGCCTTTGAAGTTGTGTCTCCTCAAGGAGATACCATTTTCGTGCATGCGGAAGAAAATCTTGAAAGCCTAGAACCTTTGGAGAAAGCGCCTCTTGTTGAGCTTCCAGAAGATTTCAAAGGTTTGACCAGCTTTGATGTGGACTTTCTTGAGGTCAATGTGGCCGATCTTGCTGAGGCTGAGAAGTTCTATAGCAACTTGCCAGCTTTGGCCCACTTTATCCATTTGCAGGAAGCTCAAGGAGAAGATCTCCAAGTGGAGAACAAGGTGACTTGGGATTTGAGCATGATCAAGGTCGAATTGGCATCTTTTGATGTGGAAGTCGTGAAAGAACGCTTGGGAGAAACTGTCGATTTTGTGCACCGTAAGGGAACTTTCTTGATTGCCAAGGATCCAAGCCAGATAGAACTCTGGTTTGAAGCCAATCAAGATCAGGTCCATATTTCTTATGAAGAATAAGAATGGAGTGATGAGCGTGAATGCAATCATCGAAAAAATTACCGAACAAATCCAAGAAGGCATCTATCCAGGTGCCTCTCTTGCGCTTTACCGCAAGGGTCAGTGGAGTGAGCACTATCTGGGACTAGCGGATCCTGAAAAAGGAGAGTCAGTAGTGGCTGACCTGGTCTATGATTTGGCCAGTGTCAGTAAGGTCGTCGGAGTCGCTACCATCTGTGCTTTTTTGTATGCGAAAGGGGAGCTTCCGCTCGATCGTCCCTTTAAAGAGTTTTACCCGCGTTTTGCTCATGAGAAGACGACCATCCGGGAACTGTTGACCCATACTTCTGGGCTGGATCCTTTTATCCCCAACCGGGATCAATTGGATGCGAGACAGTTGAAAACAGCTCTTGAAAATTTGCAGTTGAAAGAAGACAAGAGTTTTCATTACACCGACGTCAATTTTCTTCTGCTGGGCTTTTGGTTAGAAGACAGGTTTCACCAGCCCTTGGATCGTTTATTTGAAGAGCTGATCTTTACACCTTGGAAGATGACAGAGACACGGTTTGGACCGGTCGAAAAGGCGGTGCCAACGGTCCGTGGCCTTGCTTCTGGAAGTGTTCATGATCCCAAAGCGAGAGTATTGGGCTGTCATGCGGGAAGTGCTGGACTTTTTTCAACTGTTGCTGATCTAGAGCGCTTCTTAGAGCATTATCTGAAGGATGATTTTGCGCGTGACTTGTCTCAGAATTTTGCGCGTGAAGAGGGCAAGACCCGCGCTCTCGGATGGAATCTAGAGGGGGACTGGTTGGATCATACAGGCTATACAGGAACCTTTATCATGTACAATCGAAAGAAGCAGGAAGCTGTGATCTTTTTGTCCAACCGGACCTATGAGAAGGACGAACGGGCCCAATGGATCCTGGACCGCAACTCTTTGATGGACTTGATCAAACAAGAATGTGAGAAATAGAAATGGATGGCTGGGATGACGGATCCCGGCCTTTTCTTGTCTGTCCATAAGAAGGAGCTCTTCTGGGTGATCCATTTTTGGACTCCGTCTTAGGTTGGATTTCCTTCAAAAGCATCGCTTTTTTGGCTGATTTATATTAAAATAGTAATGACCTTAATAGAGCGAGATGAATATGCATAAAGAGATAGGCGTCGGAAGGGCGCATAGTAAAATTATCTTAATTGGAGAGCATGCGGTGGTCTATGGCTATCCAGCTATTGCCCTGCCTCTCCATCATATCGAAGTGACCTGCCAGATTATCCCAGCAGACAGTCCATGGATTTTGTTTGAAGACGACACCTTGTCCATGGCGGTTTTTGCGTCTCTTGAGCACCTCGGGATTAAAGAGGCCCGGATTCGCTGCCGGATTCAGTCTATGGTACCGGAAAAACGGGGGATGGGGTCCTCTGCGGCGGTCAGTATCGCAGCTATTCGTGCAGTTTTTGACTATTATCAAGAGGAGCTGGATGATGAGACCTTAGAAATCCTGGTCAATCGAGCAGAAACCATTGCCCATATGAATCCAAGCGGGCTCGATGCCAAGACTTGTTTGAGTGATCAAGCCATTAAATTCATCCGGAATGTCGGCTTTTACCCGCTAGAGCTGGGTATAAAAGCGAGCTTGGTGATTGCGGATACGGGAATTCACGGCAATACCCGTGAGGCGATTCAAAAGGTTGAAGCCAGGGGGCAGGAAGTTTTGTCCCATTTCCATGAGATTGGTCAGTTGACCCAGCAGGTGGAAGAGGCTCTGAAAATGAATGATCTAACGAACCTAGGACAGGCTTTGACTACTTGCCATGAGCACTTGAGAGCCGTCGGTGTCAGCTGTGAAAAAGCAGACCATCTGGTCGCCGTTGCCCTTGAAAATGGGGCCTTAGGCGCTAAAATGAGCGGAGGCGGTCTTGGTGGCTGTGTGATTGCCCTCGTCAAGGATTCTCGTGAAGCAGCAACCATTGCCCATGCATTAGAAAAAGAAGGAGCGCACCATACATGGATCGAAAACCTGTAAAGGCTAAGTCCTATGCCAATATCGCGATTATCAAATACTGGGGAAAAGAAGATGCCAAACAGATGGTCCCTTCGACCAGTTCGATTTCGTTGACCTTAGAAAATATGTATACAGAGACCAGTCTCTCTCCCTTACCAGCAGATGCGACTGCGCATGAATTTTACATCGATGGGGAATTCCAAAATCCAGCTGAGCAAGCCAAAATTGGAGCTGTGATTGATGGCTTGAAGCCAGCAAATGAAGCGGGATTTGTTCGAGTGGATACCAGCAACAACATGCCAACCGCAGCAGGCTTGTCCTCTAGCTCGAGTGGGCTCTCTGCTCTCGTCAAGGCTTGCAATCAGTACTATGATTTGGGCTTGAGCCAGGAGGAATTAGCTCAAAAAGCCAAGTTTGCTTCGGGTTCCTCTTCACGGTCTTTCTTTGGCCCTTTAGCGGCCTGGGACAAAGAAAGTGGAGAGATTTATAAGGTTAAAACAGACCTGAAACTGGCTATGATCATGCTGGTTCTCAATGACAAGCAAAAGCCCGTTTCCAGCCGGGAAGGGATGAAACGCTGCATGGAGACTTCGACTAATTTCAAAGAATGGATCGAAGAGTCTAGACAAGATTATAAGGATATGCTGGACTATCTAGCTGGCAATAATTTTGAACAGGTCGGTCAGCTGACAGAGCGCAATGCCCTTGCTATGCATGCGACGACTAGAACAGCCACTCCAGCCTTTAGCTACTTGACAGAAGAAAGCCACAAAGCTATGGACTTTGTCCGTGAGCTTCGCGCTGCAGGCCATGCTTGTTACTTCACCATGGATGCAGGGCCAAACGTTAAGGTTCTCTGTTTAGAAGAAGACTTGGATCAGCTGATGCCTTTATTTGACGACCGCTATCGGACCATCGTATCTAAAACAAAGGATCCTCAAGATGAAGACTAAGTATCAGGTACAGACCGGAGGCAAGCTCTATCTAGCTGGAGAATACGCGGTGCTAACGCCTGGCTATGGGGCAGTGATTCAGTTTATCCCCATTTATCTATCAGCTACCATCCAAGAAGCAACAGCCTACCAGCTAGCCTCAGACCTTTTTGGTTACAAGGTAGATTTGACCCCAAATAAGGACTACGCCTTGATTCAAGAGACTATTCAGCTTATGGAAGAGTGGCTGAAAGATCAGGGGATAGCCCCTAAACCCTTTGATCTTTACCTTAGAGGAACACTGGGCGAAGAGGGGAAAAAGTATGGGATTGGTTCCAGCGGAAGTGTGGTCTTGCTCGTGATCAAGGCCATGGCTGCTCTGTATGAGTTAGACTTAAATCCAGATCTGCTCTTTCGACTAGCAGCAGTGGTCTTGGTGCAAAGAGGGGACAATGGTTCCATGGGCGATTTGGCTTGTATCGCTTACGAGGACTTGATTTATTACCAATCCTTTGATCGGGCTTGGTTGCATGAAGTCTTGACTTCTCAGCCTCTTTCACAAGTTTTAGACCTGGATTGGGACTACCAGATCTGCTCGATCCAGCCAGCCATCTCTTATGATTTTCTGGTTGGTTGGACCAAGGAACCAGCGATTTCAAGTGATTTGATCCGCCAGGTCAAGGGAGCGATCAAGGAAGAATTTCTTCAGGAGAGCCAGAGCGCAGTGAAGAATCTTGAAAAAGGCCTCCGTGAAGGGAACCAAAAGGACATTGAGACCAGTATCAAACGCGCCGATAAGAACCTAAAGTCTTTGAACCATCTGATCTATACCCCGGCTCTGAAAGTTCTACAGCAAGCGACAGAGGGCCTTTTTGCCTGTGCCAAATCCAGTGGTGCTGGAGGAGGCGACTGTGGGATCGCCCTTAGTTTTGATCCAGTTGAGACTCAGATCTTGATAAAGCGCTGGAAGGAAAAGAATATTGAAGTCATTTACCAAGAAAGGATGGGAGATTCGTGAGCGAAAATCGAAAAGACCAGCATATTCGTTATGCCTTGGAGCAAAGCTCCTCCTATAATAGCTTTGATGAGATCGAGCTGATTCACCGATCCCTCCCCCTTGTGGATCTAGCGGAGATTGATTTGACAACCCATTTCGCAGGGCGTGATTGGGAGTTTCCTTTTTACATCAATGCCATGACAGGCGGGAGTAAACGAGCCAAAGAGATCAATCAAAAGTTGGCAGCAGTAGCCGAAGCCTGTGGGATTCTCTTTGTGACTGGCTCTTACAGCGCAGGGCTGAAGGATCCGAACGATCAATCGTATGCGGTCCAAAAAGACCATCCTCGTCTTCTTTTAGCGACCAATATTGGCATCGATAAAGAGCCAGATCTGGGCTTGCGAACAGTGGAGGAGCTACACCCTCTCTTTCTTCAAGTCCATGTAAATCTGACGCAAGAGTTGCTCATGCCCGAAGGGGAGCGGATTTTCCACACTTGGAAAGACCATCTAAAGAGCTATGGGCAGGGCTTTCCTGTACCTGTAGTCCTGAAGGAAGTTGGCTTTGGTATGGATCCCAAAACAGTTCAGGCAGCGTTAGAAGCTGGGATCAAAACCGTCGATATTTCTGGTCGTGGTGGCACTAGTTTTGCCTATATTGAGAATCGTCGTGGTGGCAATCGTGCTTATCTGGATGATTGGGGACAATCAACTGCGCAGTGTCTCTTACAGTTACAGGATCAGATGGATCAGATTGAGATCCTCGCAAGCGGGGGCATCCGTCATCCCCTTGATATGGTCAAGGCCTTAGTCCTTGGAGCGCGTGGCGTAGGACTATCCCGCGTTTTTCTTGAGATGGTAGAGACTAAGAGCATTGAAGAAGTGATCGCCATTGTCCAAGGCTGGAAAGAAGACCTCAGATTGCTCCTTTGTGCGCTCGGTTGTCAGAACCTGAAAGAGGTCCGTGAAGTCGACTATCTCCTTTATGGAAAGTTGTGGCAAGCTCAGCAACAGAAAAAATGAAGAAAAATCATTTTAGAAACTTTCCTTAGGTGAGTACGGACGTCAGCGAACTTCTACGAAGTTCCATGACTTAGTTTTGAACCTAAGGTTTCAAAACTCCCGAGTGCCTGAAACAAAAACGTTTCAGGCACTTTTCTCACGGCGGAAAGTTTTCGTATATTATGATTCATTTTGAAAATTAGAACTCTTTTATAGTTCTTTGAAGAATCACTTAACTTATTTTACTTAAAAATTAGTTCCTATTCGTTTAGGATTGGCAAAATAAGCCAATCCTTTCTTTTTTTAAAAAGTGTTCTCCTCAAAAATTCTGATAGTTTACGAATCGTTTACGGTTACTGGAATCGCTTGCAAAACAGGCTTGTAAAAGAGTATACTAAATAAGGAAAAACATTTTTAAAAAGGAGTTTAGGATGAAGAAGCACTATTTTCGATCAGCTGTAGCAGCCTTGCTTCCGCTTTTGTTGATTGCTCAACCTGTTGAGGCTTGTACGGGGTTCATCATCGGGAAGAAACTGACTGCCGACGGTTCGACCTTGGTAGGTCGTACCGAAGATTTAGAGCCCAACCATAATAAAAATTTTGTGGTCAGAGAGCGTGTCTACAATAAAAAGGGAGCCATCTTTGAGGATGCTGCCAACGGTTTTCAATATCCCTTGCCAGAAATTAGCTATAAGTACACAGCAGTCCCAGATGTCACTCCTGATCAGGGGATTTTTGACGAAGCAGGATTCAATGAATATGGGGTTTCCATTTCTGCCACTGTATCTGCTTCAGCAAATGACAAGATCCAAAAAGTGGATCCCTATGTCAAGGATGGCCTCGCAGAATCGGGCTTGACTAGTATCGTTCTCCCTAGTGTGAAAACCGCAAGAGAAGGGGTTGAACTCATTGCTAAAATCGTCGAAGAAAAAGGCGCTGCAGAAGGAAATATTGTGACCATTGCCGATAAAGAAGGCGTCTGGTATATGGAAATCCTATCTGGCCATCAATATGCAGCGATTCTCTTCCCAGAGGATCGATTTGCTGTCTTTCCAAATACCTTCTTCTTAGGGCATGTAGATCTGTCGGATACCGAACGCACGATCGCTTCAAAAGATCTTGAAAAAGTCGCCAAAGAAGCCAATAGCTATAAGGAAGTGGACGGAAAATTCCACGTTTCTCAATCCTATAATCCGCCTTTGCAAGAAGCAGATCGCTCTCGGGTTTGGTCGGGAATCAAATCGCTAGACCCAAGCTCTCCTGTTAAATATGACGATGCGTCCTTTGACCTTCTTCATACAACCGATCGGAAATTAACTCTCCGCGATGCTATGAATCTCCAACGCAATCGTTTGGAAGGAACCAAATATAAACCACAGGATCAAATGGAGCTGGATGGAAAAGGTATTCCGAAAAAAGGGGAGTTTGATGCGGTTTATAAATACCCTATTTCCAATCCAAATGTCATGGAGGCCCATATTTTCCAACTGAAAGACGATGTCCCAGCGAGTGCGGGTGGGGGCACCATGTGGCTGTCGATGGGTAGTCCACGAAATGCTCCATATCTACCCTACTATGGCAATATTCTCAACACCTATCAAGCCTACCAAGAATTAGGGGATCATTACAATGATCGCTCTTGGTATTGGACCATTTCAAGAATCAATGACCTTGTGGCCAAGTATCCAGATTTATTCGAAGATGGGGCGATTCGTACTGAAATGGAACGGTTGGAGTCTCAGTGGATGGTCGAACAAGATCTGAGTGATAAGGAACAAATTGCCCTTGCTTCTCAGCCTGAAGAAGCTAGTGAGAAGGCAACAGAGGAAAGCTTGGCAAGAGCTGAGAAAACCTTCGAACGCTTGCAAGAAATCAGAAAAGAAGCAGAACAAAAGGTAGCAGATGAACACGGAAAAAGTGCCCTGCAGGATCTAGATGACGAAGAAGATGCTGCTTATGAAGAGAAGATTGATCTCGTTGATTTTGACTATGATTACATTCTAGCAGCAGGCTTGTTCGGGGCAACCCTTCTAGCGATTGTGATCTACCTGATTCGCTCAAAGAAACAAAAGGGAGGAAAACAAGATGACTAAAATTCAAAGAGCCTCAATCTATCTTTTTCTACTGTTTGCAGGAATTGGCTTGGAGTTTGAACTCGGTCATCTTTCTCAACAAGAATTTAGCCAGTCTGCCGGCAGAGATTTGGTCTTAAACTTGTCGGTCTTAGCTGCTATTATTATCCCACTCTATCTCTTTTCAAAACGATTGACCAAGCAGTTGTCTGTACCGACCTACATCCTATGGATTGCCATGTTTGGAGGAGCCTTCGTAGCAGGCTGGTTGAGCTTTTCAGGCAATAGCTTGATTGATATTATGAATAGCCATGTGATCAAGGATGCCACTGTCTTTAACAAGTGGACCGATGCTTTGACGGCCCCGTTTTCAGAGGAATTCTTTAAGGCTCTGGTTGCCTTTTGGGTTGTCTTGATGGTTGGCAAGAAAGATCTAAAAGCGATTCTAATTGCAGGTTTGGGCTCTGGCTTTGGTTTTCAAATCATTGAGGATTTAGGGTACGTTGCCCGCCAAACAAAATCCAGCCAATTAGCTGCCGTTACTGAGGCCATTAACCGGATTTCTGGTGGATTAGCTTCACATGCCCTCTATACAGCTGTTGTATCTGTTGGTATCTTCCTCTTGTTGTCTCAAGTAACCCAGCAAAAGGAAAAACTCTTTGGGCTTTGGTGTGTTCTCTCGACAGTAGCCAATCACTTCTTATGGAACTCTCCGTTTTATGAAACAGACCATCGGATTAATCTTCTCGTCGGACTGCTCTTTGCCGTCCAAGTAGGGACTTTTATCGAAGTGGTGCTCTATACCAAGAAAGAGCCCGATTTGCCATTTTTAAAACAATAAGGCAAATTTTTCAAACACAAAAGAACTAAGACGTGCGTCTTAGTTCTTTCATTTTCTCAATTCTTGTAAGAGTGTTTGTGCTTTTTCTAAATTGAAGGGTTTGTTTTCAAGGAGTTGGCTGACCAGACGGGGAACTTCCTCTTCCTTAGCTCCTGCTAGCAGGGCTAGAGAGCGTGCTTGGAGCTTCATGTGTCCTGCTTGGATCCCTGTAGTCACGAGGGCTTTCAAGGCGGCGAAATTCTGCGCTAAACCGAGCGACGCGATGACACCTGCTAATTCGATAGCAGAAGGTTCTCCTAGTAAACGGTGGCTGACTTGAACTGTAGGGTTGAGGCCAATGGAGCCTCCTTTTGTTGCAACTGGCATTGGTAGGGTGATCTCTCCATAGAGTTTTTTCTCTTCTGGCTGACTTGTCCAGCTACTCAAGCCTTTGTATGGGCCACTTTGTGCGGCATAGGCATGGGCTCCTGCTTCGATGGCCCGCCAGTCATTACCTGTCGCAAGGACCAGGGCATCAATCCCGTTAAAAATCCCCTTGTTATGAGTGGCTGCACGGTAAGGATCCACTTGAGCCAGTTGGCTAGCTAGCTCCATCCGGTGGGCAATCTCAATGGCTTCCTCAGGATTTCGACTCAGTGCTTTAAAATCGATGGCACACCGTGCACTCACCAAAGAGCGAGTGGCCAAGTTGGATAAAATTGCCATCAAGGCCTGACCACCAGAGAGTTCCTGGATACGATCAGTCAGAGCTTCCAGCATCGTGTTGAGCATATTGGCTCCCATGGCTTCTTTAGGATCGACAGCCAAGTAGACAATGAGAAAGTTCCCCTTGTTTTCGACCCAAAGATCCCTCGCTCCGCCTCCACGCTTGACGATAGAAGGATAGGCTTCATTAGCCAGCTGAAGAAGAGTTTCCTTGTCTTCTAGGATGCGCTTGCTAGCCATTTTCACATCCGTAACATCTGTCAGAGCAATCTCACCGATCATTTGGCGTTGGTGCACTTGGGTGGTGAAACCGCCCGAACGTTGGATGAGCTTGGCCGCAAAGCTGGCAGCTGCAACCACGGAAGGCTCTTCTGTGACCATAGGAAGGACATAGTCACGACCATTGATCAGAAAATAAGGAGCGAGACTAAAAGGCAAGTCAAAAGTCGACAAGACATTTTCCGTCAATTGATCTGCAATAGAAAGGGGAAGTCCCTTTTGTTCTTTTAAGATCTGTGCTTCATCCCAAGTTAAGAGGCCTTCCTTCAGTAAGGCCTCTATGCGTTCTGTGGGAGAAAGTTTTGCAAAACCTGGTAATCGTGCCATTATTTTTCTACTTTCTGGTAAGTGCGTTGGTGTTCCTTGATCTCTGTCAAAGCATAAGTTTGAAGCGTAGCAGGTTCAAACACTTGATTGCCACTAGAGTCTAGATCTACTTCCTCATAAAAGAGTCGTTCGTAGTCAGCAACACTAAGAACCGTCCGTTGATCTAGTTTGTCCATACGTTTGTGATCTAGGAGTTGCTCAAAACCAGGAACGAGATTGGCACTAAAGATCTCAGAAACTGCTCCACTTCCATAGCTAAAGAGGGCGATTCGGTCCCCGGCTTTGAGTTGGGGACGATTTTCCAGTAGTGATAGCAAGCCTAGGAAAAGAGATCCAGTGTAGATATTTCCCACGCGTTGGCTGTATAGAATCGATTGATCAAAGTTGTATTGTAATTGATCTTTTTTCTCTTCTGATACTGACTTATCCAAGATTTTTTTCAAGCCCTTGAGAGCTAATTTTGGATAAGGTAAATGGAAGCAGACGGACGCAAAGTCTGTCAAGGTAAGGCCAGTCCGTTTCTGGTATTCCGCCCAGGTTGTTTTCAGAGAATCTAGATATTGTTGCGTTGAATAAATCCCATTCACGAAGGGAGTTGTCGCATAATTTGGACGCCAAAAATCCATGACATCGCGTGTTTGGGCAACATTATCATCGTTAAAAGATAGAATACGAGGATTTTGGCTGATCAGCATAGCAACCGCTCCAGCCCCCTGTGTTGGTTCTCCAGGAGTTCCAATTCCGTATTTAGCAATGTCACTGGCAATGACCAAAACCTTACTCTGTGGAAATTTTTCAACATGGAGTTTAGCATAATCCAAGGCAGCAGTCGCAGCATAGCAGGCTTCTTTCATCTCAAAAGAGCGGGCGAAAGGCTGGATATCTAGTAAGCCATGGACAAACACAGCAGCAGCCTTACTCTGGTCAATTCCAGATTCTGTCGCAAGAATCACCATGTCGATCGCTTCTTTATCTTCGTCTGTTAAAATATCATCTGCTGCAGTAGCAGCCAATGTGACGATGTCTTCTGTGATCGGTGCAACACTTTGTTCTTTTAAGAGAAGACCCTTGCTCAGTTTTTCGGGATCAGTATCACGAGCAGCAGCCAAATCTTTTAAACGCAAGACATAAGGACTCGTCGCAAAACCAATCTTATCAATCCCAATTGTCATTCTTAACCTCTTTTTTATTTGATATCTACTAGTATATTTCGTTACTATTTTACCATATTTAAGGGTAAAACTCCCTTGAAAAAGCTAGATCAGCAAGGAAATCATTCTCGGGACCGATTTTGCAATGTTTCAAATAAAAAATAGAAAATCTATAAGAAAAAGCCATCCTCAGATGGCTTTTCAACTCTTATCCTTGCTTATCTTTTTTAGGATTGCTCATGATTCGTATGAAGAGTTCTTTGCATTTGTCTCTTAGAACATTTTCGTAGAAGACGATTAAAGCGATGTACACAATCAGAAAGTTCAAGGTCAGATAGAACAAGTCAAATGAATTACGGGCATAGATAGTTGCTGATTGATAGGAGGGGAGGGCTCCTAGGATCATCCAAGGAAGATACTTGATATACTTGTTTACCATCCTACAGCACCTCGCATCCTTTAAAGGATTTGTTATTTCACTATCATTGTACTCCTTTTAAACAAAAATACAAGCGATTACATAGATAAGTTTTGAAAAACCAATGCTAGTTGGCATTGGTCATTTTTCTTTTTTGATGGCGTTGATAAGAATGGTAGAGTTTCAAAACGACAGATCCACTAGCCATCCCGATGGAGATCACCAAGGCAAGAATAACCACCAGGGTCACGCTGGTTACTGCCTGGCGATATTGCCCACTGACAAAGAAGGAAGTGGTTCGATAGGAAATATATCCAGGAACCAATGGGGCTAGAATGGACAACATAAAGACCACGACAGGCGTCTTGAGAATAATACTTAAAATCTGACTGATACAGGAGCCGACAATGGCGGCGATAAAGGTTGCAACGATGACATTGGTAGGCCCTTTCAGGATATAGTAAAGTAGCCAGATGCCCATACCGAGGATTCCTCCAGGAATCAACATGGAGCGCTGCACATTTAGGACAATTAAAAAGGTGATGATGGCAATCAAACTGGCCACCGCTTGGATTAAAAATTCAGTTAGGTTCATGATTTTATTTCATAAGGACGAGGGCAACGGTTGTACCGGCACCAAGTGCAAGAGTAATGAGAAGAGTCTCAAAGAGTTTGCTCATCCCAGAGTTGAGGTGGTAATTCATCAGATCGCGGACGGCATTGGTCATAGCGATTCCAGGAACGAAGGGCATGACACAGCCTGCGATAATGAGATCGGTATTGGAAGGAAAACCACTATAGCGCGTCCAGATATGGGCCAAAAAACCAAAGACAAAGGCGGCCGCAAAGGCAGTGACAAAAGGAATGCGAACGTATTTCTCAACGACAAGAGAAAAAGCAAAGGCAAAGATAGTCGCAATACCTGCTCCAATCGCATCATAGAAATTTCCTCCAAACATGATGGAGAAGAAAGGGGCACTGAGGGTTGCCGCAATGGTCAACTGAAGATTGGTATAAGGAACGCGCTTCATTTTCAACTCGCTCAGGGCCTGGTAGGCTTGCTCGAGATCGATCTCTCCAGAGACGAGTTGACGAGAGATCTGATTGACATCACAGACCTTTTCGATATTGTAATTGGTCCGCAAGATCCGTTTCATGCGTGTGACATTGGCATTCTCAATTGAAAAGAAAATAGCGACTGGCATCGCTAAAACATTGCAATCGACGATTCCCTGTGAGTGGGCGATCCGGATCATGGTATCTTCGACCCGGTGAATCTCAGAACCGCTCTCTATCAGGAGGGTTCCGGCTAACATCAGGACGTCGATCACTTGGTTGATCTGTTTTGACTCTTCCATAATATCCTTCTTACTAAATAATCTGTTTCTATTATAGCAAAAAAGGACGAGAGACAGAACTAAAATCTTACAATTCTAGTTTGTTTCTTGTCCTTATGAATTCTTTTTAGAGAGCTATTCGTTTAGCTTTTTCGTTAACTCGGGTGGTGGTGCTGCACAGTGCTATCCTGGACGAGAAGGGTTGCTAAAAAGATCAGTGCAATCAGGATAAAGAGCCAAATAATAGCGAAAATAAATGTTAAAAACATAGGATCACCCCTTCTATCTTATTTACAGCTCTACTATAACACTTGGAGAAAGCGCTGTCAAACCCTATATAGTAAGCTCTTAAACTCTTTCAAAATTCAGAATACTCTTGCGATGGGGATGAAAAAAACCAGCCGTTTCCGACTGGTTTTTTAAGATCTATTTGAATCTTAGTTCAAGGCATCATCCATTGAAAGAACTTCGTGGAAGACACGTTGTGTCAATTCAGTTTTTTGTTCTGGAGTGAGGTATTTAGTGTTTACACAGTATCCAGAGATACGAACGATGACGTCTTCACCTGACATGATCTTTTCGTAAACATCGTTCAAGTCCATAACGTTCAAGTTAACGTGTTGTCCACCGTTTTCGAAGTATCCATCAAGGATGGTTACCAAGTTATCAACTTGTTCGTCACGAGTTTTACCAAGAGCACGTGGTGAAACTTGAGTAGTGAGTGAGATACCATCAGCTGCATAACCAAAGTCAAGGCTAGCAAGTGAGTTCAAGTTTTGCAACCATCCACCTTTCGCTTTGTTAGATGGGTTAGCACCTGGTGAGAAGAATTCCAATTTAGACAAGTTCACAGAACCATCTTCGTTGAGGTATACCCCTTTGTGGACTGGTGAGTTACCAGTTTGTTTAGAGTAAGCAACGTTAGAAGTGATGGTAAGAAGTGAAACTGTAGCTTCAGCGTTCTTGTAAAGTTTGTGGCTGCGAAGACGAGTAGTGTAAGCTTCGATCAACCATTCTGCCAATTCGTTAGAACGTGGGTCATCTTCACCCCAACGTGGGTATTCACCGATTGTTTCGTAGTCGTAGATGTAGCCATCTTCGTCACGGATTGGTTTAACAGTAGCGTATTTGATTGCTGACAATGTATCAACAGTGTTGGCAAATCCACAGATACCGAATCCCATGTTTGCGCGTTGGTGAGTTGGCAAGAAGGCCATTTGAACTGCTTCGTAGTTGTACTTATCAGTCATGTAGTGGATGATGTTCAAAGCATCTACGTAAGTGTCTGTCAACCAGTCAAGAGATTTTTCGAAGTTTGCTTTAACAGATTCGAATTCAAGAACTTCGTCACGGATTGGATCGATGTCAAATACTTTGTAGTCTTTATGAACATCGTCGTAACCACCGTTCAAACCAGTAAGAAGAGCTTTAAGCACGTTAACACGAGCACCGAAGTATTGGATGTTGTGGCGTTGTTCTTCGTTTTCTGGGTCAAGTGGAGATACACAACATGAGATACAGCTCATTTCACCGTATCCGTCTTTGGCCATTGTTGTTACACCTTCGTATTGGATAGAAGAGTGTTTGTGGCTCATGTGCATACAGTAGCGGCGGAAGCTATATGGCAATTTGTCAGTCCAAAGAACTGTCAAGTTTGGTTCTGGAGAGTTACCGATGTTGTCCAAAGTGTTCAAGAAACGGTAGTCCATCTTAGTAACACGGTGACGTCCGTCGTTACCCATACCAGCCATAGAAGTTGTGATGAAGGTTGGGTCACCTGAGTACAATTGGTCGTAAGCTTTTGTACGAGCAAATTTAACAGTACGCAATTTCATAACGAAATCGTCAACGAATTCTTGGATTTCTGATTCAGTAAATGTACCACGAGCCAAGTCACGTTCAGCGTAGATATCCAAAACGATTGGCACACGTCCAAGAGAAGTAGCAGCACCGTTGATCACACGGCAGACAGCCATGAAGGCGATGTTTGTCCATTGGATCGCTTCTTTTGTATCGAAGGCAGGACGACGTACGTCTACACCATAAAGGTCACCCAATTTAACAACTTCTTGAAGTGCTTGGTATTGAAGGTTTACTTCTTCACGAAGACGGATTGATTCTTCATCGATTTCAGTAATAGAGTTCCAGTCGTTTGCTTTTTCAGCCATCAAGTAGTCAGCACCATAAAGAGCCAAACGAGCATAAACCCCGATGATACGTCCACGAGAGTAAGCATCTGGAAGACCAGTTACAGTGTGAGCGTGACGAGCACGACGGATGTTAGAAGTGTAAGCGCGGAAGATACCGTCGTTTACAGTTGTAACGTATTTTGTGAAGATTTCATGAACTGCAGGATCTGGTTCGTATCCATTTTCTTTCAAAGTAGTTTCCGCCATACGGATACCACCACGAGGCATGAAGTTCAATTTGAACAATTCATCATTTTGGATACCGAAGATGACTTCGTTTTCTTTGTCGATATATCCAGCTGCGATATCAGCGATAGATGTTGGACGGTTATCGTATGGGAAACGAGTTTCTTCATAATGAGCTTTTGTTTCTTCAACAATTTTTTTGATGTGAAGAGAACGTTCAGTTGGACCAGCTAGGAAGCTTTCATCTCCATCATATGGTGTGTAGTTAGCTTGAACGAAGCGAGAAACGCTTGCTTTTTCTTTCCAATCTTCACCTTTGAAGCCTTCCCAGGCTTTGTCAAAAATATCTTGTGCTTCAACGACTGTTTTAACAACCATTTTTATTTTCCTCTATTGTCTTTCTAGCAACTATATCTGTTGCACTTACAATAGTAGTATACCATACAGAAATCGGTTACACAAAGGCGAATTGCGAAAAACAACAGATTCTTTTGTAATACAGTTTCAAATCCTCTGTGATACTGTACTATATTTTTGAAAACAAACACAGTTTTTCATCAATTTTCATGTTTTCTGGGGAGTCGATTTTTGCAATTCTGAAATTTTCTTCCTATAATAGAAAGAAAGGAGGGTGAAAAATGCTGATATTTCCATTAGTGAATGATACCAGTCGCAAGATTATTCATATTGATATGGATGCATTTTTTGCTGCCGTCGAAGAAAGAGACAACCCTAGTTTGAAGGGCAAGCCTGTCGTGATTGGCCAGGACCCTCGTCAGTCAGGAGGGAGAGGTGTGGTCTCGACTTGTAACTATGAAGCAAGGAAATATGGCATTCATTCAGCTATGAGCTCTAAAGAAGCGCTGGACCTTTGTCCTCAAGCCATTTTTATCTCTGGAAATTATGAGAAATACCGAGAAGTAGGTGAGCAGGTCCGTGAGATTTTCAAGCGTTATACAGATCTCATCGAGCCGATGAGTATTGATGAAGCCTATCTAGATGTGACGGAAAATAAAATCCAGAGCAAATCAGCTGTCAAAATCGCCCGCTTGATTCAGCATGCTATCTGGGAAGAGCTGCATCTCACAGCTTCAGCGGGTGTTTCTTATAATAAATTTTTGGCCAAGATGGCAAGTGACTACCAAAAACCCCGTGGCCTAACGGTGGTTTTACCGGAGGACGCTAAGGATTTCCTGAGCCAAATGGACATTGCCAAATTTCATGGAGTAGGAAAGAAGACAGTAGAGAGACTACATGAGATGGGTGTCTATACTGGCGCGGATCTTTTAGCCATCCCGGAGATGACTTTGATTGATCGGTTTGGGCGATTTGGCTATGATCTCTTTCGAAAGGCGCGAGGGATTCATAATAGCCCTGTCAAGAGCCATCGTATCCGCAAGTCGATCGGAAAAGAGCGGACCTATCGCAAGCTCCTCTATGCTGAAGATGATATTTTAGAAGAAATTGCCAATCTGTCCAGTAAGGTAGCCCAATCGCTGGAAAAACACGGCAAGCAAGGAAAAACTTTGGTCTTAAAAGTGCGCTATGGAGACTTTACCACCCTGACCAAGCGTATCACCTTGACGGAGCCAACGCGAGATGCTGAGCGCATCAATCGTTCAGCGCGTCACATTTTTCAAGAAATCGAATCGATAAATACAGGAATCCGCCTCTTGGGTGTCACCATGACCAACTTTGTTGATCATACTGAACTACCTCTGGTAGAGGAAGAAAAAGACAACTAGTCTGTTCACTAGTCGTCTTTTTTGATATCAAAGAAGGCTGCAATCTCTTCTTCTGTTAGTCCGATCATAGGCGAGATGGTGTGGAGATTGTCTTCTGTTAGTCGATAGATAGTAGGCTTAGACGTCTCTGCTTTCGTTTCAACAGTTTCTTCCTTGCTTCGTGCAGATTCGACTGTAGCAGAAGCCGTTGCAAGGGATGAAGAATAGTCTGTGGTTGCTTCGCCTCCGTCCAGGTCCTTGAAACGTTCCACCAAGTAGGTCTTGCGCGCTGTACCTGTATTTTTAGTAGCGAAATCAAAGGCGCTGTATTCTCCTAAGAGAATCAGCTTGCTCTTTGAGCGCGTGATGGCGGTATAGATCAAATTACGCTGCAACATCCGGTGGCTTTGATTGGTAATGGGTAAAATCACCACAGGAAATTCGCTTCCTTGCGATTTGTGAATACTCATCGCATAGGCTAAGCGAATCTTGTACCATTCATTGCGCGGGTAGACGATTTCATTGCCATCAAATTGGATAGTCAATTCATCTTGCTTCGATTCTGTATATTTTCCGGGGAGAAGATCGGTAATGTAGCCAATATCTCCATTAAAGACATTGCTTTCTGCATCATTGACCAGATGGATAACCTTGTCTCCATCGCGGTATTGGCAGTCTGGCGTGTCAAAGACGACCTGATCTTTGATAGCTGGATTGAGAAGGTCTTGCATGAGTGTATTGATGTTGTCAATGCCAGCCTGGCCCTTGTACATAGGTGCCAAGACTTGGATATCTCGAGCCGGGATCTGACTGCGAAGGGCAGCTGAGGTGATCTGTTCGATCATCTTAGGGATGTGTTCGCTTCCGGCTTCGAAATAAGAGCGGTCGGCTTTTCGTTCTGTGAAATCTTGAGGAAGCTTGCCCTGGCGAATGTCTCCTGCAAGTGAGACAATGGTCGAATCTTCACTCTGACGGAAAATATGTTCGAGTTTGGTCTGAGGGATGCTTGGGATCTGCAAGAGATCAGCCAAGACCTGACCAGGGCTGACGGAAGGTAATTGGTCGGCATCTCCCACAATCAAGAGTTTGGTATCTGTTGCGATGTTGCTGAGTAATTGATTAGCCAGCCAGGTATCAACCATGGAAAATTCGTCCACAATGATGAAGTCTGCATCCAGATAGTCCTCTAAGTGGCTGGTGTCATCATCTCCTGTCATCCCCAAATGGCGGTGGATGGTGGCGCTCGGAAGTCCTGTCAGCTCATTCATGCGTCTAGCTGCCCGTCCTGTTGGGGCAGCCAAGAGGATCGGCAGGTCTTGTTTCTTCCGAAGATCCAGCTGGTGGAGTTGGGCATAGACACTGATCATCCCATTGATAACGGTAGTCTTTCCTGTCCCAGGACCCCCTGTGAGGATAAAGACCTTGTTTTGGATCGCTTGGTGAATCGCTTCTTTTTGAATCGCATCGTAGCGAATTCCCAGATCTTTTTCAACCGCCTCAATCGCCTGGTTGATTTTCTCAGGGTCAAATGAAGTCGACTTTCCTTTTTCCAATAATCGACCGATATGACTGCGAATCCCTTCCTCCGCAAAGAAGAGGCTGTTGTCAAAGATCTTGGTGTCCACGTTTTGGACCTTGTCTTCCTCGATGAGGCGTCCTAATTCTTGGGCGACAGTGGAAGGATCCAATTCTACTGGACGAGCGGATTCTAGAAGGTCAATGGTATAGCGCAGGAGGTCCTTGGCTTCGATAAAGGTATTTCCAGTCTCGATAGAGTAGCTAAAAAGGCTGTGGATCAGGCCCGCGCGGAAACGCTCAGGGGCGTCACTTGCAATCCCCAATTCTTCGGCTAGTTGGTCCGCGATTTTAAAGCCCATGCCTTGGATATCTTCCACCAATCGGTAGGGCTGTTGCTCCACGATCTGGAGGGTTTCTTCCTTGTAGAAATCCTGGATCTGAAAGGCCAATTTATTGGGAATGCCATAGTTGGCTAGTTGGGCGAGAATGCGCTCCGTTCCGTAATTCTGACGGAGTTTTTCCACAAAAGCCAGGCGGTTTTTCTTGGAGAGACCTGTGATTCCTTCTAATTTTTCAGGGGCCTCCAAAATTTTGTCAATGGTATCGTCCCCATAGAGGTCCACGATTTTTTGGGCTGTTTTGAGACCAATTCCTTTAAAGTGATCGCTGGAAAAATATTTCACCAAGCCCTTGCTAGAGGGTTTGGCACGTTCATAGCGACTGATTTTGAGCTGCTCTCCGTATTTAGGATGATGGACCAGCTCACCCCAGAAGGTGTAGTCTTCGCCTTCCATGATATCTGCCATGGTTCCTGTCACAATAATCTCAAAATCATCAAAATCTTCGGCATCGGTATCGCTGATGTCGAGCAAGAGGATTCGAAAAAAACTGCTAGGATTTTCAAAAATAATGCGCTCAATAGTACCAGAAAAATAATATTCCATCATTTCTTTCCTTTTTATGAAGCGAGGCTGGGACATACTTGTCTCAGCCTCAGTCTGTTAATCTATACTAATAAGTTTTGAAAGGGTAGATCGGCCAGAGTCTAAAGACGGCTTGCCCTTTGATTTGTTCTTTCTTGAAAGCTCCGACCTGACGGCTATCTTTTGAAACGATCCGGTCATCTCCAAGTAGGAGGTATTCATCGTCGAGCAACTTCAAGGTAAATTTAGGATTGCCATCCTTGTCTACTGTAAAAGCTTGGGCTGTATTGGCCAATTGGCGGAAGAGTTCTCCGTTTTCTTCGAAGCCTTTTCCAGTGTAGGTTGATTGCAATTTATCTTTTTTGAAACGAGCGATGTAGTCTTTCAAATAGGGCTCGTTGGTCTTTTTCCCATTGATGTAGAGGGTATCGTTGTCGTACTGGATAGTATCTCCAGGAAGACCGATGACCCGCTTGACGATGTCCTTGGTTTTGCCGTCGTCGTCTTTTTCATTGGCAACGACAATGTCGAAACGATCAATTGAGAGGTGGTTGACCACAAGGAGATACTCGCTATCTGCTAGGGTTGGATCCATCGAATGGCCGTCCACCTTGACCGGAGCCCAGAGGTAGATGCGAGAGGCGATAATGAGACCAACAATAATACTGAAGAGGCCCCATTCTTTAAGGAATCTCACCACTGGTGAGCTAGATGACTGTTTTGAACTTCTTTTTGACATAACTTATCTTTCTAGTAATTTCTTTGCTTTTTCTGTGTTTTTAAAATGGAGTTTGGCACAATAATCCAGAGCCTTCATCCCGTAGGTCTGAAGCAATTTAGCAGCGACTTGGTCTGACTTCGCTCCTGCTCCACTAGGGAGATTAAAGCCCAGTTCCTTGCCCAGATCTTCCAGATTTTGAAGGAAGAGATTGCGGGCGATGATGGAACTAACTGCAACCGCTAAATATTTGCTTTCTGCTTTTTCTTCCAACTCAATGGCTTGGGTGACCTGATTTTTTTCAGCTTTCACGTATTTTTGGTAGTTTTTAGCCGTCGTAAAGGCATCGATCACAATTCGCTCTGCTTGGACTCCTTTATTTAATAGAAGATAGATAGCCTGGTTGTGCAGGGCCACTTTGACCGAAACCGCATTGTAGCCAGAAGCAATGACTTCATTGTACTTCTTTGGAGACAATAAGAGTGCTTGGTGCTGGATGTTTTCCTCAAGGAGAGGAGCCAATTGCTGAATTTTTCGATCATCCAAGGTCTTTGAATCCCCAACACCGAGCTTTTTGAGCCAGTCGTGCTGGTCAGGTGTGACAAAGGATGCAACGACGGTGAGTCCACCAAAATAAGAGCCGTTTCCGACCTCGTCGGTTCCGATCATGGCTAGATCTTGTCGTGCAGATGAAGTAGTAGAACCTTTAGGATTCCCAGCATCTTGCCCGAAAAAGGCCAGGTAAGGAGTAAGGTCATTGCCTTGAAGCAAGACTTTTCCAGACTTGTAGATCGAAACGGTCGCTCCCTCTAGTCGAAAGAAATAATCCATATGAGGGTTCTTGCTTTGAGAGAGAGAGTTGCGATAGGTATGGACAAAATCAAGGATTTGCTCCTGTGTTGGAGTGAGTGTCATACTTTCCATAACCACTATTGTACCACAAATTCAGGGAGAGAGGGAGCAAAAAGAAAGAAAGAATCCACTGGAAAATCCCTGTGAAGAGGGGCTTTGCTACTGACAAAGCTAGCCATTTTTGGTATAATACCGTGAGGTGATTTTTATGGCGAGCTTAAATAGATATAAATTTACATTTGGAAACAAAGCGCTCACTTTAACAACCAACCATGATAATTTGTTTATGGAAGAAGTCGAACGTGTTGCGAAAGAAAAATACCAAGCAATTAAGGAACAAATGCCAGAGGCAGATGATGAAACCATCGCGATCCTATTGGCAGTAAACAGTTTGTCCATGCAACTGAATCGCGAGATTGAGTTTGACGACAAAGAAAAAGAATTAGATGATTTTCGTCGCAAGGCTTTAGACGACTTAAAGGATAAATCATCCAAATAAGAGGAGATACATGTTAACTTTCTTAATCTTATTGATTTTGGCATGGAGCTTTTATATTGGCTATGCAAGAGGGATTATCCTCCAGTCCTATTACTTTCTAGTGACCTTAGTGGCCCTCTTGATTGCAGGTAGCAGCTACAAGGGACTGGCCAAGGTGTTGTCTCTATGGGTTCCTTTTTCGAGTCCCACCCAGCAATCGGTGAATTATTTTTATGCCAACCGCTACCTATTTCAATTAGATGACATCTTTTATGCAGGTTTAGCCTATGTGTTGATTTTTGCGATGATCTATCTGATTGGTCGTGTGATTGGGATCTTTATGCACTTGGTACCTCAGCCAGAAAAACTGGAGGATCGCAAGTATCAAATTGGAGCGGGTGTGATCGCCGTCGTGATAACTCTCTTGGTCATCCAGATGGGCTTGACTGTCCTCTCAACGGTTCCCATGGCTTCCATCCAAAATAGACTCAATGCAAGTGGATTGATCCGCTTTATCATCCTTCATACCCCGATCAGTTCCAGTCTGTTCCACAATTTGTGGGTGACTGCGATTATCGGAGCTTAAGGAGCAAAAATGAAGAAAGGAGTGAGACAAGTCCGATTCAAGGAAGGACGCTCACTTTTTTTGTAGGAGAAACATGAATAAAAAAATCTTAGATATTCTGGAGTTTGACAAGGTCAAGCAACTCTTTGAACCCTATCTACAGACAGAACAAGGGGAGATGGAGCTAGCAGCCCTTACTCCAACTGATAAAAAAGAAAGCATCGAAACGGCCTTTATGGAGCTAGAAGATATGGAGCAGATCCTCTTGGAAGAGCCTCGCTTTGCCGTGTCGACCATTCAAGATGTCCGTCCAGTGACCAAACGTTTGGAGATGGAAGCGGCCCTCAATATCGATGAATTACTAGCGCTAAAAGCTGTCCTTCGGGTGACACATGAACTCAAGGATTTTTACGACAATTTGGAAAATGTCCGTCTGGAAAGGCTCCATCGCCTCTTTGACAACTTGGTGGATTTACCTCGCCTACAAGGTGGGCTTCAAGCTATCAACGAAGGTGGCTTTGTCGAGTCTTTTGCCAGTGAAAAATTGGCCAAAATCCGTCGTCGCATCCAAGAAAATGAACACCAGGTCAGAGAGATTCTACAAGATCTGCTGAAAAGCAAGGCCGATATGTTGGCGGATGCTGTGATTGCTAGTCGGAATGGCCGCAATGTTCTACCCGTAAAAAACACCTATCGCAACCGGATTGCAGGGGTGGTCCACGATATCTCAGCCAGCGGGAATACCGTTTATATAGAGCCTCGGGCAGTCGTCAATCTCAATGAAGAAATTGCCAACCACCGGGCAGATGAACGGTATGAAATCATTCAGATTCTGGAGGAATTATCTGACACCCTGCGCCCTCATGCAGCAGAGATTGCAAATAACGCTTGGATTATCGGTCACTTAGACTTGATCAAGGCCAAGTATCGCTTTATGCGCGATTGTAAGGCAGTGGTACCAGAGGTTAGTAGCAATCGTTCCATTCAGCTCTTGCAACTACGTCATCCCTTGATTGAAAATGCCGTCGCGAATGACCTGCATTTTACCGAGGACTTGACAGAAATCGTGATTACCGGTCCCAATACAGGGGGGAAAACCATCATGCTAAAAACGCTGGGACTAGCGCAAATTATGGCCCAGTCTGGTCTTCCCATCCTAGCAGATCCAGGTAGTCGTGTGGGCATCTTCTCACAAGTCTTTGCAGATATTGGAGATGAACAATCGATCGAGCAGAGCTTGTCGACCTTCTCCAGTCATATGACCAATATCGTATCTATCTTGAATCAAGTGGATACCGCCTCCTTGATCCTTCTGGATGAGTTGGGGGCTGGAACCGATCCTCAAGAGGGGGCTGGCCTTGCTATTGCTATCCTAGAAGACCTGCGCTTACGCGGGATTAAGACCATGGCGACAACCCATTATCCAGAGCTCAAGGCCTACGGGATTGAGACTGCAGGAGTGCAAAATGCCAGTATGGAATTTGATACAGCGAGTCTGCGTCCAACCTATCGCTTCATGCAAGGAGTTCCTGGCCGCTCCAATGCCTTTGAAATTGCCCGCCGTTTGGGCTTGTCTGAGACCATTATCCAGGATGCCATGAAGATGACCGATACGGATAACGATGTCAATCAAATTATTGAAAAATTGGAGGCGCAGACCTTAGAAAGTCGCAAGCGCTTGGATACCATTCAAGAGGTCGAGCAAGAAAATCTCAAATTCAATCGCGCTCTTCGAAAACTCTATAACGAATTGACCAGAGAGAGAGAAACAGAGCTCAATAAGGCGAGAGAAGAAGCCAAGGAAATTGTGGACATGGCCCTCTCAGAGAGTGACCGCATCCTTCAAGGCCTTCACGCCAAATCCCAGTTGAAACCACATGAAATTATTGAGGCCAAGGCTCAGTTGAAAAAACTAGCTCCTGAGACCGTCGACCTTTCTAAAAACAAGGTCTTGAAAAAAGCCAAAAAGGCGCGTGCTCCTAAGGTGGGAGACGAAATCTTGGTTATCAGCTATGGCCAACGCGGAACCCTGGTCAAGCAACTCAAAGATGGCCGCTGGGAGGCACAAGTTGGCTTGATCAAGATGACCTTGGAAGAAAAAGAATTCAACCTCATCAAGGCTGAAAAAGAAGCAGCTCAACCTAAGAAACGCCAGGTGAATGTCGTCAAACGCTCGAACACGAGTGGGCCGAGAGCGCGTCTGGATCTCCGTGGGAAACGCTATGAAGAGGCCATGCAAGAGCTAGATGGCTTTATCGATCAAGCCCTGCTCAACAACATGGCCCAAGTCGATATCATCCACGGGATTGGAACGGGAGTTATCCGTGAAGGGGTGACCAAGTACCTCCGCCGCAACAAACATGTCAAAAGTTTTGAATATGCCCCCCAAAATGCGGGTGGAAGTGGCGCAACCATTGTTACGTTTAAAGGATAATCGAATCCTAGCTGATAAACAGCTAGGGTTTTTAAAATTTTATAAAATGAAAATGATTGAAAGTTGTTGAAAAGGATTCGCTTTTAAATCTGATTTTCAGTAGGTCCTCCCTTTTAAAAGTGCTATAATAGAGGCAATGAATGATTTGGGAGGATACGCATGCGTAAACGTGAAAGTGCAGATTCGTGTACAACGATTCTAGTCGGAAAAAATGCTAGCTATGATGGTTCGACCATTGTAGCACGAACAGAGGATTCTCAAAATGGCGTTTTTACGCCCAAGAAATTGATCGTGGTCAAACCGGAAGATCAACCGCGTCATTACAAGTCAGTTTTATCAACTTTTGAAATCGGCTTGCCAGATAATCCAGTTCGCTATACAGCGGTTCCAGATGCCATTCCTAAAGATGGGATCTGGGGAGAAGCTGGGATCAATGTCTATAATGTAGCCATGAGTGAGACAGAGACTATTACGACCAATAGCCGTGTGCTAGGGGCAGATCCTCTTGTAGAGAGTGGTATCGGTGAGGAAGACATGCTGACCTTGGTCTTGCCTTATGTCAAGACTGCCCGCGAAGGGGTCTTGCGTCTCGGAAAGATTTTGGAAGAGTACGGAACTTATGAGTCTAACGGGATCGCCATTTCAGATGTGAATGAAATCTGGTGGTTGGAAACCATCGGAGGTCACCACTGGATGGCGCGCCGTGTCCCTGACGATGCCTATGTGACCAACCCGAACCAACTGGGAAGTGATTATTTTGAATTTGGCAATCCCGATGAGTTTCTTTGTGACCCAGATCTTGAACATTTTGTCACAGAGCACCATTTAATTCTGGATCAAGAAGGGAAAGGTTTTAATCCACGCTATGCCTTTGGTAGCCAAAAAGACAAGGACCGTCACTACAATACACCGCGGGCTTGGGCCATCCAGCGTTTCCTCAATCCTGAAATCGAGCAGGATCCACGGAGCTTTGAGATTCCTTGGTGTCAAAAACCCTATCGCAAGGTGACGATTGAAGATGTCAAATATGTCTTGAGCAACCACTACCAAGACACTATCTACGATCCCTATGGCCCTGAAGGAGATCACGTGAGTCAGCGGACCTTCCGGACGATCGGGATCAACCGGACCAGCCAGACAGCGATTCTGCAATTGCGTCCCAATAAACCACAAGAAACTACAGGTATCCAATGGATTTCTTATGGCTCCATGCCTTATAATACAGCCGTTCCTTTCTTTACCCAAGTGGATACAACGCCAGACTACTTTGCCAATACAACGGCTAAGGTAACAACGGATTCCTTCTACTGGGCCAACCGGATTATTGCAGGACTAGCAGATCCACACTATGCTCACCATGTTGGTGATTTGGATGATTACCAAGAAACGACAATGGCCTGGGGACATGCGCGCATCAATAAAGTCGATCGTGCACTTGCAGCAGGTGAGACCGTTGATTTTGAGGCGGAAAACCAAGCTATGAGTGATCAAATCCAGGAAGCGACAGATCAACTCTTGGACAAGATTTTGCTCGATGCTAGCAACCTCATGACCAATCACTTCTCCTTGAGTGATTAAAAACTGTGTATTTTCAGGTAGTTTACAAGATATTTTCAGAAACGATTGACAAACTTTTGAAAATCGATTAAAATAGAGAAAATTACATACGACCGAATGAAGTTTGCAGGAGCGTGAGTGACTGTGAATGGACGGAACTCTGGAGAGACCAGAAATGGCACCGAAGGGGCAAGGTAGAGGATGCATCTACTCAAACTCTCAGGTAAAAGGACAGAGCGAAAGATAGGGAAAGCCCCTATTTTAAGCAGGACCAGAGTACATGTTTGACATGTGCTCTTTCTTTTTCTCTTTTCTGTCGAGCGGTCGATGAAAAAGGAGACAGAAAATGGACCATGTATTGCAGTTTTTTCAGCAGCTCGATAATCTAGTATGGGGCGCCCCGCTGTTGGTGCTCTTGGTGGGAACAGGGATCTACCTAACCCTTCGCTTGGGTTTGCTTCAAATACGCTACCTTCCAAAAGCTTTTCACCTGATCTTTACAGAAGATGAGGGACACGGGGATATCTCGAGTTTCGGAGCCCTTGCGACAGCTCTAGCGGCTACTGTAGGGACGGGGAATATTGTAGGGGTGGCTACAGCGATTCAGACAGGTGGCCCAGGTGCCCTCTTTTGGATGTGGATGGCAGCCTTCTTTGGAATGGCGACCAAGTATGCAGAAGGGCTCTTAGCCATTCGTTATCGGACCAAGGATGACAACGGTCATATCTCGGGTGGTCCCATGTACTACATTCTTCACGGGATGGGAGAGAAGTGGCGACCGCTGGCTATTTTCTTTGCGGTTGCAGGAGTGCTGGTGGCCCTCTTTGGGATCGGAACCATGACCCAGGTTAATTCCATTACGGGATCCCTTCAGGCCAGTTTTGGAACAGCTCCAGAAGTGGCTAGTGTAGTAATTGCTCTGGTGGTTTCGACCATCATCTTTGGAGGGATTCACTGGATTTCCAAAGTCTCTGAAAAAGTGGTTCCTTTTATGGCTGCTGCCTATATCTTTGCGACTATCACGATTATTGTCTTGCATCTGGACCAATTGCTTCCAGCCTTAAAAGCAGTCTTTTCAGGTGCTTTCACAGGAACTGCAGCCATGGGAGGTTTCGCAGGAGCAACGGTCAAAATGGCTATCCAAAAAGGGGTGGCGCGTGGGGTTTTCTCTAATGAATCTGGTCTCGGATCTGCACCCATTGCAGCCGCCGCAGCGAAGACCAATGAGCCCGTCGAGCAAGGTTTGATCTCCATGACAGGAACCTTTATTGATACCATTATCATCTGTAGTTTGACAGGACTTTCACTCTTGGTTTCAGGTGAGTGGATGGCTAAGGGCAGCACTAGCACCCTGACTCAGGATACGTTTACAGGCGTCTTTGGTCCAGTCGGAGGTATCATTCTAACGCTATGCTTGGTGCTTTTTGCGACCACGACTATTCTTGGATCGTCTTATTACGGAGAGCGGTGTTTTGAATTCCTATTTGGTGTTAAACATATCAACCTCTATCGGACCTTCTTTGTTTTTATGGTTGGACTAGGAGGCTTCCTTAAGCTGGATCTGGTCTGGGTGATCGCGGATATTGTGAATGGGCTGATGGCTTTGCCCAACCTGATCGCCCTTTTAGCTCTCTCCCCTGTCATCATCAAAGAAAGCAAACAATACTTTAAGAAATAAGAAAACCCAGATCGCGAGATCTGGGTTTTCTTGTCTATTTGAGATAGGCTCATTTAATAGCGTTTTTCTTTTGGCCAGCTGCTCATTTCGGCGATGGCAGTGAAGAGTGCATCTGTCGAAGAGTTGAGGGCTGTTTCACAAGAGTCTTGGATGACCCCGATGATAAAGCCGACGCTGACGACTTGCATGGCCAAATCATTGGTGATGCCAAAGAGGCTACAAGCAACAGGGATGAGAAGGAGAGATCCTCCCGCAACTCCGGATGCTCCACAAGCAGAGATAGCCGCTACGACACTCAGGATGAGCGCCGTTCCAAAGTCAACCTGAATGTGCAAGGTATTGGCAGCAGCTAGCGTCAAAATATTGATCGTCACGGCTGCGCCTGCCATGTTTACAGTTGAACCAAGTGGAATGGAGACAGAATAGGTGTCTGGATTCAGCCCCAACTCTTCACAGAGACGCATATTGACAGGGATATTGGCTGCAGAACTTCGAGTGAAGAAGGCTGTTACCCCACTGACACGGAGGCATTTAAAAACTAGGGGATAAGGGTTCTTGCGGATCATGAAAAAGACGATCAATGGATTGATGACCAGGGCTACAAAAGCCATGGTACCAACCAAAACAAGTAAGAGAATCCCGTAGTTACTAAGGGCACTGAGTCCTTGGCCAGCGATGGTCGTGAAGACCAAGCCTAAGATCCCAAATGGAGCTAGGTTGATAATCCACTCAACGATTTTTGAAGTGATGTCTGCTAGGGGTTGCAGGAGGTCTTTACTGTGTTCACTCGCCTCTCTCATGGCAATCCCAAAGACGGTTGCCCAAGAAAGGATCCCAATGTAGTTGGCTTGCTGCAAGGCGTTGACCGGGTTGTCGACGATCTTGAGCAAGAGGTTACTGATCACTTCGCCAATCCCGTTTGGAGAGGATCCTTCAGCAGCCTTTCCAGTTAGGGTAATGGTGATAGGGAAAATGTAATTGACCAAAACAGCGACGAAGGCAGCAGCAAAGGTTCCTAGGAGATAGAGGACGATGACCTTTTTCATATTGGTCTCTGTCCCTTTTTGGTGTTGGGAGAGGGCATTTGCGACGAGCGCAAAGACCAGAAGGGGTGCGATCGCACGGAGCCCCCCAACAAAGAACTCTCCTAAGAGTCCAATGCCAGTTGCTTTCGGGAAGATAAGTGCTAGGATGACTCCAAGTACAATCCCGATTGCGATCCTTTTCATAAGGTTGGTTTTATTCCAAGTTGTAATCAATCGATGAATCATGTAGGACCTCCTTAAAAAATAATTAAGGAATATTATACGATAGTTAGGGGGGAAAGCAATGAAATTTTCAAAAAATAGCCTTATTTCCGAATATTTGATATAATTATACTATTCTTTGGTAGAAAGGCCCGAATAAATGAGTCAAGCTTTCCAACGTTATTTCAGTAAAATAGACTGGACGAAGATTTTTGATGATCTGATATCAAAATGTATCTCTCTAATTTTTATCTTTCTCTTATTTTTTATCGCTAAAAAGGCCATCCATAGCCTGGTCAAGCGGATATTAACCCCTTCCTTTAAGTATACGGTGCAGGATGAAGCCCGTAAAAAAACGATTCTCCGTTTGGTTGAGAGCCTCTTAAACTATTGTTTGTATTTCATCTTGATCTACTGGATTTTATCGATTCTGGGTCTTCCGGTCTCTAGTCTCTTGGCTGGTGCTGGGATTGCTGGGGTGGCGATTGGGATGGGAGCCCAGGGCTTTCTTTCCGATTTGGTCAATGGTTTCTTCATCCTTTTAGAACGCCAGCTGGACGTGGGTGACAATGTTCGTCTCACGAATGGGTCTATTAATATTGCCGGCATCGTCAGCAGTGTCGGGATTCGGACGACCCAGGTACGGGACTTTGATGGGACTCTCCACTTTGTTCCGAATCGCAATATCACCGTCGTCAGCAATCTCTCACGCGGCGATATGCGCGTGCTGATCGATATTCCGCTAGACGCAAATACCGATCTCGACAAGATCTATCAGGTGATTGCTCAGGTCAATCAGTCTGAACAAGATAAACACCCAGAGGTGTTGACAGGTCCTACGATTTTAGGCCCACAGATCGAAAAAAATGGTCGTTATTCCTTCCGAATTGCTATGACTGCGCAAAATGGAACCCAGACGACTGTCTATCATACCTACTATAAACTCTACCATGATGCCTTGATGGAAGCAGGGATTAACCTACCGACAGGAAAGAACGGGATCATGTAACAC
>NZ_JAPVYY010000010.1:0-51607 GCF_041432105.1 Streptococcus sp. 27098_8_148 | reverse complement strand
TGCTTGCAAAACTGTACCCGGACAGTTTGGGTTTTTCACTCTTGTAACCCCTTCTATATCCTGTTAAAATAAAACCATGACACGATACAAAGCAACCATTTCATATGACGGTACCTTGTTTGCAGGGTTTCAACGTCAACCGCATGCCCGCAGTGTGCAAGAGGAAATCGAGAAGACCTTGACGCGTCTCAATCAAGGAAATCCTGTGACCATCCATGGAGCGGGGCGAACGGATTCCGGTGTCCATGCTCTTGGGCAGGTGATTCATTTTGATCTCCCTCAAGCGCGGGACGAGGAAAAGCTTCGCTTTGCCCTCGATACCCAAACCCCAGAGGATATTGATTTCATCCGAGTAGAGCAAGTAGCAGATGACTTTCACTCACGCTACAAGAAGCACAGCAAGACCTATGAATTCATCGTGGATTATGGTCGTCCCAAGAACCCCATGATGCGCCACTATGCCACCCACTATCCTTATCCTTTGGATGTGGAAAAGATGCAAGTAGCCATCCAAAAGTTGGAGGGAACCCATGATTTCACCGGTTTCACCGCTTCGGGAACCAGTGTGGAAGACAAGGTTCGTACGATTACAGAGGCTCGCTTGGTCGAGGATGCAGAGCATCATAGCCTTGTCTTTACCTTTTCGGGCAATGGTTTTCTCTACAAGCAAATCCGCAATATGGTGGGAACTTTGTTGAAGATTGGAAATGATCGGATGCCGATCGAGCAGATCGATCTAATTTTAGAAAAGAAGGACCGCAATCTAGCAGGTCCTACAGCAGCGCCAAATGGCTTATATTTAAAGGAGATCCGTTATGAGTAATGAATTGATTCTAGCTATTTCAGGAAATGATATTTTTAGTGGGGGAGGTCTTCACGCAGACCTTGCAACCTATACGACCAACAAACAGCATGGTTTTGTAGCGGTGACTTGTTTGACCGCTATGACGGAGCACGGTTTTGAAGTGATTCCGGTGGATCCGACGACCTTTGCGCAGCAGCTCAACTCCCTCAAAGATGTTCCTTTCTCTGCTATTAAACTCGGTCTTTTGCCAAATGTTGAAGTGGCAGACTTGGCCTTGGACTATGTAAAAGCCCATGCGGAGATCCCTGTGGTACTAGATCCTGTCTTGGTCTGCAAGGAAAGCCATGATGTAGAAGTTTCAGCTCTTCGAGACGAATTGATTAAGTTCTTCCCTTATGTGACGATCATCACGCCGAACTTGCCAGAAGCTGAGATCTTGACCCAAAGCAAGATTCAATCGCTCGACGATATGAAGGAGGCAGCGCGCAAACTCCACGAATTAGGAGCAGCGAATGTCGTGGTCAAAGGAGGCAATCGTCTCAATAAAGAAAAGGCCATCGATGTCTTTTATGATGGGACAGACTTCACCGTCATTGAAGAGCCAGTCTTAGAAAAGAACAATACAGGAGCTGGTTGTACCTTTGCGTCGAGCATTTCCAGCCAGTTGGTGCAAGGGAAATCTCCACTTGAAGCTGTTAAAGCCTCTAAAGACTTTGTTTTCCAAGCGATTCAACATTCAGACCAATATGGAGTAGTACAATATGACATCTAATCGAACTCAACTCATTGCCCGCCTCTCTATTTTGACAGCCTTGACAGTTGTACTTGGCTACTATACCAAACTTCCAACTCCGACAGGGATCGTCACCCTGCTAGATCTTGGAGTGTATTTCACAGCCTTCTATTTTGGGCGCAAGGAAGGTGCGATTGTAGGTGGTGTCGGAGCCTTCTTATTGGATCTGATTTCAGGCTATCCTCAGTGGATGTTCTTTAGCCTCCTCTTTCACGGGGGACAAGGCTATTTCGCTGGCTTCAAGGGAAAAGCTCGTTACCTAGGCTTGCTCCTTGCGACAGTCGTCATGGTAGGCGGTTACGCACTAGCTTCCGCTCTCTTTTTAGGCAATGGCTGGGGTGCTGCTATCTCGGACATTCCGAATAATCTCGCTCAGAATTTTGTTGGAATGGCTTTAGGCTATGTGGTCTATTATGCATTTCAAAAGAAAGGAAGCTAATTCATGGATCTGGAGCAACTGAAGAAGGATACAAAAGAAATCTTGGTAGATGTCTTGGCAAAAAGCCGTCTCCGCCAAGGACAGATTCTAGTCCTCGGGATGTCTTCAAGCGAAGTTGCAGGAGGGCAAATTGGAAAGGCCTCCAACATCGATATTGCTGAAGCTATTGTCCAGACCTTACTAGATGAGTTGAATCCAAGAGGGATTTATCTGGCGGTACAAGGATGTGAGCATCTCAATCGCGCCTTGGTGGTCGAAAGAGAATTGGCAGATAAGAAGGAGCTAGAAATCGTCAATGTCCTTCCAAGTCTCCATGCAGGAGGAGCTGGACAACTCGCTGCTTTCAAGTATTTTAAGGATCCTGTTGAAGTGGAATTTATCACAGCCCAAGCCGGGTTAGACATCGGAGATACCTCGGTGGGGATGCACGTCAAACACGTGCAAGTTCCAATTCGCCCTATCTTGCGTGAACTAGGTGGAGCCCATGTCACGGCCCTCGCCAGTCGGCCAAAATTGATCGGTGGCGCCCGTGCTCTTTACCTCGATGATCCCATCCGAAAATCATAATCAGAACTAGCTTTTAAGGGCTAGTTTTTTTGGATGAAAAGAGAGGCAAAAACGTTTTAAAACTTGCAATTTCAAAGTTTTGTGGTAAAATTATAAGGAATGACTATATTATTTTAAGGAGAGACAGAATGTCTGTATCATTTGAAAACAAAGAAACTAACCACGGTGTATTGACTTTCACAATCAGCCAAGAGCAAATCAAACCTGCTTTGGACCGTGTGTTTGAGTCAGTTAAGAAAACTTTGAACGTACCTGGATTCCGTAAAGGTCATATTCCACGTCCAATCTTCAACCAACGTTTTGGTGAAGAAGCTCTTTACCAAGATGCTTTGAACGATCTTCTTCCAGCAGCATATGAAGCAGCTGTTAAAGAAGCTGGAATCGAAGTTGTAGCACAACCAACTTTCGATGTTGTATCTATGGAAAAAGGTCAAGACTGGACATTGACAGCAGCTGTTGTAACAAAACCTGAAGTAAAATTGGGTGCTTACAAAGACCTTGAAGTATCAGTAGAAGTTTCTAAAGAAGTAACAGACGCTGATGTGGATGCTCGTATCGAACGCGAACGCAACAACTTGGCTGAATTGGTTGTTAAAGAAGGTGCTGCAGCAGAAGGTGACACAGTTGTGATCGACTTCGTAGGTTCTATCGACGGTGTTGAATTCGACGGTGGTAAAGGTGATAACTTCTCACTTGGACTTGGTTCAGGTCAATTCATCCCAGGTTTCGAAGACCAATTGGTTGGACACTCTGCTGGTGAAACAGTTGATGTGATCGTAACATTCCCAGAAGACTACCAAGCAGCTGACCTTGCAGGTAAAGAAGCGAAATTCGTGACAACTATCCACGAAGTAAAAGCAAAAGAAGTACCAGCTCTTGACGATGAATTGGCAAAAGACATCGACGAAGAAGTTGAAACTCTTGACGAATTGAAAGAAAAATACCGCAAAGAATTGGCAGCAGCTAAAGAAGAAGCATACAACGATGCAGTAGAAGCAGCAGCAATCGATCTTGCAGTTGAAAACGCTGAAATCGTTGACCTTCCAGAAGAAATGATCCACGAAGAAGTACACCGTTCAATCAACGAGTTCCTTGGAAACATGCAACGTCAAGGTATCTCACCTGAAATGTACTTCCAAATCACTGGAACAACTCAAGAAGATCTTCACAAACAATACGAAGCAGAAGCTGAAAGCCGTACGAAGACAAACCTTGTGGTTGAAGCAGTAGCGAAAGCAGAAGGCTTCGAAGCAACTGAAGAAGAAATCAACGCTGAAATCGAACAATTGGGAGCAGATTACAACATGCCAGTTGAACAAGTTCGCAACCTTCTTTCACCAGAAATGTTGAAACATGACATCACAGTGAAGAAAGCAGTGAACGTGATCACAAGCACAGCAAAAGTAAAATAATTTAGATAAAAAAGAAGAGCCGTGAGGCTCTTCTTTTTTTGATTTCATGGAGAATCCTGGAATTTTCCTTTGACGAAAGGGGAAATTTATCGTACAATAGAGTGTAACGATAAAATGCGTGATAGATTTAGTGGCGAGAAGTTTTCAATCTATCATTGAGGATAGGATGAGGTTTAAGACCGGATCCTTCTCCATTTAGGAAATGAAACATAAGGAGATTTACCCTTGGAATTAGAAGTATTTGCTGGACAAGAAAAAAGTGAACTTTCTATGATTGAAGTGGCGCGTGCGATTTTGGAATTACGCGGACGTGACCATGAAATGTACTTTAGCGATCTTGTAAATGAAATTCAAATTTACCTTGAAAAATCAAACAGCGAGATCCGTGAAGCTCTTCCATTGTTCTACACAGAATTGAATGTAGATGGAAGCTTTATCCCACTTGGAGATAACAAATGGGGTCTTCGTTCATGGTATGCCATCGATGAAGTTGACGAAGAAATCATCGCTCTTGAAGAAACAGACGAAGATGAAACTCCTAAGAAACGGAAGAAAAAACGTGTCAATGCCTTTATGGATGGAGACGAAGATGCGATCGACTACAACGACGACGATCCAGAAGACGAAGAAGTTTACGAAGCAGATCCAGCTCTTTCATATGATGAAGAAAATCCAGACGATGAAAAGAGTGAAGTCGAAGCTTACGATGCTGAAATCAATGAAATCGTACCAGATGATTTGGGTGAGGAAGTTGAATTAAGCGAAGAAGACGACGAAGAAGAGGATTCTGAAGACGAGGAAGAAGAATAAATCATAAGAAGAGGCTGGGACAAAAGTCCTAGCCTCTCAATTGTTTTTGGATTGTCGAGCAAGACGCAGTGGTTGAGTGGGCTCTACTACGCTGATTTCATCAGCTTTTACAGCCCTACTCAACTGTGCGGAGGTGGGACGACGAAATCGAATTCTAACGAATGACCGATTTCTGTCCCACTCTCTTTTTGTTTGCATTGAAAAAAGTGATGAAATGTCGTATGATAAACGTGTAAGGTTTCCCAATAGGAGGTGTTCCAGATGGACTTTCGTTTAGATCAAAGTTTAGTAGCTCTTGGTATTGATACAGTTGTGGTCGGAATTGCTAGAAATGTGGATCCCCAAGCAGTTTTGCCCCCTTCTTTTCTTGAAAAGAAGAAAGAGCTTGAACAATGGGCGCTCCAGTGTCAGATAGAAGAAGTAGTGGCATCTCCTGTCATCAAAGGGTATACAGACCTCTTGCAAAAAGTAGGGCGTAGCATCAAGAAAAATCCACCAACAGTCCTAGCTCTTATCCGAAACATCCAGCATCGAGGTGCTCTTCCTCAGATCAATAGCATCATTGATATCTATAATGTCGAATCTCTGAAGTCTTTTCTCGCGATCGGAGGACATGACCTAGATAAGATTGAGGGACCGATTGAATTTACAGTGAGTCAAAGAGACGATATCTTCCTCCCGATCCTTTCTAGCGAAAAACATGTCGCACCGACAGATCCTGTCTACCGGGATCAAAAAGGAGTTCTGGCTTGGTTGGATGTACGCGATAGTGACCATTACAAATTTGAGGAGACCACGCAAAACGCCCTCTTTGTCATCCAAGGAAATGCCGAGACGTCAGTCGAGATGCGTTTAGAAGCGCTAGAACGAATCCACAAGGACCTTGCTCTTTGCATTCCTCAACTTCAATTTGAGAAATTTCTCGTCACACAAAATGGAGTGGAAAAGGTCGTGTAAACAGCGAACATTATTTTCATGAAATTTTCAATTTGACAAAGTAGACCATTTGCGGTAAGATATTGTTCGGGCACCTCATTTTGAGGTCGGAGCTCCCTAAGGATTAGGGAGCTATTTTTGTTTTTTCTGCAAAGAGGAATGGCCTCTACAACATTAGAAGAAGAGGAAAGCACATGTCAACAAAATATATTTTTGTCACGGGTGGTGTCGTATCATCCATCGGAAAAGGGATTGTCGCAGCAAGTCTTGGTCGCTTGCTCAAAAATCGTGGATTGAAAGTGACTATCCAAAAATTTGACCCTTATATCAATATTGACCCAGGGACAATGAGTCCTTACCAACACGGGGAAGTATTTGTCACAGACGATGGCGCAGAGACAGACTTGGACCTTGGTCACTATGAACGCTTCATTGATATCAATCTGAATAAGTATTCAAATGTGACAACAGGGAAAATTTATAGCGAAGTCCTTCGCAAGGAACGTCGTGGAGAATACTTGGGTGCGACTGTACAGGTGATTCCTCATATTACAGATGCCTTGAAAGAAAAGATCAAACGAGCAGCGACGACGACGGATTCAGATGTCATCATCACAGAAGTCGGGGGAACAGTTGGAGACATTGAGTCCCTTCCTTTCCTTGAAGCTCTTCGTCAAATGAAGGCAGATGTCGGTGCTGAAAACGTTATGTACATCCACACCACTCTTCTACCTTACTTGAAGGCTGCGGGAGAAATGAAAACCAAGCCGACCCAACACTCTGTGAAAGAATTGCGTGGTCTTGGAATTCAACCAAATATGTTGGTCATCCGTACAGAAAAACCAGCTGGTCAAGGAATTAAGAACAAGTTGGCTCAATTCTGTGATGTCGCACCAGAAGCTGTCATCGAGTCACTTGATGTGGAACATTTATACCAAATCCCATTGAACTTGCAAGCACAAAATATGGACCAAATCGTTTGTGACCATTTGAAATTGGATGTTCCTGCAGCAGATATGACAGAATGGTCTGCAATGGTCGACAAGGTCATGAACCTCAAGAAGCAGGTCAAGATTTCCTTGGTTGGAAAATACGTAGAATTGCAAGATGCCTACATTTCTGTCGTTGAGGCCTTGAAGCACTCAGGGTATGCCAATGATGCAGAAGTCAAGATTAATTGGGTCAATGCCAATGATGTGACAGCTGAAAATGTGGCAGAACTCCTTGGAGATGCGGATGGGATCATTGTCCCAGGTGGTTTTGGTCAACGGGGAACAGAAGGAAAAATTCAAGCCATCAAGTATGCGCGTGAACAGGATGTGCCAATGTTAGGGGTCTGTCTCGGTATGCAGTTGACCTGTATCGAGTTTGCCCGTCATGTCTTAGGCTTGGAGGGGGCTAATTCATCTGAATTGGATCCAGAAACCAAGTACCCGATTATCGATATCATGCGGGACCAAATCAATGTGGAAGACATGGGAGGAACCCTTCGTTTAGGACTCTACCCATCGAAGCTCAAGCGAGGATCGAAAGCAGCAGCAGCCTATGACCATCAAGAAGTAGTGCAACGCCGCCATCGTCACCGCTATGAGTTTAACAATGCCTTCCGAGAGCAGTTCGAAGAAGCAGGTTTTGTCTTCTCAGGCGTTTCACCAGACAACCGTTTGGTCGAAATTGTTGAAATACCAGACAACAAATTCTTTGTCGCTTGCCAATACCACCCAGAATTGTCAAGTCGACCAAACCGCCCAGAAGGACTTTACACAGCCTTTATCACAGCGGCCGTTGAAAATCACGATAGCAAATAAGAATCAAGGGTCAGGTTTCGTGACCTGATCCCTTTTGTGAAGAAATAACAAACATTGAAAAAAGTTTGAAAAAAATCTTGACAAACATGTGGATGATTGATATACTAGTAAAGTACTCAATCGCGGGGATGGCGGAATTGGCAGACGCGCAGGACTAAGGATCCTGTGACCGCTTTAGGTCGTGAGGGTTCAAGTCCCTCTCTCCGCATCGGATAATCAAGACAGCTTCGGCTGTCTTTTTTTGTTTTTCAAAACTTTATGATAGAATAGGTGTGAGATGAGGTGAGAACATGAAGAAAAAGGATCTGGTATTGGCCGATGGCCTTTTTGTACTATTGGGAAGTGCCATTAATTTTTTCGGTCCTATCCTGATTTTAGCGATGGGGATAGGCGCATACAAGGATACTTTTAGATATTTTATCGCCTTAAACATATGGAATGTTTTCATTTTTTTAGTGGCGATTGCTTCTAAGTATCTGCTCAGAGATGAAAAAAGAATCAAAAAATGGATTCTTCATCTTTTTCTGATAGCAGGCAGTATACTCTTTCTTGCGTCAATCCTTGCAGTGTGTGAGAATATTCCCTTTCTTGAGGGAGTGCTAAACGGACTTCTTGGAAAAATATTTACCGACAGTCAGTTATTTGCTGCTTATTTCTATTCTCAATGGGTTGCAGCGGTATCCCTTGTGATTTGCGGGATTGCCTTTCTCCTTTCACTAAAAAATTTTAAAGAAGAGAATTGAGAGTGGGACAGAAATCGGTAATTCGTTAGAATTCGATTTCGTCGTCCCACCTCCGCACAGTTGAGTAGGGCTGTAAAAGCTGATGAAATCAGCGTAGTAGAGCCCACTCAACCACTGCGTCTTGCTCGACAATCTAAAAATAATTGAGAGGCTAGGACTTTTGTCCCAGCTTCTTTTACTTGTTTGCTAGGATGAGAGTCTTAGGAGATAGGAGATTCCGTCCTATTTATCGGAAGAAATCGCTTAAAGCTACAGGAAAAGCTAGCAATTTCATCTAAAAAGTGATAAAATAAACAATGTAAGTGGGATTAACCCCACAAAAATTTATAGGAGGCCTATAACAAATGGCAATCGTTTCAGCAGAAAAATTTGTCCAAGCAGCTCGTGACAATGGTTATGCAGTTGGTGGATTTAACACAAACAACCTTGAGTGGACTCAAGCTATCTTGCGTGCAGCAGAAGCTAAGAAAGCTCCAGTACTTATCCAAACTTCTATGGGTGCTGCTAAATACATGGGTGGTTACAAAGTATGTAAAGCCCTTATTGAAAACCTTGTAGAATCAATGGGTATTACTGTACCAGTTGCTATTCACCTTGACCATGGTCACTACGACGATGCTCTTGAATGTATCGAAGCTGGTTACACTTCAATCATGTTTGACGGTTCACACCTTCCAGTTGAAGAAAACCTTAAATTGGCGAAAGATGTCGTTGAAAAAGCTCATGCTAAAGGTATCTCAGTAGAAGCTGAAGTTGGTACTATCGGTGGTGAAGAAGACGGTATCATCGGTGACGGTGAATTGGCACCAATCGAAGACGCTAAAGCAATGGTTGCTACAGGAATCGACTTCTTGGCTGCAGGTATCGGTAACATCCACGGTCCTTACCCAGCAAACTGGAAAGGTCTTCACCTTGACCACTTGCAAAAATTGACTGAAGCTGTTCCAGGATTCCCAATCGTATTGCACGGTGGATCAGGTATCCCTGACGATCAAATCCAAGCAGCTATCAAACTTGGTGTTGCAAAAGTTAACGTTAACACTGAATGCCAAATCGCATTTGCAAATGCTACTCGTCAATTCGTACGTGAATACGATGCAAACGAAGCAGAATACGATAAGAAGAAACTCTTCGACCCACGTAAATTCTTGAAACCAGGTTTCGAAGCAATTACAGCAGCTGTTGAAGAACGTATCGACGTATTCGGTTCAGAAGGCAAAGCTTAATTGAAAACAGGAAAGCAAGGTCCCATGTGGATCTTGTTTTTTTGTATGGGAAAAGTTGCTTCCGGGATTTAATTTTTGTACAATATGCCTATGAAAAAATTTAAACAGTTTAGCTGGATCGTTTGTGGCTTTCTCCTGCTCTTTTTAGGTGCTACATTTGTTTTTCATCAATTTAGTTTACGAAATGAAAGTAAGCTTCTAACACCCATTGGTAAACAAGTTACAGTCAATGGACATCGAATGAATGTCTCTGTTAAAGGAGAAGGATCTGAAACAATCGTTTTTCTTTCCGGTGCAGGTATCGCCTCTCCTATTTTAGACTTTAAGAATCTATCAGATTCCCTATCCAAAAAATACAAAGTTGTTGTCGTGGAGCGAGCAGGATATGGTTTTAGTGAAGATAGTGATCGTTCAAGAGATGTGATGGAGGTCCTTTCTGAGACCCGTCAAGCTTTGGCGCAAGCTCATGTTTCAGGTCCTTATGTGATTATTTCGCATTCTATGGCTAGTTTAGAGAGTCTTGCTTGGCAAGAGAAATATCCAAATGAAGTGAAGGCTTTGATTGGTCTGGATTGGGCCTTGCCAGCGAGTTATGAAGATTTAAAGGATAATCAGGCCTTGCTTACTGTGGCCTATTGGAGCAGTAAGATTGGCTTATTACGCTATTTCCCTGAGTCCTTTTATATAAAAAATCCAACTCTGACTGAAACTGAACGACAACAATATAAATTACTAGCATATAAGCAGTTGATGTCACAAGCCATGCTTCATGAATCCCGTTTGGCAAAGGAAAATGCCAAGAAAGTTCCATCTAGCATTAATCCGAAAATTCCAGCCTTACTCCTGGTTTCTAACGGTGAAGGCACGACCTTTAGCCAATCAGAGTGGCAACGTTATGCAGAGAGATTTGCAAGCGACCAGTCGAATATTCAAGTCGACTATATGGATGCGCCTCACGACCTCTATCATTATCAAAGCGATGCTATTGTTTCTCGTATTAAAGAATTTTTAGAGAATAATTGAGGGCTTAAAAATCCATTGAGACTGATGATAATAATTGAAAGGTAATGACTTATGAATAATTCTTATATTTTACTTAGACATGCTCATTCAAGATTTTCAAGTGATGATTTTAATAGAACTTTGTCAGAAAAAGGATTTTCATCTCTTAATCAGTTAGATTTTTTGAATTCTTTTAATATTGATTATTATTTTTCTAGTCCTTATAAACGAGCATTTGAAACGATTAATAGCTCGCCAATTCAATTTGATAAAATAGTTCTTGATAATCGGTTACGAGAGCGAAAATTATCCTCAAGATTTATTGAAGATACTGAGTTTGAAAAAACAATTCAATATTTATGGCAAAATCCAGATAAATCTCTTATTGGAGGCGAGTCCAATCGAGAAGCATTAAATAGAATTTTAGATTTATTTGAGGACTTGGAAGAAAGGTATTCAGATAAAACCATTTTACTGAGTTCTCATGGAAATTTGCTAGGAATCTTAATCAATCATTTTGATTCAAGTTTTGATTATAAAAAATGGGGACAGATGACTTTTCCAGATTGCTTTCTAGTTGACAAAGATAAGAGTGTGAAAAGAATTATGAAAGTTACATCTAGGTAATCATTTAGTTCAATCTATGTGATTTTATTTTCTGTTATTACAAATAGAATTGAAGGAAAAATAGCCATGATATTCGATCAGTCCTTGCAAGCCTACCTACATGAAGTAGATGATGTTCTTGTAGCTTGGGAAGAAAAACCAAGTGGAAACTTTGAGATGGAAGCTCAGTTGCTTGCAGCCAATTACCATAAAAATCTTTACCGTATTCTTGCATTTATACTGCCTCATTTACAAGAATTTTATGGGTATTTCACAGATGAAGAAGCTACTGAAAAATTGGGTAAACCCATCATCGAGCCAGAAAGACAAACCGTTACTTTCTGCGATCAAACTTTTGATGATATTCATATCTTTTCTTTTGACTATCAGGGGCAGGCATTTGAGAGTCTGGAGAATTTTGCCATTGATGGTTAAGTCTGTTTTCAGTTTTAAAAAGAAGGAGAGAGACTGATGAGTACTGCTGATTTTGTCTTTATTGAGAGTAAAGGCCCCATATTCCTAGATTTACAAGCCTTTTGTACTGCTTTGAGAGGAAAATTCCCAGGTATTTTGATCAGAGAAAGGACGAATCCTGAAAAAGCTTACTCGCTTTCTTGGGATTATCAAAGTCCTCAGCTTACTTTGGAAAGTTCACTGAGTAGCAAGAAAAATGTTTTTGTGATTGATTACTTTGATTCAACGAACAGGTTACAAGATTATGCCTCCTATATCATCTGGCTTCGGAAATGGTTTCCACCTGAAGAGAATGTTTCCTTTTGTGATGAAGGATATGAGTATATGTTTGAACTTCCTAGTGATTTATCCCAAAAGGAGTTTGAAAACTACTTACAAACAAGGTTTGATGAGTGAAGAAAAAGTTCGAAAACGAATAATGATATGGAACAGTTGAAAAGGAGAATCAGATGCTTACTAAAGATGATATGTTAGTTGCTTTGCATGATGCAATTACTGAAGACCAAGAATTTGAGTTGGCAGACGAGATTGTAGATGCCATGGAGGCTTCCCCTCAACCCTTTGATTTGGTTGCTCCCATATTAGAACTCATTGCTAACCACCCAGAAGTTGATTTTGGTTCTCCAGGTGAATTGGTACACTTTGTGGAGAAGTTTTATCATCAAGGCTATGAGGATTTATTGTTGGAGTCAGTTCTAAAAAGTCCAACTGTGCATAACATCTGGATGCTTCATCGATGCTATAATGACAATGATCCAAATCTAGTCCGGCAGATTCAGACTTTGGTTGGAGAACTGAAGAAGGATAAGACTCTTGATTCACAAGTAAGAAGCATGATTGAAGACTTAACTTGGTAGAGGTAGGTGATGCAGCATCACCTTTTTATCTTTTCTTAGGGATAAAAATTTTCGATATAAATTAACACTTGTTTTCCTTAGACATTTGCACTATAATAGGGTGTTATTAGGGCTTTCTTTCCTTATGTTGAAAAAAAGGCAGATTTTAGGAGATAGATATGGCAATGATAGAAGTGCAACATCTTCGGAAAAATTTTGTGAAGACAGTTAAGGAGCCGGGGTTAAAGGGAGCCTTGCGCTCCTTTATTCATCCTGAAAAGCAGACCTTTGAAGCGGTCAAGGATTTAACTTTTGAAGTTCCAAAAGGGCAGATTTTAGGATTTATCGGGGCAAATGGTGCTGGGAAGTCAACCACCATCAAAATGCTGACAGGAATTTTGAAGCCCACATCTGGCTTTTGTCGGATTAACGGCAAGATTCCCCAGGATAATCGCCAAGATTATGTCAAGGATATTGGAGTCGTTTTCGGACAACGCACCCAGCTATGGTGGGATTTGGCTTTGCAAGAGACCTACACGGTTTTGAAAGAGATCTATGATGTACCGGACTCGCTTTTCCATAAGCGCATGGACTTTTTGAATGAAGTTTTGGATTTGAAGGAATTTATCAAGGATCCTGTGCGGACTCTTTCACTAGGTCAACGGATGCGGGCGGATATTGCGGCTTCCTTGCTTCACAATCCCAAAGTTCTCTTTTTAGATGAACCGACTATTGGTTTGGATGTGTCGGTCAAGGACAACATTCGTCGGGCCATTACCCAGATTAATCAGGAGGAAGAGACAACTATTCTCTTGACTACTCATGATTTGAGTGATATTGAGCAACTCTGTGATCGGATTTTTATGATTGATAAGGGGCAAGAGATTTTTGATGGAACGGTTAGCCAGCTCAAGGAGACCTTTGGCAAGATGAAGACTCTCTCCTTTGACCTGACGCCAGGTCAAAATCATCTAGTCTCTCATTATGAGGGCTTGCCTGATATGTCCATTGATAGACAAGGAAATACTCTCAATATTGAATTCGATAGTTCCCGCTACCAGTCGGCCGATATTATCAAGCAAACCTTATCTGATTTTGAGGTCCGTGATTTGAAGATGGTAGATACGGATATTGAAGATATTATCCGTCGCTTCTATCGAAAGGAGCTCTAAGATGGTCAAATTGTGGAGACGTTATAAACCCTTTATCAATGCAGGGATTCAGGAGTTGATTAGCTATCGAGTCAACTTTATTCTTTATCGGATTGGCGATGTCATGGGTGCTTTTGTGGCTTTTTATCTATGGAAGGCTGTCTTTGATTCCTCCCAGGAGCCTTTGATTCAGGGCTTCAGTATGGCAGATATCACCCTCTACATCATCATGAGTTTTGTGACTAATCTTCTGACTAGGTCGGATTCTTCCTTTATGATTGGTGATGAGGTCAAGGATGGTTCCATTATCATGCGCTTGTTGCGACCAGTGCATTTTGCGGCTTCTTACCTCTTTACGGAGCTTGGTTCCAAGTGGTTGATTTTTATCTCTGTTGGACTGCCATTTTTAAGTGTCATTGTTTTGATGAAAATCTTATCTGGGCAAGGGATTGTAGAAGTGCTGGGACTAACTACCCTTTATCTTTTTAGCTTAACGCTGGCCTATCTGATTAACTTTTTCTTTAATATCTGCTTTGGATTTTCAGCCTTTGTATTTAAAAATCTTTGGGGTTCCAACCTACTTAAGACTTCCATAGTGGCCTTTATGTCTGGTAGTTTGATTCCCTTGGCTTTCTTTCCAAAGGTCATTTCAGATATTCTGTCCTTCTTACCTTTCTCATCCTTAATTTACACTCCGGTCATGATTATTGTTGGGAAATACGATGCTAGTCAGATTCTTCAAGCACTTTTGCTTCAGCTTTTCTGGCTTATAGTGATGGTGGGCTTGTCTCAGTTGATTTGGAAACGAGTCCAGTCATTTATCACCATTCAGGGAGGTTAGGATGAAAAAATATCAACGCATGCATCTGATTTTTATCAGACAGTACATCAAGCAAATCATGGAATACAAGGTAGATTTTGTGGTTGGTGTGTTGGGAGTCTTTCTGACTCAAGGCCTGAACCTCTTGTTTCTCAATGTCATCTTTCAACACATTCCCTCCCTAGAAGGTTGGACTTTTCAAGAAATTGCCTTTATCTATGGATTTTCCTTAATTCCAAAGGGACTAGATCATCTCTTTTTTGACAATCTATGGGCTTTAGGTCAACGACTAGTTCGAAAAGGGGAGTTTGACAAGTATCTGACTCGTCCTATCAATCCTCTCTTTCACATCCTCGTTGAGACCTTTCAGATTGATGCCTTGGGTGAACTCTTGGTCGGTGGCATTCTATTGGGAACAACAGTATCAAGCATTGCTTGGACGCTTCCCAAATTCCTGATTTTCCTAGTCTGTATTCCATTTGCTACCTTGATTTATACTTCCTTGAAAATAGCGACAGCCAGTATCGCTTTTTGGACTAAACAGTCAGGCGCCATGATTTACATTTTCTATATGTTTAATGATTTTGCCAAGTACCCGATTTCCATTTACAATTCGCTCCTTCGTTGGTTAATTAGCTTTATTGTACCTTTCGCCTTTACGGCCTACTATCCTGCCAGCTATTTCTTGCAGGATAAAGACGGGCTCTTCAACATTGGTGGTTTGATTCTAATTTCCCTTGTCTTCTTTGTCATTTCTTTGAAACTATGGGACAAGGGCTTAGATGCCTACGAAAGTGCGGGTTCGTAAAAGGAAGAATCTCAAAGCCTTATCTCAGGAAAGGCTTTTTCTAATGGAGATGAAAATTTCTTGACATCTATTCTCAGAGTGCTATACTAAGAAGGTAATCGCCGATTTAGCTCAGTTGGTAGAGCAACGCACTCGTAACGCGTAGGTCACAGGTTCGATCCCTGCAATCGGCATAGGAAGAAACGGCTTTGAAGGAGCGAGACGACGAATGATGGTGATAACCGATTCGTTCTGTCTCGCTCTTTTTTTGACCGCATAGGCGCCATTTTTGACCGCTTAGTCAAAAGTCCTTGTCTCCATAGGGGCTCTCTGCTATCATAGAATCATCAAAGGAAGCAATACTTCCAATTAATGAAAAAGAGGTATACGATGATGAAAAAATTACTTGGACTTGGTTTTATTCTGGCAGCTCTTGCGGTTGTTATAATGGGAATGGTTGGCTTTCCAAAGCTTGATGTGAATATCTGGCCTTTATTCCCCGTTCTCTTATTTGCTTTCTTTACTCTTGAAAATCTGATGAAACAGGACTACAAGGCAAGTGTCATCTGTGCTTTAATTGCTCTGATGATTGCAAACGCGATCTACGATCTCTTGCCGGTTTCAAATGGCTTAGTGATCACAGCGGGTGTCCTTGCTTGTGTGGGTCTTAGTTTTCTTTTACCGGATAAGGAAAGCAACAAATAAAGAAAGAGAGTGGGACAGAAATCGGTCATTCGTTAGAATTCGATTTCGTCGTCCCACCTCCGCACAGTTGAGTAGGGCTATAAAAGCTGATGAAATCAGCGTAGTAGAGCCCACTCAACCACTGCGTCTTGCTCGACAATCCAAAGACAATTGAGAGGCTAGGACTTTTGTCCCAGCCTCTTTACTTCTCAAAAGCTACCTCTTGATGGGGAAAACGTGCCACTTACTGAAAAGCTCTTGTTTTGTTTTCAACAGCTGTTATAATGGTACTATCAAAACGTTGGGAAAGGAGTTTTATGAAAGTTAGAATCGAATTGGATCCATCAATGGATGAGCCTGAGATCTTGATTCGAGCTCCGCGCTTGACCCCGGAGTTGACCCAGCTGCAAGAGAGAATCCTCGAACAAAAGGTTGCTCCTTTGGCCTTTTACAAGGATCGAAGTGAGTATTTTCTGGATGTGGCATCGATCCTCTTTTTTGAGACGGACGGGGAGAAGATTTTTGGGCACACCAAGGACGAAGCCTATGAGGTCAAGCAGAAGCTCTATGAGTTGGAGGAGCTGCTTCCCATCGCCTTTTGTCGGATATCCAAATCCACCATTGTCAACGCCAAGCAGATCTATTCTCTGGAAAAGTCTTTTTCAGGAACCAGCACGGTCAATTTCTATCAGACCCATAAGCAGGTTCACGTATCCAGACGCTACTATCAACTCTTAAAAGAACGACTAAATGAAATGAGGTAATATCATGAGAAAAAAATTAATCGGAGTATTCTTAATCCTTTTAGCAGCCTTAATCCTTTTACAGGGCTATTTTGTAAAATGGGACATCAGCATCTGGACCTTAGCTTGGGTTACCTTGCTTGCCGTCCTGTCCCTCTCTAGTTTCTTAAAACGCCATTTTGGTTGGGGCTTCATCTATGGACTTTTAGCCCTCTTTTGTCTCAATGGGCAATACCATTTCCTCCCAATTTCAAATTCAGTTGTCATCCTTTCCTCAATTCTCGCTGTGATTGGGCTCAACATTTTGTTTAAACCCTCTAAGAAAACAAAAGCCCGCCTAGCTTCCTATTCTGCTGGGTCCATGAGTAAGTCGGATGGCAATGACATTGATGTCACTTTTTCAACAGTGACAAAATATCTCAATGACCAACACTTTACCCGCGGAAGTGCAGATGTGAGTATGGGCGAAGCATCGGTGTATTTTGACAATTGCCGCATCGAGGGTCCATCTGCTCAGTTTGTTGTCGATGTTTCCCTTGGAAGTTTGAGCCTCTATGTACCAAGTGATTGGCGTGTCCATGTTCATGTGGATAATTCCCTCTCAGCGATCCAACATCAGGAAAATCCAAGTGCTCTGACAAGCAAGGATTTCTACATTACGGGCGATGTTTCCTTAGGAAATCTGGAAATTATCTATGTCGGAGCGAATTCGTTTTCTTAAGTCGGAAATGAAAAACTTTGGCCAAAAGCTTGCCAAGAGAGATTTTTTTTGGTAATATAGTACGGTATGTGGTGCTAGCACATCCGTTATATTAGATCTAATAGGAGGAAACACAGAAATGGCTAAAGTATGTTATTTCACAGGTCGTAAGACTGTATCAGGTAACAACCGTTCACACGCTATGAACCAAACAAAACGTGCCGTAAAACCAAACCTTCAAAAAGTAACTGTCCTTATCGATGGTAAACCTAAAAAAGTTTGGGCTTCAGCTCGTGCATTGAAATCTGGTAAAGTAGAACGCGTTTAATAAAGAAAGAAGGCTGGGCATAAAGTGTCCAGCCTTCGCTTTTTGATAGGAATAGTAGTATGACGCAGTGGTTGATTGGAACTACTCATGTTTGAAACATTCGTACTTCCTAATCAACTGTGCGGGGGTGGGAATACGAACTCTTTTGAACGAATCGGAGTTCTTTCCCACTCCCTTTTCTTTTTCTCTAGAGACAGCTGTCACAGCGGGTGAAGAATAGTCCCTACCCTTTTACAGTTGACCTCTTTTATGGTAAAATAGAATATAAAATACTTTTGAGGTAGAAATTATGACAGTAAAAATCAATACAAAGGACGGTCAAATTGAATTGACTGATGAGGTTATCGCAACTGTTGTAGGCGGTGCCGCTACTGAGATCTTCGGTGTGGTTGGAATGGCCAGCAAAAATGCGATCAAAGATAATTTCCAAGCCCTCCTAGGGAAAGAAAACTTCTCTAAAGGTGTTGTTGTCAAAACAACGGAAGCAGGAACTATCGCAGTTGATGTTTACACTGTTTTGAGCTATGGAACAAAGATTAGCGAAGTCTCAAAAAATATTCAAGAACGTGTGAAATTTAGTTTGGAAAATCAACTTGGAATCACTACGGATACTGTGAATGTCTATATTCAAAATATCAAGATTGTGGGAGAATAATCGTGGCTAATATTACTACAAGTTTATTTCAAGAAATGGTTCAAGCGGGGGCTACGCGCTTAAATAAACAAGCGGAATATGTAAACTCTTTGAACGTCTTTCCTGTACCAGATGGAGATACAGGGACTAATATGGGAATGACCATCGAAAATGGGGCCAAAGAAGTATCTGACCGTTCTGCATCAACTGTTGGAGAAGCAGCAGGAATCTTTGCTAAAGGTCTCTTGATGGGTGCGCGTGGGAACTCAGGAGTTATCACTTCTCAATTGTTCCGCGGATTTTCTCAAAGTGTCAAAGACAAAGAAGAATTGGATGGAGCAGCGCTTGCAGCAGCCTTCCAATCTGGGGTAGAAGTTGCTTATAAAGCCGTTATGAAGCCAGTTGAAGGGACTATTTTGACGGTTTCTCGTGGAGCAGCCATTGGGGCCAAGAAAAAAGCAGAATCTACTAATGATGCAGTAGAAGTCATGCGTGCAGCTCTTGAAGGAGCTAAAACAGCTCTTGCGAAGACTCCAGATATGTTGCCAGTCTTGAAAGAAGTTGGCGTGGTAGACTCTGGTGGTCAAGGTTTGGTCTTCATCTATGAAGGATTCTTGTCAGCTTTGACAGGTGAATTCATCGCTTCTGAAGAGTTCCAAGCAACACCTGCAACCATGTCAGAAATGATTAATGCAGAACACCACAAGTCAGTCGCTGGCCATGTGGCTACTGAAGACATCAAGTTTGGTTACTGTACAGAAATCATGGTCGCTTTGAAACAAGGTCCAACCTATGTCAAAGACTTCGATTATGATGAATTCCGTAACTATTTGAACAACCTTGGGGATTCCCTATTGGTGGTGAATGACGATGAGATTGTCAAAGTTCACGTCCATACAGAAGATCCAGGTCTTGTCATGCAAGAAGGTCTTAAGTACGGAAGCTTGGTCAAGGTGAAAGTCGACAATATGCGTAACCAACACGAAGCGCAAGTTGAAAAAGAAGAACGTCAAGCCAAACCAGTTGAAGAAAAAGAATATGCCATCATCGCAGTAGTTGCTGGTGAGGGATTGGCTGATATCTTTAAAGCGCAAGGAGTTGATTACATCATCTCTGGTGGTCAAACCATGAACCCATCAACAGAAGACTTTGTCAAAGCGGTTGAAGAGTTGAATGCGCGCAACATCATTATCTTGCCAAACAACAAAAATATCTTGATGGCGGCTCAATCTGCAGCAGAAGTGATTGATCAACCTGCAGCAGTTGTTGAGACCAAGACTATCCCTCAAGGATTGACTAGTCTTCTTGCCTTTGATGAAAGCAAATCGATCGAAGAAAACTACGAACGCATGAGCGCTTCATTGGGTGATGTTGCGTCTGGTAGTGTGACAACAGCGGTTCGCGATACCACTATTGATGGGCTTGAAATCCATGAAAATGATAATCTTGGAATGGTCGATGGCAAAATCGTTGTTTCAAATCCAGATATGATGGAAACCTTGGAAGAAACATTCGCTCATATGTTGGATGAAGACAGTGAAATTGTGACCATCTATGTCGGTGAAGACGGCAGTGAGGAGTTGGCAAATGAATTGGCCCAAGCCCTTGCTGAAAAATACGAAGATGTAGAAGTAGAAATCCACCAAGGTGGCCAACCTGTCTACCCATACTTGTTTAGTGTAGAATAATTGAACAGAAGGTTCCTTTCGGAACCTTTTTTTGTATATAGAAAAACGAGGAGATTCCCTATGAAATCAGCGTGATTCAGAGGGATTGAGACTGAAGTGAACCCTCCACTGAGGCTTTATTCGTGAGAAAAAGGGGTTTCTGCAAAAAGTCTCAAATTCATCAGTTTTTTATTCAAATTGAAGAGCTTGAAAAGAGGGGGAAATGGTTTGAGCAGTGGAGTTTTTAGACAAGAAAGACGCGATATGTTATACTGGTATCAGTATGTGAAAGGAGAGTTATAAAAATGAAGAAATTTTTTGTAACCCTTGGGCTAGCCATTTTGGTATTGACTGGTTGTTCGCAATCCCAAACAAAGAAAACTACAACCGCTAGCTCATCTAGCAGTTCCTCTGTTAAAAAAGAAGTAAAAAATGAAGAAAAAACCACAACCTTAGTAGGAGATATCAATGGAACAAAACACCGGGATATCATCAAGTCTAAGGGAGATAAGGTTGAAAACCTTCGCATCGAAGTGACGGCCAATCTGCCCCAACAACTTGGGACCATCGCAGCAGAAAAGTCACCTGAAGAGCTCACAGCAGCCATTCAAGCTTTGCTGGAGCAAAATGAAGACTATAAGAAACTAAAAACCGTTCCCGGTTTTAGTTTGGAATACACAGTCACACCAGAAAAGAAATTGCTCTCAACCAGTGTGATTGACATCAACCAAATTGATGCCAAGTCTCTAGAAGAAATTTCTTACTTCAAAGATGCTGGTCTCAATGATTTGAAAAACATGAAGGCGGATGCCTTGGTGAAGGCCTTGAAATTGCATGGCATGAAAGAAGAAGGCCAGTAAGAAGAATAGAAAAAGTCGAGTGGAGTCACTTGGCTTTTTTTAGTGACTTTTGTCATGTGAGCCAGTGACAAAATCATCTAGTTGCCTCTTCTTCCTTTTCATATAATAAAGTCAGAAAGTAAGAGGTAAGGAAAAATGAAACAATGGTTCTATAAAGTGTTTACGTTAACAGTGGTGGGGATGGTCGTCTATTTGATCTTTTCAAAGGATGATAGTCTCTATTACCATTTTCCTTGGGAATTATTTGCTGGGATTGGCATCATGAGCTGGGCGGTTCAAGAAGGATTGAAAATGATCAAGGCTGTTAAAAAGGAGATGGAGCAATGAAAAAGAAACTTGAAATTGGATTGGTAGCTGTTTTGTGTTTGCTCCTTTGGGCAACTGAGATGATGACGGGCTGGTTTTCTGCCCATTTTCCTAGCTGGTTTTTCCAAACGGTTTGGGGAGTGACCTTGGTCGTCTATGTCATCATTCCAGCTGGCCAGATTTGGTTGAAAGGAGAGTCTCATGAGTGTCATTAGAGTAGAGAACTTGAACAAAAGTATCAAAGGAAAGGTGATCCTAGAAGATCTTTCTTTCACAGTGGAACGGGGGGATTGCCTGGCCTTGATTGGGCCAAACGGAGCTGGGAAAACAACCTTGATGAACTGTCTGCTGGGAGATATGAAGGCGACTTCTGGAACTATTGAAGTAGAGGGAAAAGCTCCTGGTCATCCTCAGTTAAAGGCTAGTGTCTCTTATCTCCCTCAAGAGAATGCCATCGTGCAAAAGCTAACCGTGCAGGAACTGATCAACTTCTTTCGCTCTATTTATCCCAACCCCTTAACATGGGAAGAAATTGATGATCTATTGCGATTCAGTCTGGAACAAAAGAAGCAATTGGCTAGTAAGTTGTCTGGTGGTCAAAAGCGCCTCTTATCCTTTGTTCTAACCTTGATTGGTTGTCCGAGTCTTTTGTTTTTGGACGAGCCCACTGCGGGAATGGATACGTCCACCCGCCAACGCTTTTGGGAGATCGTCGGGCATTTAAAGGAAGAAGGTGTGACCATTGTCTATTCTTCGCATTACATCGAGGAAGTAGAGCACACGGCTGATCGAATTTTGGTCTTGCATCAGGGGCATTTGCTTCGGGATACGACGCCTCTCGCTATGAGAAGCGAAGAAGTTGAAAAACATTTCACCCTGCCTTTGCGTTACCAAGCTCTAGTGGCAGAGATGGAAGGTGTTAGTGAAGTAATCATTAAACCCGATGCTCTTCAGATTGTGACACGTGATGCCAATAGTTTGTGGACTCGCTTGCAAGAAGAAGGATGTTCGATCCAAGAAATCGAAGTAAGCAATCGAAGTTTATTGGATTCTATTTTTGAAAATACAAAGGAAGTAGGTAGAGAAGATGAAACGCATGAAAGCTCTCGGCGTGGTTGAGTGGCATTTGACCAGTCGCCAAGCTATTTATTACTTGTTATCAATTGGGATGCCCACGGCCTTTTATCTCTTCTTTTCAGGGATGTACCAGGAAACACCAGGAGCACCTGCTCACTTTATGAGGGATTATCTCCTTTCTATGACGGCATTTTCTATGATGTCTACGGCTATCTTTTCTTTTCCAACCGTTCTTGAAACCGATCGACTCAATAATTGGCAAAAAGTCTTGCGCCATACCCCCGTATCTATGGTAGAATATTATCTAATAAAGGTTGTGGGTCTCTTTGTCGATTTTCTCCTATCGATTGGAGTTGTCTTTACCGTGGGCCATGTGGTGCGGCATGTGAATATGCCCCTACAGGATTGGGTCTTAGCAGCCTTTATTCTCATCCTAGGAAGTCTAGCGTTTGTGGCTCTCGGTCTGGTTTTGACCCTGCTTCCTTCCAGTCAATTGATGTCTGTTGTGGGCAATCTCCTTTACATGGGGCTGGCTGTCATGGGTGGACTATGGATGCCGATTAGTCTCTTTCCGGAATGGATGCAAGCCATTGGCAAATGCCTTCCAACCTATCAATTGATGGAACTGATTAAGACCTTTTTAAACAAGGGACAGGTCAATGTCTTTGCGAGTGTCTATTTAACCTTGTTTACCCTGGTCTTGTTTGCCCTTGTTATCGTTTATCGTCGTCATTCTGAGGTTCGTTCATGATTGAAAAACTCAAACATATTCACCATATGTTTTACGTAGGCTTAATCTTTATGGCCTTTCCCTTTGCTTCTATTTTCTTAGGGCAGATTCCCTGGTGGCATTTCTTTTTAGCCATCTTCTTTATGATAAGCTATCTAGGTATCCTCATTACTGAAAATAAGAAACTGACCTGGCTTTTTTGGATTTATCTTCTGCTGTATATTGCAGGAAATACCTTTTTTGTTGGAACTAGCTTTTGTTGGTTTTACTATTATGTGAGCAATATTTTGATCTATCGTTTTGGGATTCGCGATTTTCGCTCGCCCTTTCTTTGGACGGCTGTTGGATCACTACTGATCCTTTTTGGAGCTCTATTATTTAATAGGGAGATGAGAGAAAATGATTGGCTTTTTGTCCTGATCGTCTCTTTGTTTATCGCGGTTATGACCTTTAGTATGGTTCGGATGGAGATGATGGAAGAGTTGAAAGTTGACCATGCCAAGCAAAACGCCCAGATCAATCTCTTGCTGGCAGAAAACGAGCGCCATCGGATTGGCCGTGATCTGCATGACAGTCTAGGACACACCTTTGCCATGCTCAGTGTCAAGGCGGACCTAGCTGATCAATTTTTGGCATTGGGTCAGGTTGAGAAGGCCCAGGAGCAGGTGCAAGAGATTCAAGCCATCAGTCAAGAGTCCATGCACCAAGTCCGTGAGATTGTGGAGAATTTGAAGCAGCGAACCCTGGCAAGAGAGCTAGAAACCGTCAAGCAAATGCTGGAAGTAGCTCAAATCAAAGTGGAGATTCAGAACGAGCTTGATACAGCCAGCATCTCGCCGATCCTAGAATCTGCTCTAGCCATGGTGTCTCTGGAATTAGCCACCAATATGATCAAACATGCCAAAGCGACGCAGGCTCTTCTCTCTTATCGCTCCACAGATATAGGTGTAGAAATGATCGCAGAAGATGATGGGATCGGCTTTGCCAAAGTTTCCGATAAGGATCTGCACTCGATCCGCGAACGGATTGCCTTGTTGGGAGGGGAGCTGGAGATCAGTCATCAATACAAGCCGACCCGCATAGAAATACGGATCCCCTATCAAGAAAGGAAATAAGATGCGCTTATTAGTTGCTGAAGACCAAAGTATGTTGCGCGATGCCCTCTGTCAGCTCTTGCTCCTACAAGAGGATGTGGAAGATGTCTTGCAGGCTGGCGATGGGCAAGAGGCCATTCGTTTACTCGAAACACATCCAGTCGATATTGCGATTTTAGATATCGAAATGCCCATCAAAACTGGGTTAGAAGTGTTGGAATGGGCTAAAAGTCAACAACCCCAGCTCAAGGTCGTCATCGTTACCACCTTTAAGCGACCGGGCTATTTTGAGCGGGCCCTCAAGGCTGGAGTTGATGCCTATGTCTTAAAAGAACGTCGCATTACGGATTTGATGGCCACTCTGCATACCGTTTTAGCAGGACAAAAAGAATATTCGCCTGAATTAATGGAAGGGATTTTGACCCATCCCAATCCTCTGAGTCCTCAAGAAAAGGCAGTTTTAAAAGAAGTCGCAAAAGGGGCCTCTAACCAAGAAATTGCTGATCGTTTATTCCTCTCAAACGGGACCATCCGCAATTATATGTCAGCCATTCTGACCAAGTTGGATGCGGAAAACCGGACCGAGGCGGCAAAAATTGCCCAAGAAAAGGGTTGGTTATAAGGAAAAAAAGTTTCTAGGATTTCCTAGAGACTTTTTTCTGATAGACCTAGCATTTTTAGAAAAACTCTCATTCTTCGGATTTGGATAGAAAATTCAGAAAATTTACTATTTTTCCTTGAAATATTTTCTAAAAATGGTATGATAGTAGCATGCTAATTTGATATACAAAGTACTGGAAAGGAGAGACATGGAGAAAATTACCTTAGAAACTGCAAAAACCGGTTCAGAGCTCGTTCTTGAAACCCTGCGTGATTTGGGCATTGACACGATTTTTGGTTATCCTGGTGGAGCAGTTTTGCCTTTATACGATGCCATCTATAGCTTTGAGGGTATCCAGCATATCTTGGGTCGTCATGAACAAGGATGCTTGCATGAGGCTGAAGGCTACGCCAAATCAACTGGAAAGCTGGGTGTCGCAGTCGTCACTAGTGGACCGGGGGCTACCAATGCCATTACAGGGATTGCAGATGCCATGAGCGATAGCGTTCCCTTACTAGTCTTCACTGGTCAAGTCAATCGTGCTGGGATCGGGAAAGACGCCTTTCAAGAAGCGGATATCGTGGGAATTACCATGCCCATCACCAAGTACAACTATCAAGTACGTGAGACGGCAGATATTCCACGAATTATCACAGAAGCTGTCCATATTGCGACGACTGGCCGCCCTGGCCCTGTGGTAATTGACCTTCCAAAGGATGTGTCTGCTTTAGAGACAGATTTTATCTATGAACCAAGTGTGAAGCTTCCAAGCTACCAGCCTACCATTGAACCTAATGAATTGCAGATCAAAAAGATTTTGAAGCAATTGAGTAAGGCTAAAAAACCAGTTCTACTTGCTGGTGGTGGGGTAAGTTACGCTGGAGCTGCAAAAGAGTTGATTGCTCTAGCAGAGCGCTATCAGATTCCAGTAGTGACCAGTCTGTTAGGTCAAGGAACGATTGCGACCAGTCATCCTCTTTTCCTAGGGATGGGAGGGATGCACGGATCCTTCGCGGCTAATATCGCCATGACAGAGACGGATTTCATGATCAGTGTTGGTTGTCGATTTGATGACCGTTTGACAGGGAATCCAAAGACTTTCGCTAAAAATGCTAAGGTTGCCCATATCGACATTGATCCTGCAGAGATTGGTAAGATCATTGCTGTCGACATTCCTGTGGTTGGCGATGCAAAGAAAGCCTTGCAGCAGTTGCTAGCAGAACCAACGGTTCATAACAACACAGAAAAATGGATCGAAAAGGTGACCCAAGATAAGAACCGGGTTCGTTCATACGACAAGAAAGAACGGGTTGTGCAGCCACAAGCTGTGATTGAACGCATCGGAGAGTTGACCAAGGGGGACGCTATTGTCGTCACAGACGTTGGACAACACCAAATGTGGGCAGCTCAATACTATCCTTACCAAAATGAGCGCCAATTGGTAACATCTGGTGGTCTAGGAACGATGGGATTCGGTGTTCCTGCAGCTATCGGAGCGAAAATTGCCAATCCAGATAAAGAAGTTGTTCTCTTTGTCGGAGATGGTGGTTTCCAAATGACCAACCAAGAATTGGCGATCTTAAATATTTATAAGGTTCCGATCAAGGTCGTTATGCTCAACAACCACTCGCTTGGGATGGTCCGTCAATGGCAAGAAGCCTTCTATGATGGTCGGACGTCAGAGTCAGTCTTTGATAGCCTTCCGGATTTCCAATTGATGGCGCAAGCTTACGGGATCAAGAATTATAAATTTGATAATCCTGAAACTCTTGAGAAGGATTTGGAAGTCATCACAGAAGATGTACCAATGTTCATCGAAGTAGACATTTCTCGGAAAGAGCATGTCTTGCCGATGGTACCAGCTGGTAAGAGTAATCATGAGATGTTGGGGGTGAAGTTTAATGCGTAGAATGTTAACAGCCAAACTTCAAAACCGATCAGGTGTTCTGAACCGCTTTACTGGAGTCTTGTCGAGACGTCAAGTCAATATCGAAAGTATCTCTGTTGGCGCAACAGAAAACCCTAATGTATCGCGGATTACCATTATCATTGATGTTGCTTCGCATGATGAAGTAGAGCAAATCATCAAACAGCTCAACCGCCAGATTGATGTGATTCGCATTCGTGATATCACTGACAAACCACACTTGGAGCGCGAAGTGATCCTGGTGAAAGTTTCTGCACCAGCTGAGAAGCGGGCAGAAATATTGGCCATTATCCAACCTTTCCGTGCGACCGTGGTCGATGTAGCTCCAAGCTCTATCACCGTTCAAATGACGGGAAATGCAGAAAAGAGCGAAGCCCTCATTCGTGTTATTCGACCTTATGGGATTAAAAACATTGCCCGCACCGGTGCAACCGGATTTACTCGAGATTAATTCTCACCTTAACATTGTCAACTCCGCCTTAAAAAGGCAAATAATAAAATAGAAAAGAGATTTTACTTATGGCAGTTCAAATGGAATACGAAAAAGACGTTAAAGTTGCAGCATTAAACGGTAAGAAAATTGCTGTGATCGGTTATGGTTCACAAGGACATGCGCATGCACAAAACTTGCGTGACTCAGGTCATGATGTCATCATCGGTGTACGTCCAGGTAAATCATTCGATAAAGCAAAAGAAGATGGTTTTGATACCTATACAGTAGCAGAAGCGACTAAATTGGCAGACGTGATCATGATTTTGGCTCCGGATGAAATCCAACAAGAATTGTACGAAACAGAAATTGCGCCAAATCTTGAAGCGGGTAATGCTGTTGGTTTTGCACACGGATTCAATATCCACTTTGAATTCATCAAAGTTCCAGCGGATGTCGATGTCTTTATGTGTGCACCGAAAGGACCAGGTCACTTGGTTCGTCGTACTTATACTGAAGGATTTGGTGTACCAGCACTTTACGCAGTCTATCAAGATGCTACAGGTAATGCGAAAGATATCGCTATGGACTGGTGTAAAGGTGTTGGTGCGGCACGCGTTGGTCTTCTTGAAACAACCTACAAAGAAGAAACGGAAGAAGATTTGTTCGGAGAACAAGCTGTACTTTGTGGTGGTTTGACTGCCCTTATCGAAGCTGGTTTTGAAGTATTGACTGAAGCCGGTTATGCTCCAGAATTGGCATACTTTGAAGTTCTTCACGAAATGAAATTGATTGTGGACTTGATCTACGAAGGTGGCTTCAAGAAAATGCGTCAATCAATCTCTAACACTGCTGAATACGGTGACTATGTATCAGGCCCACGTGTAATCACTGAACAAGTGAAAGAAAATATGAAAGCTGTTCTTTCTGATATTCAAAATGGTAACTTCGCTAACGACTTTGTTAACGACTACAAAGCTGGACGTCCAAAATTAACTGCTTACCGTGAACAAGCTGCTAACCTTGAAATTGAAAAAGTTGGTGCTGAATTGCGTAAAGCGATGCCGTTCGTTGGTCAAAACGACGATGACGCCTTCAAAATCTACAACTAATTGTCTGTAGAAGACTAAGCAAGTTGGGACACCCTGGCTTGCTTTTTTGATCAATACACAGCAACAGAGGTATGAAATGATAACAGCAAAAGATGTGGCCAAGGCCCATAAAATATTAAGTGGAGTCGTTGTCAATACGCCCCTTGAATACGACCACTATTTATCTGAAAAATATGGGGCAAAGATTTATTTGAAAAAAGAAAACGCCCAACGTGTTCGTTCGTTCAAGATTCGTGGAGCGTATTTTGCAATTTCTCAACTCTCAAAAGAAGAGCGTGAGCGTGGGGTAGTGTGTGCATCTGCGGGAAACCACGCGCAAGGAGTTGCTTATACTTGTAATGAAATGAAGATTCCAGCGACCATCTTCATGCCGATTACAACACCGCAACAAAAGATCGGCCAAGTCCGATTCTTTGGTGGGGACTATGTAACGATTAAGTTGGTCGGGGATACCTTTGATGCATCAGCGAAGGCGGCCCAAGAATTTACTCTTGCAGAAAAACGGACCTTTATTGACCCGTTTGATGATCCACACGTACAGGCTGGCCAAGGAACAGTAGCCTATGAAATTCTTGAGGAAGCTCGAAAAGAATCGATTGCCTTTGATGCTGTCCTCGTTCCTGTTGGTGGAGGAGGCCTCATTTCAGGTGTTTCTACCTATATCAAAGAAACGGAGCCTCAGATTGAGGTTATTGGGGTAGAGGCTGAAGGAGCACGCTCCATGAAGGCTGCTTTTGAAGCAGGTGGTCCCGTCAAATTACCAGAAATCGATAAGTTTGCAGATGGGATTGCCGTGCAAAAGGTGGGCCAATTGACTTATGAAGTAACCCGCCAGCATGTGGAAACTCTTGTTGGAGTCGATGAAGGCTTGATTTCAGAGACCTTGATTGATCTTTATTCTAAACAAGGGATCGTAGCTGAACCAGCGGGAGCTGCCAGTGTGGCATCCCTTGAAATCTTGCGCGAATACATCAAGGGGAAAACCATTTGTTGTATTATCTCAGGTGGGAATAATGATATTAACCGTATGCCTGAAATGGAAGAGAGGGCTTTGATCTACGATGGGGTCAAACACTACTTTATCGTCAACTTCCCACAACGTCCAGGGGCCCTTCGAGAATTTGTAAATGATATCTTAGGGCCAAACGATGATATTACACGTTTTGAATACATCAAGCGTGCTAGTAAGGGAACAGGCCCTGTCTTGATTGGGGTTACTTTGGCCAATAAACATGACTATGCAGGCTTGGTTAACCGTATCGAGCGTTTTGATCCGTCTTTCATTAACTTGAACGGCAATGAAACTCTCTATAATATGCTGGTCTGAGTATCATGCAGAAATAATCGACTATTTAAGCAATATATTTTTATGGAATATATTGCTTTTTTATGAAGACTTGTGATATGATATGCGTAAATTAAAAGGAGGAACTTTTTATGCCTGGATTTATTATCTTTGTTTTATTCTTGCTCCTAGTTGCAGGAGTCATTGTGATCAGCTCACTATATGTGGTGAAACAACAGTCCGTTGCCATCATCGAGCGATTCGGACGTTATCAAAAAATTAGCGACAGTGGTATTCATATGAGAGCGCCTTTTGGCATCGATAAAATTGCAGCACGTGTTCAATTGCGCGTCTTGCAGAGTGAGATCGTGGTTGAAACAAAAACTCAGGATAACGTGTTCGTTACCATGAATGTGGCGACGCAATACCGAGTGAACGAAAGCAACGTAAAGGATGCCTACTACAAACTCATGCGTCCAGAATCACAGATTAAATCATACATTGAAGATGCTCTTCGTTCTTCTGTGCCTAAGTTGACCTTGGATGAATTATTTGAGAAAAAAGATGAAATCGCCCTTGAAGTTCAAAAACAAGTAGCAGAAGAAATGTCAACTTATGGATATATTATTGTTAAAACCTTGATCACCAAAGTTGAGCCAGATGCCGAAGTGAAACAATCCATGAACGAGATCAATGCGGCGCAAAGAAAACGCGTGGCAGCTCAGGAATTGGCAGAAGCAGACAAGATCAAGATCGTTACTGCTGCCGAAGCAGAGGCGGAAAAAGACCGTTTGCACGGGGTTGGTATTGCCGAGCAACGGAAGGCCATTGTCGATGGATTGGCAGACTCTATTAAAGAGTTAAAAGGTGCGAATGTAGATTTGACCGAAGAACAAATCATGTCTATTCTCTTAACCAACCAATACTTGGATACCTTAAATAATTTTGCAGATAAAGAAGGGAATAATACGATTTTCCTACCAGCAAACCCAGATGGCGTCGAAAACATTCGTACACAAATATTATCAGCCTTGAAAGCAAAGTAAACTTTTTTTCATTTTTTAAAAAAGGTTCGTATTTTCAGCGATTTTAGTTGACAAAATGTGCAAAAAAATTTATATTAGTATTGAAAATAATAATATAGGAGAAAGATCATGGCTAAATCGAACTTTGAAAAAGTAGAATCAGTTGTTGGATGGGTACGTGATAAGAAAATCACAGGGTATCGTATCAGTAAGGAAACAAATGCCCGTGAAATGTCTATCATTGCCTTGGCTCAAGGACGTGCAAAAGTGAAGAACATCTCGTTCGAAACGGCACTTGGATTGATTGATTTTTATGATAAAAATCATCAAAAATTCGAAGATTAATTTGTTGTTCCAATTGAAAACCAGAGAGTTTGCTCTCTGGTTTTTTTCGATGCCTCAAAAGCAGAAGCGATACAAAAAACAGCTTGCTTCCATACTGGTAAGCAAACTGTTTCAAGAGATTAATGTAAGAAGCGTTGAAGGAATTCCTTGGTCCGTTCTTCTTTTGGATTGCTAAAGATTTCTTTTGGATCTCCTTGCTCAGCGATGACACCCTTGTCCATGAAGATGACCCGGCTAGAGACATCGCGGGCAAATTCCATTTCGTGGGTTACGACAATCATGGTGAGCCCTTCTTTTGCCAGGTCCTGCATGATTTTCAAGACTTCCCCAACCATTTCTGGGTCTAGGGCAGAAGTTGGTTCATCGAAGAGAATGGCATCAGGATCCATTGAGAGGGCGCGTGCGATAGCGACCCGTTGCTTTTGACCACCTGAAAGTTGTTTCGGACGGGCAGCCCAATATTGAGATCCCATACCGACTTTTTCAAGGTTTTCTTTGGCAACTTTCTCTGCAGTCTCACGATCGCGCTTGAGGACGGTTGTTTGTGCAACGATCGTATTTTCCAAGACGTTTAAATTTTCGAAGAGATTAAAGCTTTGGAAAACCATTCCTAATTTCTCGCGGTAGTGGGTAAGATCATACTCAGGATCAAGAACATTTTGCCCACGATAGAGAATCTCTCCAGCTGTGGGAGTCTCTAGAAGATTGATGGAGCGAAGGAAGGTTGATTTTCCGCTACCAGAGCTCCCGATGATGGAGATCACCTCTCCTTTTTCAACGGTGAGCGAAATATCTTTCAAGACTTCATTTTGACCGTAAGATTTTTTTAAATGTTGGATTTCAAGAATTTTTTCTGCCATTATTTCACCTCTTTGACTTGCATTTGATTTGCACCTGTAGTATAAGTATCAGAATCTAAGCGACGTTCGATGTAGCGAAGGATTCGTGTGATAGTAAAGGTGAGAACGAAGTAAATCACAGCGATGATCGTAAAGGTTGGGAAGTATTGGTAGTTTTGAGTTGCGACCGTATTTCCTGTAAAGTACAGTTCAACTACAGAGATAACATTCAAAACAGATGTATCCTTGATGTTAATAACAAATTCATTCCCTGTTGCTGGCAAGATATTGCGAACAACCTGTGGAAGGACGACCCTGCGCATGGTTTGTCCATGGGTCATTCCTAGAGCAGTCGCTGCTTCAAACTGACCTGGATCCACTGCTAAGATCCCACCACGAACAATCTCACTCATATAAGCTCCGGTATTGATTGATACGATAAAGATGGCGGCCCAGGTACGATCCAAGGAAATGTTGAAGGCTTGGGCGGAACCGTAGAAAATGACCATGGATTGAACGATCATCGGAGTTCCACGGAAGATTTCAATGTAGACATTGAGGAACCAACCAAAGGCAGTTTGGCATCCAGCAAGGAATTTATTTTTAGCCTTCGGAGCTGTCCGGAAGACACCGATTAACAAACCGATAATCAACCCAGCGATAGTTCCAGTCATAGAGATTAAGAGGGTCATTCCAGTTCCCCGTAAGAACTGTGGGCCATTATCCTTTAAAATCTTCATCATTTGGCTAAAGAATGTCTGCTTATCATCACTAGCATCACTGGAAGCTGGTTGCTTCTTAATCATATCATCCATGAGTTTAACTTGGTCTTCAGACGAAATCTTAGCTAGTGCGGCATTGACTTGGTCAATTCTAGTGTCACCCTTCTTCATCCCGATAGCGATAGTCGCATCTTCTTCCCCAACTTCAAATCCTTTTTTGAATTGAATCATCTTAAATTTAGAATTAGCGGACTCGGCGGTTAGGGCTTCGGGACGTTCAGAAACATAGGCATCAATAACACCCGATTCTAAAGCTTGACGCATCTGGGCAAAATCACCCATTGCAGTTTCTTGTTTCGCACCCTTGAGTTGGGAAATGAGAGAATAGAGGTAGACCCCTTGTTGAGAGGTGACCTTTGCATCCTTAAAGTCATCTAGACTAGTGGCGTTTGCATAGTTTCCATCTTTACGAACGAGCATAACTGGCTCACTGGTATAGTAGCTATTAGAGAAAGCGACCTCTTTCTTGCGCTCGGCAGTCGGACTCATTCCAGCGATGATCATATCAATTTTACCAGAAGTGAGGGCGGGGATTAGTCCGTTCCAAGATGTTTTAACGATCAGAGGTTTTTTACCTAGTCCCTCAGCAACCTTTTTTGCGATTTGGACATCGTATCCGTTGGCATATTGGTTGGTGCCATCAATCTTCACGGCTCCATTTGCATCATCCTCTTGGGTCCAGTTGAAAGGAGCGTAGGCTGCTTCCATTCCGATTCGTAAATAGTCATCTGCATGAACAACCTGTGTGATCCCCAGGCAAATGAAAAGCCCTGTTAAGAGCGCGAATAATGTTTTTTTCATTTTTTCTCCTCTTCCTTATTTTAACTTCTCCTATTGTACAGTAAAATAGGCTGCATTTCAAACATGGTCCTCTTTTTATTTAAAAAATGCTATAATAATACAAAGGAGCATGATCAAATGAAAAAGTATTTGTATGTTATTTTCGCCTTTCTGGCCTGCCTTTTTGTTAGTCAGAACGTCCATGCATCTAGACCATCTTATGATGTACTTTACTATGGTGGAACCTTGACCTTGGACACCTGGGACGACGCCACCTATGAGGAAGAACTGGTTTATTATTTCAAAGATTCTTATAGAGGGCAGTATGTTAGCCTAGGAACGGCAGGGAACATGCCACAAGGCTTTGCAATTGAGATACCGCCAAAGGTTGAGGTGGAAGGTCGTGAGCTTCAAAGAGAACCCGAGATTACGAATCTAGGTGATGGCTACCGAGTGAAAATTTATAACAGTGGTGTAGCGCAAGATACAGTCAAAATAAAAGTCACATGGAAATTAAAAAATCTCCTCTATTCACACAAGGATATCTTGGAGTTGAACTGGAAACCGATCACAGATGGTGATCAGAAGGTGGACGAGGTTCAATTTCGTGTTATTCCTAAGTTTGCACCAGCTAATGCCCAATCGGAACTGTATATCCATACAGCCTTTATGGGACCGGATGTGACTGTAAATAAAGAAGATGGAATCTATTCTGCTACTTTCTATAACCTAGGTAAAGGAAAGGCTGTGGAGTTGTATGGTTACTGGTTGAAGTCAGACCTAACTACCTTATATGATTCTGGTCGAAATACAGGATTGACCAAATTGGATGAATTTCACAAGAACCAAGCTAAAATTGAACAGGAAAAATACTGGACACGCATGTTTTGGAACTGGATCTTGCCAGCCTTCATTATTGCACTCTGGCTTCTTTCTCTCTTGGGTCGCAAACGGTTCAAAAAAATGATTTGGCCTGGTGTGACTTATCCGACTGATACTCGTCTTTATGAGATTCCACAGGATATTGCACCTCTTGTTATGAGCTCGGTTGTTTATTCAGCCGAATTAGACGAGGCTTCCCCAACCAATAAAGAGAAGGCGACTCCGCCAGTATTCACATTTGAAAAAATGCTTCAAGCTACTTTGCTGGATCTGATGGATCGTGGAGTGATTGTCTACGAGCAACAAGGAAATGAAGTCGTTTTGACCAGAAAGTCTCATGGACATGTGGATGATTTTGAACGCTCCTTTATGAATATGGCTTTTGGGGATCAAGTTTCCTGTCCTGTTAACCGTCTCTTTGAGAATTATGAATTCAGTGATGATGTATACAAACATGCCAAAAAAGCAGATCAAGATGCGATTCGTTCACTAGGAAGTAAGGCTCAGGCTCGTTTTGATACGGCTGTCAACCAAGTGGCCCGAGATGTTCATCGCAAGGTGGAAGATCTCCATTTGCCAAGCTACTATCGCCCTTTAGAAGCAAAAGAAGAAGCGCAAGCTAGACGAAGTCTCTTCTTTGGTTGGGCTGCTTGGTTTATCGCTCTTGGAGCAGAAATCTTTGCTATCTTTGGGATGGGTTGGTTCTCTGTTCCTTGTTTGATAGGGATCCTCATACTTTGGTTTATGCCAGTGCGCTTCAATGGTGTCTTTAAAGCCTACCTACGAGATGGTGTTGTCAATCTTGCGGGTGCTGAGCAACGCTATTACTGGGATAGTTTTGGTCGGATGTTGAAAGAGATTGCCCACCTCAACGATGCAGAGTTGCAGTCTCTGGTCCTATGGAATCGCTTATTGGTCTATGCGGCCTTGTATGGTGTAGCTGATCAGGTCACAAAGGTCATGAAGCTTCGGAATATTCATTTAGAAAATCAAGCCTTAAACGCCTTCGTTTACACCCCGTTCTATCATGATGTGACCCACTCAAGTCATGCCATGTCTACTTATGGATCGACAGCATCGACAGCTAGTCATTTCACAGTTTCCTCTGGTAGTGGAGGAGGTTTCTCTGGCGGAGGAGGCGGAGGAGGCTTTGGCGCCTTCTAAGTAGCGCTGAGAATGGTCTTGGTCGCTCTGTCCCTTCTAGTTTAGAAGGCCTGGTCCAGTCCATAGATTTATGATATAATAGAGCAAATGTAAGTTTAGGAGAAAAAGATGTTTCTGATCGAATTAATCAAGGCGGTTCTTTTTGGGATTGTCGAGGGGATTACAGAATGGTTACCGATCTCAAGTACAGGTCACTTGATTCTGTTACAGGATTTTGTGCAGTTTAAAAATCAAGATCCGGCCTTTATGGAGATGTTCAATGTCGTGATCCAATTGGGTGCAATCCTAGCGGTTGTGGTGATATATTTCGATAAATTGTATCCCTTCAAACCTGGTAAATCTCCACTAGAAGTACGTCGGACCTGGCAATTATGGGCAAAAGTTGCGGTTGCAACCCTCCCTCTTGTCTTTGTTTTTAAATTGGATGATTGGTTTGAGGCGCATTTCCACAATTCGATTTCCGTTGCGATTATGTTGATCACTTACGGGATTGCCTTTATCTATCTGGAAAGACGAGAACAAGTTGAGCCAGCAGTAACGGAATTGCATAAGCTACCTTATCGAACAGCTCTTTATATCGGACTCTTCCAAGTTTTATCGCTATTTCCAGGAACAAGCCGTTCAGGTGCTACTATTGTAGGTGGCTTGATCAATGGTGTTAGCCGCCCGGTGGTGACAGAATTTACCTTTTATTTGGGGATCCCAGCCATGTTTGGGGCTAGCCTCTTAAAGGTTGGGAAATTCGCTCTTAGCGGACATTCACTAGCATTGGGGCAACTCTTTATTCTACTGGTAGCGATGGGAGTGGCCTTTGTGGTCAGCATGTATGCCATCCGCTTCTTGACAGATTATGTGAAAAATCATGATTTCACCGTCTTTGGGAAATACCGGATTGTTCTTGGTTCCATCTTGCTATTGTATGGACTCTTCCGTATTATTTTCTAAGAGAACGGTTGAACTTGATCAAATTGTTTTCTGAGGTTGGAGACTTTTGTCCCGACCTCTTTTCGATGCATCCTTTTTTTGAATTCTATCCAATTTTTTAGTATAATAGTAAGACTAGAAGTATGAGGTTATGCTATGAAGATGAAGCAAATTAGTGATTCAACAATTAAGATCACGATCCAACTAGAAGACTTAGAAGAACGTGGGATGGAAATTGCTGATTTCCTTGTCCCACAAGAAAAAACAGAAGAATTTTTCTACGCCATTTTGGATGAGCTCGAAATGCCAGAAAGCTTCCTGGATAGCGGGATGCTGAGTTTTCGTGTGACACCAAAACCAGACAAATTGGATGTTTTTGTTACCAAATCAAAAATTGACCAACAATTGGATTTTGAGGATTTGTCAGATCTTCCTGATATGGAAGAGTTGTCGCGCATGACGCCAGATGAATTTATCAAAACCTTGGAAAAAACAATCTCTGATAAGACAAAAGGGGATGCAGAAGCCATTCACCATTTGGAACAAGAAGAGTTGCGGGACAATCAAGAACAAGATCCGACACCTGAAGCGCCAGTAAGTCAGTATATTTATTACATTTTGCGTTTTTCAAATATCCAGCAAGCAGTTGCCTTTTCAAAAATGGTCAGTTTTCCAGTGGATACCTCTGAATTATACAAAATGGGATCTGATTATTATTTAACTGTCTTGATCGATACAGAGGATCAACCAAATCAATATCCAACCTGGTTACTTGCCATCATTCGGGAGTATGCGGATGATTCAGAAGTGACACGGGCCGTTCTGCAGGAACATGGTCACTTACTAATGGTGTCTGGTGCGATTGAGAATTTGAAGAAAGTTGCTAGCTTATGATGTCCTTTTCCTTGCAATTTGTTCTGGTGCTGATTGGGACTTTTATGATTGCCTTGGTATTGACGCCCTTGGTTCGCTTGTTCTCCTTTAAGATTGATGCCGTAGATTATCCGAATGCGCGTCGGATCAATACCAAGCCCATGCCAAGCGCGGGTGGACTGGCTATCGTGATTGCTTTTTCAATTGCGACTCTCGTGTTTATTCCTATGCTGACATCCACCACCGCCCCAATCAAAAGTTACCTATCCTATACCTTGCCGGTCGTAGGAGCGGGATGGATTATCGCTCTTACAGGCTTGATCGATGATGTAAAAGAGTTGTCAGCCAAGAAAAAGATGATCGGTATCCTGCTGGCAGCGAGTCTGGTCTGGTTTTTGACAGATTTTCGGCTGAATGATTTCAAGATTCCGTTCGGTGGTCCCTTACTTCATTTTGAACCATGGCTATCGTATCTTTTGACAGTGATTTGGATTGTTGCCATTACCAATGCAGTCAATCTGATTGATGGATTAGATGGCTTGGTGAGTGGGGTCTCTATTATTTCCCTAGTGACAATGGGGATTGTGTCCTATTTCTTTCTACCAGTACCCAATCTCTTTCTGACCATGACGATCTTTGTCTTGGTTGCGTCCATTGCAGGTTTCTTTCCCTTTAACTACCATCCGGCCATTCTCTATTTGGGAGACACCGGTGCCTTGTTTATCGGATTTATGATTTCTGTCTTGTCCTTGCAAGGTTTGAAAAATGCGACAGCTGTTGCGGTAGTCACACCAATGATTATCCTCGGAGTACCGATTACAGATACCTTTTTAGCCATTATCCGTCGGACCCTATCTGGTCAAAAATTTTATAAACCGGATCGCAATCACTTGCACCACCGACTTCTTTCTCTGGGCTTGACACATCGGGGAACTGTACTTGTGATCTATGGGATTTCGATGATTTTCTCCTTGATTTCTCTCTTGCTCAACATCTCGAGTCGCATTGGGGGTGTCCTACTTGTGATCGGGCTCTTGTTTGGAGTAGAGTTGTTAGCAGAATTGATTGGGGTTTTAGGGCCACATCATAGTCCTTTGTTAAATGTTCTGCGCTATATAGGGAATTCTTCCTACCGGGAGGAAGTTCGTCAAAAACGAAAAGAAAAAACTAAATAAGAATAGTTCTAATCAAAAGAAAAGCCATTTAGGCTTTTTTTTGATATACTTGAAAGGTAAAAAAATACTTTGTGATGAAGGAATCGATGCTTTGAGAACCTTCTAGACTTCAAAGTAAAAAGAAAGGGAATGCAATGTCGACATTAGAAATTAAAGACCTTCACGTTGAAATTGAAGGCAAAGAAATTTTAAAAGGTGTAAACCTGACCCTAAAAACTGGTGAGATCGCAGCTATCATGGGACCAAACGGAACAGGGAAATCTACTCTGTCAGCTGCCATTATGGGAAACCCAAATTATGAAGTAACCAAAGGGGAGATTCTCTTTGATGGTGTCAACATCTTGGAATTGGAAGTAGACGAACGTGCACGGATGGGCTTGTTCCTTGCTATGCAATACCCTTCAGAAATCCCAGGGATTACCAATGCAGAATTTTTACGTGCAGCCATGAATGCTGGTAAAGAAGAGGACGAGAAGATCTCTATTCGTGATTTCATTAACAAATTGGATGAAAAGATGGAACTGCTCAACATGAAAGAAGAAATGGCAGAACGCTATTTGAACGAAGGCTTCTCAGGTGGTGAGAAAAAACGCAATGAAATCCTTCAATTGTTGATGTTGGAGCCAACATTTGCCCTTTTGGATGAAATTGACTCTGGTTTGGATATCGATGCTCTTAAGGTCGTATCTAAAGGGGTTAATGCAATGCGGGGTGAAGGTTTTGGAGCGATGATCATCACCCACTACCAACGTTTGTTGAACTATATTACTCCTGACGTCGTTCATGTGATGATGGAAGGTCGTGTTGTGCTTTCAGGTGGACCAGAATTGGCTGCCCGCTTGGAACGTGAAGGCTATGCCCAACTCGCAGAAGAACTCGGTTACGACTATAAAGAAGAACTATAACCTGATGACAAGTGATCTAATGTTGTCATAAAATCAAACAGATAGTATCTTTATTAGGAGAAAAAAATGAGTATTGAAAATATTACCCTCTTTTCGGAACTGCATGCTGAGCCAAGCTGGCTGCAAGATTTACGAAAAAAAGCTTTTGACAAGATCGATCAGTTGGAATTGCCAGCCATTGAACGCGTCAAATTCCACCGCTGGAATCTTGGGGATGGGACGATCACAGAAAGTGAGGCTTCTGCCAATGTTCCTGATTTTACAGCCCTCGATTCAAACTTAAAATTGGTCCAAGTTGGAACTCAAACTGTATTTGAACAGGTGCCACAAGCCTTGGCAGACCAAGGAGTCCTTTTCACAGATTTCCATACTGCCCTAGAAGAAATTCCGCAGGTGGTAGAAGATTACTTCATGTCTTCGGTTAAATACGATGATGACAAACTAGCAGCATACCACACAGCTTATTTTAATAGTGGGGCTGTCCTTTATGTTCCAGACAATATCGAAATTGCAGAACCAATCGAAGGCATTTTCTACCAGGATAGCGACAGTGATGTACCTTTTAATAAGCACATTTTGATTATCGCAGGCAAAAACAGTAAGTTCAGCTATTTGGAACGCCTAGAATCAAAAGGTAATGGCTCAGCAACAGCAACTGCTAATGTGACGGTTGAGGTGATCGCCCGCTCAGGTGCCCAAGTGAAATTTGCGGCGATTGACCGCCTGGGTGAAAATGTCACAGCCTACATCAGTCGACGTGGAAAACTAGGTCAGGATGCCAGCATTGATTGGGCTATCGGTGTTATGAACGAAGGTAACGTGGTTGCAGATTTTGACAGTGACTTGGTTGGAAACGGAAGTCATGCAGATTTGAAAGTCGTTGCCTTATCAAGCGGTCGTCAGGTACAAGGAATTGACACCCGCGTGACCAACTTTGGTTGCAACTCGATCGGAAATATCTTGCAACACGGGGTTATTCTTGAAAAAGGAACCTTGACCTTCAACGGAATTGGTCATATTATCAAGGGGGCTAAAGGAGCAGATGCCCAGCAAGAAAGCCGTGTCTTGATGTTATCGGATCAAGCACGTTCAGATGCCAACCCAATCCTCTTGATTGATGAAAATGACGTCACAGCAGGCCATGCTGCATCGATCGGTCAAGTGGACCCAGAAGATATGTATTACCTCATGAGTCGTGGTCTGGATCAACACACAGCAGAACGCTTAGTGGTGCGTGGTTTCTTGGGATCTGTTATTGTTGAAATCCCAGTTAAAGAAGTACGTGATGAAATGATTGCTACCATCGAAGAAAAGTTATCTCAACGCTAAGGAGAAACAATGCTAGATAAAAATACGATTGCTCAAGATTTTCCCATTCTCGATCAACTAGTCCACGATGAGCCTTTGGTTTATCTAGATAATGCAGCGACGACGCAAAAACCTAAACGTGTTCTTGAAGCAGTTAATCACTATTATTTGCAAGATAACGCCAATGTCCACCGTGGAGTCCATACCTTGGCTGAACGAGCGACAGCTGCTTATGAGGCGGCGCGTGAGAAAGTCAGAAAATTTATCAACGCTTCATCAACCAAGGAGGTGCTCTTTACAAGAGGGACAACGACTGGACTCAACTGGGTAGCCCGCTATGCAGAAGAAGTCTTAAAGGAATGGGATGAAGTCCTGATTTCCATCATGGAACATCACTCCAACATCATTCCTTGGCAGCAAGCCTGCAAGAAGACAGGAGCAAAACTGGTCTATGTCTATCTAAAAGATGGCTTACTGGATATGCAGGACTTAAAGAGCAAGCTTAGTGAGAAGACAAAATTTGTCTCCATCACCCATGCTTCGAATGTCTTAGGGGTGGTCAATCCGATCAAGGAAATTGCTCGATTAGCTCATGAAGTTGGAGCGATCATGGTCGTAGATGGGGCTCAATCAACCCCTCATATGGCCATTGATGTACAAGACTTAGATGCGGATTTCTTTGCTTTTTCTGGCCATAAGATGGCTGCACCAACAGGGATTGGTGTCCTCTATGGGAAGGAAGAAATCTTAGAGCAAATGTCTCCGATCGAGTTTGGGGGCGAGATGATTGACTTTGTTTACGAACAATCTGCATCTTGGAAGGAATTGCCTTGGAAATTTGAAGCTGGAACGCCTAATATGGCGGGTGCAATCGGTCTTGGTGCAGCAATCGATTATTTAGAGGAGTTGGGAATGGACCAGGTAGAAGCGCATGAGCAAGAATTGATTGCCTATGCGTTTCCAAAATTACAGGCTATCGAAGACTTGACCATCTATGGTTCCCAAGACTTAGCCCAACGTTCTGGCGTCATTTCCTTTAATCTAGGAGATCTCCATCCGCATGACTTGGCAACAGCATTAGATTATGAAGGGATTGCTGTTCGTGCAGGTCACCACTGTGCACAACCGCTTCTTCAATACCTACAAGTCCCAGCGACAACGAGAGCAAGTTTTTATATCTACAACACCAAAGCGGACTGTGATAAATTAATTGAGGCATTGATCAAAGCAAAGGAGTTTTTCAATGGCACTTTCTAAATTAGATTCGCTGTACATGGCGGTCGTAGCTGACCATTCAAAACACCCTCACCATCAGGGCCAGATTGAAGATGTTGATCAGATCCAACTCAACAATCCAACTTGTGGAGATGTGATCCAGTTAAGTGTGAAATTTGATGAGAATGACAGGGTGGAAGATATCGCCTTTGTTAATTCAGGATGTACGATCTCAACCGCTTCAGCTAGTATGATGACGGATGCTGTAATGGGAAAAACAAAAGAGGAAGTCGAGGAATTGGCGCAGGTCTTTTCAGAAATGGTCCAAGGGAAGTCAGATCCTCGCCAAGAGGAATTAGGAGACGCAGCCTTCTTATCTGGAGTCTCAAAATTTCCACAACGGATTAAATGTGCGACCCTCTCCTGGAATGCTCTTAAAAAAGCGATCGAACGTAGCAAATAATTAAAAGAAGAAACAGAGAAAGAAAGGAAATTATGGCTGAAGAAAGAGTCGAACCGAAACCAATTGATCTCGGTGAATATAAATTTGGATTTCACGATGACGTTCAACCCATTCTCTCTACCGGGAAGGGATTGAATGAAGCGGTTATTCGTGAATTGTCTGCAGCAAAAAATGAACCCGAATGGATGCTCGAATTCCGTTTGAAATCTTTTGAAACCTTCAAAAAGATGCCCATGCAAACCTGGGGAGCCGATCTATCAGAGATTGACTTTGATGATTTGATCTATTATCAAAAACCTTCGGATAAACCTGCCCGTTCATGGGACGAAGTTCCAGAGAAAATCAAGGAAACCTTTGAGCGTATCGGGATTCCTGAAGCGGAACGTGCTTACCTAGCGGGAGCTTCTGCTCAGTATGAATCAGAAGTGGTTTACCACAATATGAAAGAAGAGTTTGAAAAGTTGGGGATTATCTTTACCGATACAGATTCTGCCCTAAAAGAATATCCAGACCTATTCAAACAGTATTTTGCGAAGTTAGTGCCACCAACGGATAACAAATTGGCTGCCCTAAACTCAGCAGTCTGGTCTGGTGGAACCTTCATTTATGTGCCAAAAGGCGTAAAAGTAGACGTTCCCCTTCAAACTTACTTCCGTATCAACAATGAAAATACAGGTCAGTTTGAGCGTACCTTGATTATCGTGGATGAGGGAGCAAGTGTTCACTATGTAGAAGGCTGTACAGCACCGACCTATTCAAGCAATAGCCTCCATGCAGCGATTGTTGAGATCTTTGCCTTGGATGGTGCTTATATGCGCTACACGACCATCCAAAACTGGTCTGACAATGTCTACAACTTGGTCACCAAGCGGGCCAAAGCTCAAAAAGATGCTACAGTTGAGTGGATCGACGGGAACTTAGGAGCGAAGACAACCATGAAGTACCCATCTGTTTATCTAGATGGAGAAGGAGCGCGTGGGACCATGTTGTCCATTGCCTTTGCGAATGCAGGTCAACACCAAGATACAGGTGCCAAGATGATCCACAATGCCCCTCACACTAGCTCGTCTATCGTATCCAAATCCATCGCGAAGGGTGGCGGAAAGGTAGACTACCGTGGACAAGTGACTTTCAACAAGAACTCTAAGAAATCAGTTTCTCACATTGAGTGTGACACTATTATCATGGATGATTTATCTGCATCAGACACGATTCCATTTAATGAAATCCACAACTCACAAGTTGCTTTGGAGCACGAAGCTAAGGTTTCAAAAATCTCAGAAGAACAACTGTATTATTTGATGAGTCGTGGTCTGTCTGAATCAGAAGCGACAGAAATGATTGTCATGGGATTTGTAGAACCCTTTACAAAAGAACTTCCAATGGAATATGCCGTTGAGTTAAACCGACTCATTAGCTACGAAATGGAAGGATCTGTAGGATAATTCGTTTTAATAGCAAAATAAAATCACAATGGATTTGACTCCATTGTGATTTTTTTGCTTATAGCTTTTCGTTGACATAACGAACAAATTCATTCCACCAAACCTTTAAGAAAAAGCTTTTCTCAATGGTTCTTCCCGATACCATATCGACCGTTGGCTCTTGATCTTCTAAGTAGCCACGTCCGATTTTATCTGGATCAGTGTAGTGTAATTTTCCAAGATTTGTGCCTGATTTGACAGGTGCTCGGAATGATTCTTGGTTACTCTTGAATTGAATTTTTGGTTCCGCTTGACTGCCTTGCTTTTCAACGATATAGAAGTCTTTTTTTGCAACAGCTAAAACAGTCTCGGACTTCCCGTCCATGACAGTTGCCTTACTTTTTCCGTAGGGATCTCCTTCTTTGACGACAATGGAAGAAACAAAGGTTCGTACCACGTAGTTCATCAGAGAAGAAGTAGCCACAAAGCGTGCATATGGATCACCGTCAACTGCCTCAACTCCTAGGACAACCGTGATCATGTGGATGCCATTTTGCGTCGTTGATGCAGCAAATGTGATACCACCTTTGGTAGAGTTGCTGACCCGAAGGCCGTCGACTCCCGAACGGTAATTCGGCATGCCTTCTAGCATCAGGTTGGGGTTTTCAATCTGCGTGTTTGAAAAAAGAGCAGTGGGTTTTGAAGTATATTTGGTCACTTCAGGAAAATCCTGGAGTAAGTGCTTGGCAATGACAGCAATATCATAAGCACTCAATTGATTTTCGTCTCCTTTCCCGTCAGGATCTCCGCTAATGGTTTGAGTATTTAATCCGGTAGCATTAATTAAATGAGGAGATTGAATGCCCCATTCAGAAAGTTTTTGCTTCATTTTTTCAACGAAGCTTTTTTCGGAGCCCCCCACTTTCTCAGCTAAGGCCAAGGCAGCAGTACTAGAATTTCCAACTAAAAGAGCAGTCAATAACTGTTCAACCGTATATTGGTTCGCTTCCATAGGAAGAGTACCAGCACCTTCGATATCATTTAAAGCCAGAGCTTTCTCAGACAATTTGATAGGATCTTTTAGAGAAAGTTTTTTTTCATGAATAGCTTCGAAAATCAGATAAGTGGTCAAGAGTGTAGATAGACCCCCCACATCTCGCTTTTTCTCTGAATCCTTTTCATATAAAATTTTACCTGTATCAGCTTCAACAGCAATAGCACTTTGAGCAGGAAGTTCTAGCTCATCTGCCAGAACGACTTGATAAGGTAAACTGCATAACAGCAGGATGAAGGTTAAAAAAGAAAGAAAGAATTTTTTCACAGTTGTTTCCTCGTTGCTTAGTCCTCTCTATTGTATCATACAAATGATTAATGGAAAATTGTAAAATCATCAATTAGGCTAAAAAGTCAGTCATAGCAAGGTTTTTGAATAGTGATAAAACGAATATTCAGAAAATTTAGTTTACTTTTTTTTCTACTTGTGATATAATCTTAAACAAATCTAAAAAAACTATTGGAGAATTCCTATGAAAAAAGGTAAAGTATTCGCAGTTGCCGGAGTAACACTCCTTGCAGCTGGATTGTTAGCTGCATGTTCTAGTTCAAATACTAGCAAAGCAAGCTCAGGCGAAGACAAAAACTATGGTTATGTCTACACTACTGACCCAACAACTTTGGACTATACTGTGTCTTCTAAATCTGCCACTCAAGATCTCACTACAAACATCGTAGACGGTTTGATGGAAAATGACAAGTATGGAAATCTTGTGCCATCACTTGCGGAAGATTGGTCTGTTTCAAAAGACGGTTTGACTTATACCTACAAGATTCGTAAGGGTGTTAAATGGTACGATGCAGATGGTGAAGAACGCGGTGAAGTGACTGCCAAAGACTTCGTGACTGGTTTGAAACACGCTGCTGATAAAAAATCAGAAGAACTTCCACTAGTTCAAGGCTCAATCAAAGGCTTGGATGATTATGTGCAAGGAAAAACTACAGACTTCAGCCAAGTTGGTGTCAAAGCGGTTGATGATTACACACTTCAATATACATTGAACAAACCTGAAACCTTCTGGAACTCTAAAACAACAAACGGAATCTTGTTCCCAATTAGCACAGATTTCTTGAAGAGTAAGGGAGATGATTTTGGTCAACCAAACGATGTGAAATCAGTACTTGCAAACGGACCTTTCCTTCTTAAATCTATTACATCAAAATCATCTGTTGTATTTGAAAAGAATGACAACTACTGGGATAAGAAAAACGTTCACGTCAAGGAAGTAAAACTTACTTATTACGATGGATCAGACCAAGATTCATTGGCACGTGGTTTCTCTGATGGAGCTTATACAGCTGCTCGTCTTTTCCCATCAAGCTCAAACTTTGCAACAGTAGAGAAAAAATACAAGGACAATATCTATAACACACCAGCTGGTTCAGGTGTAGCAATCCTTGGTTTCAACATCGATCGTCAATCTTACAAACACACTGCAAAGAAATCAGATGCTGAAAAATCTTCTACTAAGAAAGCAATCTTGAACAAAGATTTCCGTCAAGCCATCACTTTTGCCTTGAACCGTGAAAACTACTCAGCACAAGTCAATGGTAAAGAATTTGCTAAACCAGCTATCCGTAATACATATGTTGCACCTGCATTCGTACAAGTAGACGGAAAAGACTTCGGAAATGTAGTTGCAGATAAGTTGACTACTTATGGAGACCAATGGAAGGGTATCAACCTTGAAGATGGTCAAGATGGTCTTTACAACAAAGATAAAGCCAAAGCACAACTTGAAAAAGCCAAAGCTGAACTTCAAAAAGACGGCGTTCAATTCCCAATTCATATTGACGTTCCTGTTATTCAAAATGCAACAAGTATAGTTACACGTATGCAATCATTGAAACAAACGGTAGAAGAAACTCTTGGTAAAGACAACGTAGTTGTTGACCTTCAAATGATGGACCAAGACGAAGTGTTGAACATCACATTGAATGTTCCATCAGCTGCAGATGCAGATTGGGATCTTCAAGGTATGGTCGGTTGGAACCCAGACTATCAAGATCCATCAACTTACCTTGATACGCTTCAACCATCTTCTGAAGACCAAACAAAAGTTTACCTTGGTTTTGCAGGTGGTGTAGATAACCCATCAGCTAAAGCTGTAGGTTTGGATGAGTTTGCAAAACTTCTTGACGATGCAAACAACGAAACACAAGATGTTGTGAAACGTTATGAAAAATATGCAGCAGCTCAAGCTTGGTTGACAGATAGCGCAATTGTAGTACCTACAATGTCATCATCAGGCGCAGCAACTGTTATCTCTAAAGTGGTACCATTCTCTGGTGCTTCAGCTCAAGCTGGTAACAAAGGATCAGCATACTTCAAATATGTAGAAGTTCAAGATGAACCTGTTACTAAGAAACAATACGATGAAGCTCTTAAGAAATGGCAAAAAGAAAAAGTTGAGTCAAACAAAAAAGCTCAACAAGATCTTGAAAAACACGTTAAATAATTAAATTATTGCTTTTCATTAGAACTTTCTCTTCTAGGGGAGAAAGTTCTTTTGGACATTAAAGGAATGAAATATGAAAAAATATGTTTTTATGCGTATTTTGCGTTCGTTAGTGTCGATCTTTCTCGTCACGACATTAACCTACATGATTATCTATACGCTAACACCGAGAAATCTCATCTTTAAGAATGACCCCAACTACAATAAAGTAGCGAAGACAAAAGATTCGAAGATCAACTACGAAAATACAGTCTATGATCGCATGGGTTATTTGGAATACATGGATTCAAAGAGCTTGCAACAAAAAGCAAGTAAAGAAGATTCTTCCGTAACGGTTGATGCGACAAATGCCAATGAAAAGATCTACAAAAAATATATTGAAAAATTAGGTCATGGTTGGCAGTTGAAACGTTTCCCAGAAAGTAAGTCTTTCTATGCGGTGCGTGAAATTCCGGTTTTTGAACGTGTTATTAGCTTCTATGCGAATTTGATTCAATTTGATCATCCAGGTTGGGTGAAAGATGCCTCGAATCCAAATCTTAAACGCTATATCCGTATTGAAAATGATCCATCTATTGGATGGTCTGTAGTGGGTTCTGGTACGAAACACAAATACCTCTTGTACTTTAATGGTCAGTTCCCATATGTACACCAAAACTTTGTGACCTTAAACCTTGGAAATTCATATCCAACTTATTCAAATACCCCTGTTCTTCAAGTGATTACCCAAGGACAAGGAACGACTAAGAAGAGTGAAGTGAACTTCCCAACAGGTAAAAAGACATCTTCCATCGATATCTACTCACGTACCTACAAATCACCAAGTAAGGCAGACTCACAAGATATCAGTCGATTTGGTAAAGGGGATGCCTATACAGCAACGTTGAGCAACTATGAGAATCCATCCATGATTGCATCTTCTTCAATCATTGGTTTGATTGGTATTGCGATTGCCTACTTGATTGCGATCCCACTAGGATCTTATATGGCTCTTTTCAAGGACTCATGGTTTGATAGCATCTCTACTGCGGCCTTGACATTTATGATGTCTCTCCCAACCATTGCCCTTGTCTATATCGTGCGTCTAGCAGGTTCATTCTTTGGACTTCCAGACTCATTCCCAGTACTTGGAGCACAGGACTGGCGTTCATATGTATTGCCGTCTCTGATTCTTGGTTTATTGAGTGCGCCATTTATCGCCGTTTGGATTCGTCGTTATATGATCGATATTCACTCTCAGGATTTCGTCCGTTTTGCTCGTTCAAAAGGATTGTCAGAACGTGAGATCTCAAGAAAACACATCTTCAAAAATGCGATGGTTCCACTAGTTTCTGGAATTCCAGGGGCTATCATTGGAGTTATCTCAGGTGCAACGTTGACTGAAACAGTCTTCGCTTTCCCAGGTATGGGTAAAATGTTGATTGACTCTATTAAAGCATCAAACAACACCATGGTCATCGGACTTGTCTTCATCTTCACATCACTTGGTATCTTTGCTGCCATGTTAGGTGATATCTTGATGACAGTGCTTGATCCACGGATTAAATTAACGAATACGAAAGGAGGCAAATAATGGCTACAATCGATAAAAATAAATTTCAGTTTGTAAAACGTGATGACTTTGCCTCTGAAGTAATCGATGCTCCAGCGTATTCATACTGGAAATCTGTATTCAGACAATTCTTGAAAAAAAGAACCACTATCATTATGCTTGCTATTTTGATTGGGATTCTCTTGATGAGTTTTGTCTATCCTATGTTTTCAAATTTTGATTACAACGACGTAAGTAAGGTAAATGACTTTTCAGCACGTTTGAATCCACCAAGTGCCAAAGCTTTCTTTGGTACAGATAATAACGGTAAATCCCTCTTTGATGGAGTTTGGTTTGGTGCTCGGAATTCAATTATCATTTCCTTCATCGCCACTGTTATTAACGTGGTTGTCGGAGTTATCGTTGGTGGAATTTGGGGGATCTCAAAATCCATCGACCGTATCATGATGGAAGTTTATAACGTTATTTCAAACATTCCGTTTATGTTGATCGTTATCGTCTTGACTTACTCAATGGGATCTGGTTTCTGGAACTTGATTCTTGCCATGTCCTTAACTGGATGGATCGGAATTGCCTATACCATTCGTGTCCAAATCATGCGTTACCGTGATTTGGAGTACAACTTGGCCAGCCGAACATTAGGAACACCAACTTTGAAAATTGTTACGAAAAATATTTTGCCTCAATTGGTATCTGTTATCGTGACACAAACATCACAGTTACTTCCAAGCTTTATTTCTTACGAAGCTTTCCTTTCCTTCTTCGGACTTGGTCTTCCAATCACAGTTCCAAGTTTGGGACGCTTGATTTCTGACTATTCTCAAAACGTAACTACAAATGCCTACCTATTCTGGATTCCGCTTACTGTTTTGATTTTAGTATCCTTGTCATTCTTTATCGTCGGACAAAACTTGGCCGATGCCAGCGACCCACGTACACATAGATAGGAGGAGTAGATATGACATCAAATAAGAATATTATTTTATCTGCTCAAGATATCGTAGTGGAATTTGACGTGCGCGATCGCGTATTGACAGCTATTCGTGGCGTATCGCTTGAGCTAGAAGAAGGTGAAGTTCTTGCCTTAGTTGGTGAGTCAGGTTCAGGGAAATCAGTTTTGACAAAAACGTTCACCGGAATGTTAGAAGATAACGGCCGTATTGCCCAAGGTTCGATTAAATACCGTGGTCAAGAATTGACAGATTTGAAATCGAATAAAGATTGGGAAAATATTCGTGGATCTAAGATCGCTACAATTTTCCAAGACCCAATGACAAGTTTGGACCCAATCAACACAATTGGTTCACAAATTACAGAAGTCATTATCAAACACCAAGGGAAAACAGCTAAAGAAGCCAAAGAAATGGCTTTGGACTATATGGAGAAAGTTGGAATTCCAGATGCGGAACGTCGTTTTGATGAGTATCCATTCCAATATTCAGGTGGGATGCGTCAACGGATCGTTATTGCCATCGCCTTGGCCTGCCGTCCAGATATCTTAATCTGTGACGAACCAACAACAGCCCTTGACGTAACCATTCAAGCGCAAATCATTGATTTGTTGAAATCCCTTCAAAAAGAATACCAATTTACAGTTATCTTTATCACCCACGACTTAGGTGTGGTTGCAAGTATTGCAGATAAAGTAGCCGTTATGTATGCTGGAGAAATTGTTGAGTTTGGTAAAGTAGAAGAAATTTTCTACGATCCAAAACATCCATACACATGGAGCTTGCTTTCAAGCTTGCCTCAATTGTCAACCTCAGATGGTGATCTTTACTCTATTCCAGGAACTCCGCCTTCATTGTATGCTCCGATTAAAGGAGATGCTTTCGCACTTCGTTCAGACTATGCGATGCAGATTGATTTTGAAGAAGAGGCACCTGCTTTCAAAGTGACCGATACTCACTGGGCTAAGACATGGTTGCTCCATCCAGATGCACCAACAGTTCATAAACCAGAAGTAATCGAAAACCTTCACGAAAAGATTGGCTCAAAAATGGGCTTCGCTCACATTACAGAATAGGAGGAAGGAAATGACTGAAAAATTAGTTGAAATTAAAGATTTAGAAATTTCCTTCGGTGAAGGAAGTAAAAAATTCGTTGCTGTTAAAAACGCCAACTTCTTCATTAATAAGGGAGAAACGTTCTCTCTTGTTGGTGAATCAGGAAGTGGGAAGACAACAATTGGACGTGCGATCATCGGTTTGAATGATACAAGTGCTGGAGAAATTATTTATGACGGTCGCAAGATCAACGGAAAAAACTCTCATAGTGAAAAATCAGAGTTGATCCGTAAAATTCAAATGATCTTCCAAGACCCAGCAGCAAGTTTGAATGAACGTGCAACAGTTGATTATATTATCTCTGAAGGTTTGATCAACCACCATTTGTTTAACAGCGAAGAAGAACGTCAGGAAAAAGTAAAAAATATTATGCATGAAGTTGGGCTTCTAGCAGAACATTTGACACGTTATCCTCACGAATTCTCAGGTGGTCAACGTCAACGGATCGGTATTGCCCGTGCACTTGTCATGGAACCAGAATTTGTCATTGCGGATGAACCAATCTCAGCCCTTGACGTTTCAGTACGTGCACAGGTCTTGAACCTTTTGAAAAAATTCCAAAGAGAATTAGGCTTGACCTATCTCTTTATTGCCCATGACTTGTCAGTTGTGCGCTTCATTTCTGACCGTATTGCAGTTATCTATAAAGGGGTTATTGTAGAAGTAGCAGAAACTGAAGAGCTATTTAACCACCCAATCCATCCATACACACAATCCCTACTTTCAGCGGTCCCAATTCCAGATCCAATTCTAGAACGTAAAAAAGTTCTAAAAATCTACGATCCAGAACAACATGATTATTCTGAAGATAAACCACAAATGGTTGAAATTAAACCAGGTCATTATGTATGGGCTAACAAAGCTGAAGAAAACAAATACAGACAAGAATATAAATAGAGAGGATTCCCTCTCTATTTTTTTATTTCAAAAAAACTTTCAAAAAAATAAATTTTTTTGAGAAAAAGTGTTGACAGTAAGGT
>NZ_JAPVYY010000009.1:0-93899 GCF_041432105.1 Streptococcus sp. 27098_8_148 | reverse complement strand
GCATGCAGACAAACTACTTCTCTATCAAACAACCTAAGTGATGTCGCTTCTGTCCTACTCCCATTTTACGGGCTTTGTATCTTAGCGGAATGCGACAGGACGAAGGTGGATCGATACCATCCACCTGAGGAGTTAGTGAGTCGTGTAGGCAAGATACCATAGTACTTGCCGTTATACGAATTGAACACGGGCTTTGTATCTTAGTCTTTCTCAAACAATTGATAGTAGTCTGCGATGGTCATTTGGGCTTTTTCTTCTTGATTGAGATCTTGGACGATGTGTCCGTCTTTCATGACAATCAAGCGATTTCCATATTTCAAAGCATCTTCCATATGGTGGGTGATCATAAGAGCTGTGAGGGCATCTTGTTTCACAAACTCATTGGTTAAGGTCATGAGCGCCTGACTGGTTTTTGGATCCAAGGCTGCAGTGTGTTCATCTAAAAGTAAGAGTTCTGGACGTTTCAGTGTCGCCATCAACAGACTCAAGGCTTGTCGTTGCCCCCCTGATAGAAACTCAACGGCTGTATCGATATGATTTTCCAAGCCATTGCCAATCTTAGCAAGGACTGTTTGAAACTCTTCTTTATAGCTGGCCAAGTGACGCGGAATCAAACCACGTTTTTCTCCACGAAACTTCGCTACCAAGAGGTTTTCCGCTACTGTCATGCGAGGCGCTGTTCCCATTTTAGGATCTTGAAAGACCCGCGATAGGTACTTGGCTCTCTTTTCAGGAGAATAGTTGGTTACATCTTCTCCCAAAATATAAATCTTTCCACTGCTCACCGGAAGCGTCCCAGCAATGGTATTAAAGAGGGTTGACTTTCCAGCTCCATTGCCCCCCAAAATCGTGATAAAATCATGCTCTCGAATTTCCAAGGAAACATCATCCAGAATGACTTTTTCTTCGTTCATCCCATTGCTCACGGCTTTGGTTACATTTTTTAATTCTACAATTGCTGTCATTTACTGAGTTTCGCTCCTTTCATGATTTTTCCCTTAAAGGTTGGAATCATCAGGCAGATAGCCAAGATCAAGGCACTGAAGATTCGAATATAGCTGGTATTGATGCCAAGCGCAATCACGGCCCAAATCAAAAATTGGTAGGCGATCGATCCGATCGCAATACTGAGCAAGCGCTCTGTCAAAGTGACATTTGAAAAGAGCACCTCTCCAATAATAAGGCTGGCAAGCCCAATAACGATGACACCAATCCCACGTGAAGCATCCGCATAGCCTTCTTGCTGGGCCATCAGTGCACCAGAAAGAGCAATAATCCCATTTGAAATGACCAAGCCCATCAATTCCATCCGGTCGGTGTTGATCCCAAAGCTCTTGGCCATATCTGGATTGTCTCCTGTCGCAATATAGGCTTGACCCAAGCGTGTATCCAAGAAGAAGATCAAACCAAGGATCACAAGCGTTACGAAAATTAAACCAATCAGGATCTCATTGAACCCACTGGCAAAAGGAAGAAATTCCTGAATTTTTTTATAGCCCAGAAGTCCCAAATTAGCCCGCTGCATGACAAAGAGAATAACCGAGTTACAAGACGTCATTACAAGGATCCCTGACAAGAGTGTCGGGATTCTCCCTTTTGTGTAGAGAAGGCCCGTCGCAAGTCCCGCCAAGCACCCTGCTCCAATAGCAGCCAGCGTCGCAAGGAGTGGATTGACCCCTTTGGTAATCAAGGTTACTGCCACCGCTCCTCCAAGCGGGAAGGAGCCTTCTGTTGTCATATCTGGAAAATCTAGAATTCGGAACGTCATAAAGATTCCTAACCCTAAAATGGCCCAAATCAAACCTTGTGAAACAATTGAATTAATCATAGTTTCTCCCTTCGATAATAGTAGTTTAATTGTAACATAAATATGGAAGAGAACCTATAGGAAATTGTTATCAATTCCCTTTTCATGCTTTATAAAAAAACCAAAAGGTTGTGCCTTCTGGTTTTTAATCGTGATATTTTTTTAAAGGATTAAAAGAAAATCTTAGTCTTCTTTTTTCTTTTGAGCAAGACCAAAGCCTGTTGCGATCACACCAAGCAAGCCAAGGCTCGTAAGAGCTGTTGCTGATTTCTTTTAGTAATAAGGTTTGTACAAGCATTTCTCCTCTATTTACTTTTATCACTAATTTGTACCTTTTTTAAAATGCGAGGAAATTTTGTGTCACGCTTTTCGTTTGTTTATTTTTCTGAATCAAAAACCCTTATTTAGTACGGTTTTCTAACAATTTCATGAAAGTTTACACGCTGGCTTTCTTTCTTAAATTGACACTATCTAGTGAAAAATCGTATACTAGTTAGTATTAAATCGACATTATTGAAAATACTGTTGAACAAACTATAGAAACAGTATGTGGGAGAAAAAAATGAAACAAGAAAAAAATAGTGTCTCTGAAAAAGGGCACGGCTATGTCCGCAAACGCAACAAGGCATTGGTCTCTATGATCACCCTTTTTGGAGCCTTGATGGTAAGCTCTGTTGCCATGGCTGACGAAGTCAATACCAATCCGAATTCTGAGATCCCAGCAACCGCTCAACCAGTAGCAACCAATAGCAGTACTCCTACCACTACTAGTGAGGAAGGTGCTACGACGGAAGCAACTTCTTCGCCATCGGAAACAACACCAACTGTAACTGCCACTCAACCGGTCAGTGCAGCTCCAGCAACTACTTATAATACTCCAAAAATCACCAACGACGTCACCTTTGATAAAGCGACTTATAAAAGTGGAGAAGATGTTCGGATCTCCATCAACAACCCTGAAGTGGTTTCTTCTGATGTCACTGTCTCTCATTTAGATCAGGTCATTTATGAAAAGAAAAACGTTGAAGGTAGCGAGCTGACGATTCCAAGTACGGTCTTTTCACCTAATGCTGGATTTATCGTTGATGTCCTTGGTAAGAAAGCAGATGGCTCCCAAGCCTTTCATAAAGCAGCGGGTCTTGCTGTTGAAGATGACTGGACGATCTACCCACGTTATGGGGTGGTTGCCGGCTCAAAAGACAATCACAACTCCATCACCAATGATCAGGTAGAAGGCTACAAAAATAGTATTGACCAATTGGCCAATATGCACATCAACAACTACTTCTTCTACGACGTTTACAATACACCTGCCAACCCATTCCCAGCAAATGTTGAACGTTTCACTCAAGACTGGGCGACTTTCTTAATTCCAAATAGCGAAACAGATCCTGACAAGCGCAAGTCTTACTTACCTGTCATCGATACAGAAGCAGTCAAAGAGCTGGTGGCTCATGTCCATACAACTGGTGCCAAAGCCATGCTCTATAACATGATTTACGCAGTTTCCCTGGAAGAAGGGGTTCCAAATGAAGTGAAAAGCGCCATCGTTCGCAATCTAGAAGACCATTTCAATTTTGGCAAAAAGGGTGATGTCACAGCGACTGATATCCAACAATTTCTTGATCCAGGCGATCCAAATTGGCAAAAATTTATCATTGAAGTCATGACTAAAGCCATGAAAGAAGGGAATTTTGATGGATGGCAAGGGGATACCATGGGATCTAACTGGGTGGAAAAAGTCAGTGAACCTGGAAAAGGCTTCTCTTTGAGCGAACACTATCCGGAACTAGCCACAGCTGCGACAGAGGCCCTCAAAAAAGAAGGCTATGACTTCATGATCAACGATATCTCCACTGGAGATGCTGATCGACTAGGAAAGACCAATGTCTCTGCACCTTATGCGGAAGTTTGGGGAGATAGCATTGCCTATGACTCTACCTACCAAGCCTTGACGCGTCTCACCGAACGGATGCGTGATTTATACAAGGGGAAATCTCCTATCATCGCAGCCTATACCCATCGTGGTAAAAATGCATCAGCCCTCAGCAAAGACAACGAATTGCTGACAGATGCCATCATCGCAGCGAGCGGTGGTTACCATATGACGACTGCAGCCCTCAATACTTCTCAGGATGCTAAAGGTTTTGGGGTGATCCAAGCAGAATGGTATCTCAATCAAAACCTACCAGTCAATGCCGACTTTGCCAATGCAGAATTCAACTACCAAGAATTCATCGTTGCTTACCAAGAACTTCTCCGTGGGCGCGACACCTTGGCGCATGATACTCGTCGAATTGTAGACAATACAAATGTACTGGTAAACGGCAACTTCATCGGATCCAACCTGGATAATGCTGACGGGGTTCAACCTGGAACCGTTTATACCATTACAAAAGAAACCAAGACGGGTGATCGGATTGCTCACTTGATCAATTTGGTCGGCATCACTGAAAACAAATGGAACAGCGCTGTGAATACAACCGAAAAATTGACCAATATTCAAGCTTTTGTTCCACTCGGAAAAATCACAAAAGACCAGGCTGAACACGCCAGCATTTACTGGGCAACACCTGATGCTGTTGAAGGAAAATACAACATCAACCTCCGGGAAACAAGCGCAAATGTTTATTATGACGGAGGGGCTGGCCAATGGATGGCTGCTATCGATGTTCCTAGTCTAGATGTATGGGATATGCTCTATGTCAAACTCAATGAAGCCGCCCATGTTCTTTATCAAGATGAAAACGGAGTTGAGCTCGAGCGTTCCAGTGACTTGGTTGGTCATACAGGTGAAAAGATCAACTACTCTACAAAAGAAACCATTGCCAACTATTTGAAGAAAGGCTATGAACTAGTAGAGAATGGCTTCGATGCAGAGGGACAACCAAACTTTGACCGCGACGCTACCAACACCAATGAAGATGGAGTTCAAGAGTTTATTGTCCGCTTGGCACCAAAAATTGTAGAATTTTCTGCAACACAGCCTATCCAAGCCGGTCAAGTTGTTCCAGGAGATAGCGAAGGTCGTGTCTATCCAACTCCTCTAGCTCCAGCTGGTCAAACAACTGCTGATCTGGATCATTTATCTGAAACAGTGACACGTACAGTGACCTATGTGACAGAGGACCAGGATGGATCTAACCGCCAGCCTGCAGGAATAGCTGACCAAACTAACAGCCTTCATTTCACTCGCAAAGGTACCATCAATTTGGTGACAGGCGAGACAAGTCTTGAAGACTGGACAGCTCAAGACGGCACAAGCTTTGCAGCTCTTGAAAATCCCGTCAAAAAAGACTATGTTGTCGTAGCAGAAGAATCGACTGATGCCGTCACTTCTGATCTGACAAAAGCAGGAGAACATACTGGCATTCATGCTGATGCAGCAGACATCACAGATACGGTCATCTATCACCCAGTCGGTGCCTATAGGATCAGCTATGCTACTGGTAAAGAACCAGCTCATGCTCAAAAAGAGATCACTTATCTAAACGATCCCACAAATCCAACCGCCATCGCATCTCCTACTGCTATCCTTCCTTACGTAGAGGGATTAGAGCCAAAAGATGCTCGTGGACAAGTCTTAAACCTTGTGGATCCTCTTGACGAAACAAAAGGCTATCTTCTTCCAAGCCCTGAGTCTCCAACAGTTGATACTGCTATTTCCTACACTATCACCAAAGGATCGGTCAGAGTACGATTCCTCACTGAGGGAGGCGATACTGATCTGCAAGAGGCGCAAGACCTCGCTACAGAGGTAGATTTCGGCACCAAGTACACCAGTGAGGCCCCAACAGAAATCACAAAAGATGGTCGTATCTACCATCTAGTTGGACACCGTGCTGATTCTGCTGATCCAAGTGGCACAGTCACTAAGGGAACGAAAACTGTCATCTATGATTACAAGTTAGCTACGGGAACGGTCATCGCGCGATTTGTCATCCAAGATACTAACACTGAATTGCAACCAGAGCTTGCTATTGCAACAAATGTGGACAATGGAACCCATTACGTCGCTAGCGCACCAGATGAGATCTCCTACGACGGCCACATTTACGAACGGATCGGTGCAGCTGAACAAACTGGGAACGTAGAAGTGGGAACAACCATCTTGATTTTTGCCTACAAGGTCAAAGAAATCCCTACTCCACAACCATCCCCAGAAACAGAAAAAGAAGAAACAGTTAGCCCTCTTCCTTCCGTGACAAAAGCAAACACGACTGATGCTCATGAAGAAAAGGGATCAACACTTCTCTCTAACAAAGAAGAGGAGAAACCTCTTGAAACAACAAGCCAAAAAGAGGAACTCCCTGAAGTTGTTCCTAACACCCCTCAAGAAGGAACTCATCTACCTGCAACAGGTGAAGAAACCTCTCAGCTAGCCCTACTTGGACTTGGCCTCTTAGCAGGTTTGTCCAGTCTTATCCCTTACAAAAAGAAACAAGAGTAGATCCCAAACACAAAGAAACTTCCTATGGAATTCTGTTCCAAGGAAGTTTTTTTATATTTATACAACTCATTCAGAGTCTAGATCCCTTTTATGAGGGTGACTGACGACAATAAGGGTGTGAAGTACTACCACTCCAAACCCTACTGTATTCCAATTCAAAGTGGATTCATTCCCCTTGTTGCCGGCAGTTTGAAAGATCAAATTGCTTTACTAGTATACTGTTTTCTCTACTTCAAGTCAATGGAATTTTACTGAAACTAGTAACCGAATGAAATGAATATATAGAATTTTACTGAAACTTTTTCATCACATTTATGCATGTTTTTCTAAGTTTCCAATACCAAACAAAGAGGCCTTGCTCTTTCGAGCAAAGCCTCTTCCTGTTGGATCTAAAATTGTCACCTCATCAACAAGTTTGCTGATGTCACCTCAATTTTAGTCTTCGCGTTTTTTGCGTTTTGCAAGTCCCGCAAGGCCAACCATACCAAGTGCAGCACCTAACAATGCAGCAGATGCTGATTGTTCTTCACCAGTTTCAGGAAGTGCTGGAGCTGGAGGAGTTGTAGGTGTTGGTGGCGTTGGTGGTGTTGGCGGTGTTGTTGGTGGTGTTGGTGGTGTTGGTGGTGTTGGTGGCGTTGTCGGCGGTGTTGTCGGTGGTGTATTCGGTGGTGTTGTTGGTGGTGTATTTGGCGGTGTTGTTGGCGGAATAACAGTATTGTTAAACTCTGTATCTTCTGGCAACTGAGTAATAGCCGTCAATACTTTACCGTCTTTGTTAATCATAATACCCACAGTGGCAACCATCTTATCGTATTCAACGCTAGAATCTGTGCCACGGATTTCTTCTACATGGTAGAGATGAGTTCCTTCTTCACCACGTTTGAATTCAAGATTTGAGAAGGTGATCTTACCAGCCGCATCATTGGTTACGGTTTCGATCACATTTCCTTTTTCGTCCTTAAGAACGAAGCTGAATTCACCAGCCTTCAATGCCCGACCTTCCAATTTCTTAGTGAATTGGAATTGAACCTTAACTGGAATGTTGACTACACGTTTTTCAGTTGGTTTTTCTGGTTTTTCTACAGTCTTCTTAGTTGGATCGTATTGGTGTACGATTTGTGAAGCTGTATTTTCAATGTCCACACCATCTTGAGCAGATTGTTTAATTTCTGCAGGAATTTCAAACTTGTAGTAACGTCCAAAGGCCAACTTAGTTGTGTCGATAACTTGTGTATTTTCTGCGTCTCCAAGTGACTTAGTCAAGTCTGCTTTAGATGTTGCAGTAATCACACCGTTTTCAACCTTGATATCAAACTTAGCTGTTACATCTTCTCCTGTTACAGAGTCGTATGCCTTAATATCAGCTCCGTTGACAGTCAAGTTTGCACTGTCATATTTATCTGTCACACCAACAGATTGAATATTGTGTGCTTCAGTGAATTTAGTTGTATCCAACCATACTTGGTAGTATACTTTATCACCTTTCTTGAGTGTCTTCGTATTGATATTTTGAGCTTCGTTGTTATCAGTCTTATCAACGTAAGGATTTGCATTTGTGTCCGCAACCTTATCCTTCAACTCTTTATCATCGTCGAGAAGTTTCACACCTGTAAGATCGAATTTAGATTCGTTCAAGATGTATTTCTCTGGGTTGAATTCTGGAGTTTCAGGTGGGCGAACAGTGTTATTGAATTCTTTGTCTGATGGATCCGTTACCTTAGTAAGGAGAGCTTTCGCTGTTCCATCATGAGAAACTTTAACTGTCACAACTGCTTTCATCGTGTCATAAGTAACGGTTGTATCAGTTCCTTTGACTTCTTCTACAGTGTAGTTGTAAGTTCCTTCTTGACCTTTCTTGAATTCAAGAGCTGAGAACTTAACGTTACCAGATGCATCGTTCTTCACAGTTTCAAGAGTCTTACCATCTTTATCCTTAAGAACGAAGCTGAATTCGTTAGCTTTAAGCTCACGGCCTTCCAAGCGTTTCGTGAAGTTGAATTCTACTGAAACAGGGATGTTCACAACACGTTTTTCAGTTGGTTTGTTTGGTTTCTTCACTGTCTTGCTTGTTGGATCGTATTGGTGAACGATTTGAGCTGCAGTGTTTTCAATATCCGCACCACCCTTAACAGTATCTTTCACTGTTGCTGGGATGTCGAACTTGTAGTAACGTCCAAACGCAAACTTAGTTGTGTCGATCACTGGAGTATTTTCTGCGTCTCCAAGTGACTTAGTCAAGTCCGCTTTAGAAGTTGCAGAGATCACACCGTTTTCAACCTTGATATCAAATTTAGCAGTCACATCTTCGCCTGTTACAGAGTCGTAAGCTTTGATGTTTGCAACATTGATGTCAAGCTTGTCTTCTTCGTAGTCATCAGTAACACCAACAGATTGGATGTTGTGCGCTTCAGTGAACTTAGTTGTATCCAACCATACTTGGTAAACAACCTTATCGCCACGTTTCACAGTCTTAGTATTGATGTTTGCTGCTTCATTATTGTCAGCCTTATCAGCGTAAGGATTTGCGTTTGTTTCCGCAACCTTGTCTGCCAATTCTTTATCATCATCAAGAAGTGATTTACCAGTAAGGTCGAATTTCTCAGCGTTCAAGATGTATTTCTCTGGGTTGAACTCTGGAGTTTCTGGAGGAGTCACCTTGTTGTTAAATTCTTTATCCGCAATGTCGCCAACTTTCGCGATCAGAACTTTAGCTTTTCCGTCGTGTGAAACTGTGACTGTTACATTCGCTTTCATAGTGTCGTATGTAACGGTTGCGTCTGTTCCTTTAACTTCTTCTACTGTGTAGTTGTGAACGCCTTCTTGACCTTTCTTGAATTCAAGTTTAGAGAACTTAACGTTACCTGAGGCATCGTTCTTAACAGTTTCAAGAGTCTTACCTTCTGAATCTTTAAGCACGAAGCTGAATTCATTGGCTTTAAGCTCACGGCCTTCCATACGTTTAGTAAAGTTGAATTCCACTTCAACTGGTACGCTGTTTACACGTTTTTCAGTTGGTTTGTTTGGTTTTTCAACTTTCTTAGTAGTTGGGTTGTAGTAGTTTACAACTTGAGCCGCAGTGTTTTCGATGTCTACTCCGCCTTTAACGTCAGCTTTCACTGTAGCTGGGATATCAAACTTGTAGTAACGTCCGAATTCGAATTTAGTTGTGTCGATGACTTGTGTGTTTTCCGCATCGCCAAGTGACTTAGTAAAGCCATCTTTAAGGGTTGCAGTAATCACACCGTTGTTCACAGTAATATCGAATTTAGCTGTTACATCCGCACCAGTCTTACCGTCATAAGCTTTGATTGCTGAACCATCAACATCAACTTTAGCCTCATCGTAGTCATCTGAGATTCCTACTGATTGGATATGGTCTTTGTTGTTTGCATCAAATTTAGTTGTATCCAACCATACTTGGTAAACAAGTTTTTGACCTGGTTTAACTGATTTAGTATTGATATTCGCTTTTTCGTTATTAGATGCATCGTCCGCATATGGGTTTGCATTGGTATCTGCGTACTTGTCTGCCAACTCTTTATCATCATCTAATAATGAAGTTCCAGTCAAATCAAATTCTTTTTCGTTTAGAACATATTTTTCTGGATTGAATTCTGGAGTTTCAGGAGGTGTTACACGGTTGTTAAATTCTTTATCCGCAATTTTGCCTACAGTCGCTACGAGAATCTTAGCTGTTCCGTCGTGTGAAACTGTGACTGTTACATTCGCTTTCATAGTGTCGTATGTAACGGTTGCGTCAGATCCTTTAACTTCTTCTACTGTGTAGTTGTGTACGCCTTCTTGACCTTTCTTGAATTCAAGAGCTGAGAACTTAACGTTACCAGATGCATCGTTCTTCACAGTTTCAAGAGTCTTACCTTCTGAATCTTTAAGAACGAAGCTGAATTCGTTAGCTTTAAGCTCACGGCCTTCCAAGCGTTTCGTGAAGTTGAATTCCACTTCAACTGGAACGTTGTTTACACGTTTTTCAGTTGGTTTGCTTGGTTTTTCAACTTTCTTAGTTGTTGGGTTGTAGTAGTTTACTACTTGAGCTGCAGTATTTTCGATGTCTACACCACCAGGTACATCAGCTTTCACTGTTGTTGGGATGTCGAACTTGTAGTAACGTCCGAATTCGAATTTAGTTGTGTCGATCACTTGTGTGTTTTCTGCGTCGCCAAGTGACTTAGTGAAGCCATCTTTAAGAGTTGCAGTGATCACACCGTTGTTCACAGTGATATCGAATTTATCTGTTACTTCTGCGCCTGTTACTGAATCGTAAGCTTTGATCTTAGTAGAATCAAGTTCCAATTTAGCTTCATCGTAGTCATCTGAGATTCCTACTGATTGGATGTTGTCCTTGTTAGCTGCGTCAAATTTAGTTGTATCCAACCATACTTGGTAAACCAACTTGTCGCCACGTTTCACAGTCTTAGTGTTCAAGTTTTCTTTTTCGTTGTTTGATGCATCGTCCGCATATGGGCCCGCATTGGTATCTGCGTACTTGTCTGCCAACTCTTTATCATCATCAACGAGTTTGTCGCCTGTGATATCGTATTTCTCTTCAGAAACAACATATTTCTCTGGTTGGAACTTAGGTTCTTCTGGAGGACGAACTGTGTTATTGAATTCTTTATCAGCTGGTTCTGTCACGTTTGTGATCAAGGCTTTCGCTGTACCATCATGACGAACTTCAACTGTTACAACAGCTTTCATTGTGTCATAAGTTACGGTTGCGTCAGTTCCTTTAACCTCTTCTACTGTGTACTTGTAAGTACCTTCTTGACCCTTCTTGTATTTAAGGGCAGTAACAGTTTCACCAGCTTTATTAGTGTAATCTACTGGAGCAAACTTGATCTTACCAGCTGCATCGTTGGTTGCAGTTGCAATCACAACATTGTCGCTGTCTTTCAACTCGAAAGTGAATTCGCCAGCTTTCAGTTCACGGCCTTCCAATTTCTTAGTGAAGTTGAATTCTACTGAGATTGGAACGCTGTTGACACGTTTTTCAGTTGGTTTGTTTGGTTTTTCAACAGTCTTGCTTACTGGGTTGTAGTAGTTAACGACTTGTGCTGCCTTGTTTTCGATATCTGCACCAGCTACGACATCGTCTTTCACTGTTGCTGGGATATCAAATTTATAGTAGCGTCCAAATTCGAACTTAGTAGTATCAATGATTTGAGTATTTTCAGCGTCGCCAAGTGACTTAGTGAAGCCATCCTTAAGGTTAGCTGTCAGAACACCATTGTTATCAGAGATATCAAATTTAGTCGTAACATCCGCACCAGTAACTGAATCGTAAACCTTGATATCTGAAGCATTAACAGTCAATTTATCCTTGTCGTAGTTATCTGTGATTCCTACTGTTTGGATATTGTCTTTGTTGTTTGCGTCAAATTTAGTTGTATCCAACCATACTTGGTAGTAAAGTTTTTGACCACGTTCAACTGGTTTCGTATTCAAGTTTTCATCTTCGTTGTTGGCAGTTGTATCGACATATGGGTTTGTATTTGTTTCACCATATTTATCTGTCAATTCAGAATCGTCATCAACGAGCTTCGTACCTGTGATATCGAATTTCGCTTTAGAAACAACGTATTTCTCTGGTTGGAACTTAGGTTCTGTTGGTGGAGTGACACGGTTGTTGAACTCTTTATCAGCAGGTTCTGTCACGTTTGTGATCAAGGCTTTGGCAGTACCGTCATGAGACACAGTAACGGTTACAACTGCAGACATTTCATCATAAGTGACAGTTGAGTCTGTACCCTTAACCTCTGTTACAGTGTAAGTGTAAGTACCTTCTTGACCCTTCTGGTATTTAAGGGCAGTGACAGTTTTACCAGCTTTATTTGTGTAATCAACTGGAGTGAACTTGAAGTTACCAGCTGCATCGTTGGTTGCAGTCGCAATCACAACATTGTCGCTATCTTTCAACTCGAATGTGAATTCGTTAGCTTTAAGATCACGACCTTCCAATTTCTTAGTGAAGTTAAATTCTACTGAGATTGGAACATTGTTTACACGTTTTTCAGTTGGTTTGTTTGGTTTTTCAACTTTCTTAGTCGTTGGGTTGTAATAGTTTACAACTTGAGCCGCAGTATTTTCGATATCTGCACCAGCTACCACATCGTCTTTCACTGTTGTTGGGATATCAAATTTATAGTAACGTCCAAATGCGAATTTAGTTGTATCGATGACTTGTGTGTTTTCTGCATCGCCAAGTGACTTCGTGAAGCCAGCTTTCAAGTTAGCAGTGATCACACCGTTGTTGACAGCGATATCGAATTTATCTGTTACTTCTGCGCCTGTTACAGAGTCATAAGCTTTGATGTCAGCTTTATTAAGATTTAATTTAGCTTCATCATAGTTATCTGAGATACCAACTGTTTGGATGTTGTCCTTGTTAGCTGCATCAAATTTAGTTGTATCCAACCATACTTGGTAAACCAATTTAGAACCACGTTCAACAGTCTTGGTATTCAAGTTTTCTGCTTCGTTGTTTGATGCATCGTCTGCATATGGGTTCGCATTTGTATCTGCGTACTTGTCTGCCAACTCTCTATCATCGTCAACGAGCTTGTCACCAGTGATATCATATTTCTCTTTAGAAACAACATATTTCTCTGGTTGGAACTTAGGTTCTTCTGGAGGTGTTACACGGTTGTTAAATTCTTTATCAGCTGCATCTGTTACGTTGGCAACGATTGCTTTAGCTGTACCATCGTGTGAAACAACCACTTTAACAGTAGCAACCATTGTATCGTATTTGACAGTTGCATCTGTACCAGGAGTTTCTTCTACTGTGTAGTTGTAAGTCTTACCAAGATCATCACGACCGAATTCAAGAGTCTTGAAGACAATCTTACCAGCAGCGTCATTCTTCACGCGCTCAACTTCAACGCCGTCTTTCTTCAATACGAATTCGAATTCCTTGGCTTGAAGTTCACGACCTTCCAAACGTTTCGTGAAGTTCATTTCCACTGGAACTGGAACGCTGTTGACACGTTTTTGTGTTGGTTTTTCAGGTTTTTCAACTGTCTTGCTTACTGGGTTGTAAACGTGAACTGTTTGGTTGGCTGTATTTTCAATATCAGCACCAGCTTTAACAGATTCTTTCACAGTTGCTGGAATATCAAATTTATAGTAACGTCCAAATTCGAACTTAGTTGTGTCGATAACAGGAGCATTGACTTTATCTTTGATAAATTCATCTTTAGAAGTTGCAGTGATTGTACCATTTTCAACTTTGATGTCGAATTTATTGGTTACTTCTGCACCAGTTACTGAATCATATGCTTTGATGTCCGCTGCATTAACGTCCAATTTTTCTGCATCGTATGTATCAGATACACCAACGTATTGGATGTTGTTCGCTTCAGTAAATTTCGTAGTATCAAGCCATACTTGGTAAACCAATTTAGAACCACGTTTAACTGTCTTGGTATTCAAGTTTTCTGGTTCGTTGTTAGTTGTCTTGTCTACATATGGATCCGCATTTGTTTCAGTGTACTCATTTGTCAACTCATTGTCGTCATCCATCAACTTGTTACCAGTGATGTCATATTTCTCTTTAGAAACGACAAATTTTTCTGGTTGGAATTCTGGAGTTTCTGGAGGAGTAACTTTGTTGTTGAATTCTTTATCTGCAGTACCATCAGTAGCGTTACCATTGGCATCTTTACCACCAGTTGATGTCACGTTTGTAACAGTTGTCAATGAATGACCGTTCTTGGCAACTTCAACAGTCACTGTAGCCTTCATTTGGTCGTAAGTCATTCCAAATTCTTTGTTTGCCGGAATCACTTCTTCTACAGTATATGTGTGGGTACCAACTTTTGTATTGTCAAATGACAATTCTGAGAAGGTTACGTTACCGTCAGCATCATTTTTCACAGTTTCAACTTCTCTACCAGTTGAATCTTTCAATACGAAGCTGAATTCGCCTGCAGCCAATTTACGACCAGCCAATTTCTTAGTGAAGTCAAACTTGGTCACAACTGGTGAAACCACATAGTTGTTGAATTCCGTGTCTTCAGGCATTGTAACAGCTGCGCTCAAGAGACCTGTAGCTGCATTTTTGGTTACATTAACGGTTACGACTGCGTTCATTGGATCGTAATCGATGTTTGTATCGTTACCAGCTTTTTCACGCACAGTGTAAGTGTGTTCACCTACAGCGTTGTATTCAATCGCATCAAATGTAATAGATCCGTCAGCTTTGTTTTTCTTAGTTTGGATCACATTGCCATTTTCAAGCAATTCGAATGTGAAGGCATCCTTTGTAAGCTCTTTCCCTTCAAGACGTTTAGTGAACTTGAATTGAGCTTGAGCTGCAGCAGGTGTGAAGGTGTTGTTGAACTCTGTATCTGCAGGAAGTGTGTTTGTTGCTTTAAGAACATGACCTTCCTTAGTAACAGTGATTGTTACTTCAGCTTTCATTGGGTCGTAAGTCATGCCAGTTTCTTTATTTTCTGGGATAACTTCTTCTACAGTGTACTTGTGAGTACCAACTTGAGTATTATCAAAGGTCAAATCATCAAAGGCTACAACACCTTGTTTAGTATTGGTCTTGGTTTGAAGAGTCTTACCATTTGAATCTTTCAATACAAAGCTGAATTCGCCTTCTTTCAACTCACGGCCTGCAAGGGCTTTGCTGAAGTCGAAACGAGTCTTAACTGGAGCTACTGCAAAGTTGTTAAACTCTGTATCTTCAGGCATTGTAACCTTAGCAGTCAAGACACCAGATGCAGCATCTTTCGTAACGTTAACTTTTACGACTGCATTCATATCATCGTAGTCGATGTTTGTATCTGTTCCAGCTACTTCACGTACAGTATAAGTGTGTGAACCTTCTTTATCGTAAGAAATCGCGTCGAATTGGATGGTTCCATCAGCCGCATTTTTCTTCGTTTGGATGACATTACCATTTTCAACCAATTCAAATGTGAAGGCATCCTTCGTGAGCTCTTTCCCTTCCAATTTCTTAGTGAACTTGAATTGAGCTTGTGTAGCAACAGGTGTGAAGGTATTGTTGAACTCTGTATCTGATGGAAGAGTGTTAGTTGCTTTAAGAACATGACCTTCCTTCGTAACTTTAATCGTTACTTCAGCCTTCATTGTATCGTAAGTCATACCAGCTTCTTTATTTTCTGGAATAACTTCTTCTACAGTGTATTTGTGATTACCAACTTGAGTATTGTCAAAGGTCAAATCATCAAAGGCTACAACACCTTCTTTAGTATTTGTCTTAGTTTGAAGAACTTTGCCAGTTGAATCTTTCAATACGAAACTGAATTCACCGGCTTTCAACTCACGACCTGCAAGAGCCTTGCTGAAGTCAAACTTGGTCTTAACTGGAGCTACAACGTAGTTGTTGAAGACTTTATCATCTGCGCTTGAGGCAAATCCACCAGTACCACTGTATTTAACTGCAGCTTGCAAATCACCTTTAGAGTTTTCAGTTACAGTAACAGTCATCTTAACTGTCATACCATCGTAATCGACGTTTGTATCTGCCCCTTTAACCTCAGTGATTGTGTAAGTGTAAGTACCAACTTTATTGAAGGTTAATTTGCTAAATGTTGCTTTACCGTTTTTGTTCGTAACAGTTTCTTCATATCCTGGAAGTGATTTATTTTCTTGATCTTTTTTAATCTTGAAGCTAAATTCACCATCAACAAGTACACGTCCTTCCAGTTGTTTTTCAACTTCTGGAGTGACTTCAACTGGTTCTTGTTTGACATAGTAGTAAACCGGTTGTTTATATGGTGTCAAAGTGTTGAGCAAGTCAACGTTTGTACCAATACCATTTACTCCTCGAATCAATTGCTCGTTTGGAGAAAGGTGACCGATATTGTCTCCTAAGAATGGTACGAATACAGTTTTATATGGTGTATATCCAGCAGCTTTTTGGAAGTCAAATGGAACTTCTTTACCATTTGCATAGGTTACACCTTTACTATCAGTGAAAGGAATTGTGTGAAGTGGTGATTTCTTAACTGCTAATTCTTGTTTGTTATAATCACCAGGTTTAATAGGCTTTGTTTCTGCTAGCAACATGTAGCCATCGGTGCTCAAGGTACCGTCAGAACGTTTGCTTTGTTGTTTTGGATCTAGAAGATAAACGCGAACAACTACAGTTCCATCTTCACCTACGATTTCTTTAATCCGTTTAATCCCTGCACGCTCAGCGTCCATGAATTTCGTACCAACAGTGTAAGGGCGACTTACATAACCTGATTGATCATTTTCATCAGCTGCTTGATACAATTTGTAACCATCAAATTGACGCTCTCCAGATGCTGTGAAGTTTTGCCCTTCCATAGCTTTAAGAGTGTATGAAGCTAAGTCTACTTCATTACCATTTGCTTTATAATCTTGAACAGTTACATCAGTTTTATTCGCATTAAATGTTGGATTATTTTTATCAACTACTTTATAGTAAGTTGTTTTATTAACTGATGCTGGAATCTTGGCATTAGTATCCGTAATCGTACGACCGTTATAAGCTGGTTCTACAACGTTGATAATATCTGTTGATGTACGAGCAGCATAAACATCATCGTATAATTTTTTCTCATCCGGAGTAAGGTTATGTCCTGGAGCTACTAAAGCTTGGATACTTGCCCCAACTTCATACCCTAATTGGATGAATGGTTGGTCCGTTTTACCAGGGCCAGCTCCTGTACCTGGATCGTAATCAACTTGCCAAGTTAATTCTCCTCTAGATGCAGTAGCAGTAGTAGTGAATTTTTGAATACCACTAGAGGCAGTAATCTTTCTGGTTTCTACTACATTGCCAGTGTTTTTATCGATCAATTCAACAGTCGTATCTGTCGAAGCATCAAATCTCTTATAAGCACGTGTGTAGTAGTTTGTATGATACCGTTCGTTAAAGCGAGTAAGGTCTACGATACTGTATGTATAGACATCGCCTTCTTTAGCAGCATATCCTGATGGTACTGTTTGTGAACGAACACTTGCACCGTTAGGATCCGTCATATCAGGTGTAGCAACTTCACCGTCTTTTAAGAAAGTTGCTACAGCAACTGGCTCGTTATTGTGGTCTGTAGCAGCACGACGGCTACGACGACGACTACTTACTGCTAAAGCTCCTGCATTTGTACGTTCTGTAGCAGCGTTTGCTACAGCCGCAGCAGCATCTGTACTTGTTGCTTTATCTGTTTGAGCAGCTGCTCCCGTACCAGTGATTGGAGCTGCTGAACTTACAGTTGCTGAAAAAGTAGTTGTTGCAGCTGGTGTAGTTGCTTCTTCTCTTGCAGCTGCTCTTTCTGAGCTTTCACCTGCTGCAGCACGAGTTGCAGTAGGTTGTGCTGTAGTAGAAACTGTGGTAGAAGCTGGTTTAGAGCTGGTTTCTGCCATTTTCGCTGTTGGTAGAACGATTTCTGGCAATGAACCAACGTTTAGTGGTTTTGAAGCTTCTTCAGTTTTTTTAGTTTCAGCTGGCGCTACCTGTTTTTCTGTAGCAGCTGGTGTTTTAGCTACTTCAGCTTTTTCAGTTGCTGGAGCTGGTGTTTCTGAAGTTGCAGCAGCAGTCCCAGAAAGGTCAATTTTGGGAACTGATCCCCCTTCCCCGTATGCCTTAGAAGCAGCTGGTGCTTCTGCTTGACTTGACTCTGTTGTAGCAGGTTGTGCTGCTTCTGAAGCTGCTGTTCCCGCAGATTCAGAGGCTGCTGTTGCCTCATCCGCTGACGCAGATTGAGCTCCTGCAGCAAAGAGCGCTGTTCCTAAGAGAACAGAACAAACCCCAATGCTATATTTTCGTAAAGAAAAGCGTTGGCGTCTATTGAAAATATCCTTCATTTATAGGATCTCCTTTTTCATATTTCATGATTCCATGATACAAATAAAATTGTAACATCCTTGACATCAAGAGTCAATCTGTCGAAATAAAAATGTAACATTCTTGTTAAAATGTCATATTATACCACATATTTTTTAATAATTTGTGCTAAATTGTAACATTTTTTCCTATCCGGTTCACTTTTTTTACACCAAAAAAAGAATACAGGAAAACAAAGATCGTTCTTTCTTCCTATACTCTTCTATATAATTATTTCACTTCTGAGATCAATCCGGTGTCCACATCATACACCGCTCCCGAAATAACGACATCCTCTGGAATCAAAGGAGAAGCCTTTAAAAGCTCCATATCTTCACGGACACTCTCCTCAATATCTTGAAAGGGAAGGAAGTCGCGATCTCCTACATCCACACCCAGTTCTTTCTTGAGATGCTGACGGAAACCTTCGTTTTCAAAGGTCTGTGCGCCACAGTCTGTATGGTGCAAGACCACAATTTCACGGGTTCCCATTTGCTGCTGCGAAATGACCAAGGAGCGAATCATATCATCGGTCACGCGCCCTCCAGCATTCCGCAAAATATGGGCATCTCCAAGAGCCAGACCTAGTGCAGGCGCCACGTGAAGACGGGAATCCATACAGGTCACAATGGCGACTTGTGTTTTGGGCTTAATCGGAAGACGGAGGTCTCCATGTAGCGCCACATAAGCTTGGTTAGCTGTTAAAAAATTATCAAAATAAGACATGGTCTCTCCTTTATTCCTTTGAAATTCAAATCATCTATTATTTTACCACATCTCACTATTTCTGTCAGAAAGGATCTCCCGTCATCTGTCACATCTGAAAAAAGAGAGTGGGACAGAAATCGGTAATTCGTTAGAATTCGATTTCGTCGTCCCACCTCCGCACAGTTGAGCAGGGCTGTAAAAGCTGATGAAATCAGCGTAGTAGAGCCCACTCAACCACTGCGTCTTGCTCGATAATCCAAAAACAATTGAGATGCTAGGACTTTTGTCCCAGCCTCTTTTCTTCTATTAAAATACTTTCTTCAAGACTTCAGCTAGTGTACTCACACCGACCACTTGGATACCTGATGGTGTCGTGATCCCCGTCAGAGAATTTTTAGGCACATAAATCTTGGTGAAACCGAGCTTAGCAGCTTCATTGATCCGTTGTTCGATCCGATTGACTCTGCGGACTTCTCCGGTCAAGCCCAACTCTCCAACGAAACACTCTTGCGGGTTGGTTGGCTTGTCCTTGTAGCTGGAAGCAATGGCTACGGCTACGGCTAGGTCGATAGCTGGCTCATCCAACTTGACACCACCTGCAGACTTGAGGTAGGCATCCTGATTTTGAAGGAGCAAACCCGCTCGTTTTTCTAGCACTGCCATGATGAGACTAGCTCGATTAAAATCAAGCCCCGTTGTCGTCCGCTTGGCATTTCCAAACATAGTTGGCGTCACCAAGGCCTGCACTTCAGCTAGAATTGGACGCGTCCCTTCCATGGTGACCACGATGGACGAGCCAGTCGCGCCATCCAGGCGCTCTTCCAGAAAGACCTGACTAGGATTGAGAACCTCGACCAAGCCACCTGATTGCATTTCGAAGATACCGATCTCATTGGTCGAGCCAAAGCGGTTCTTGACCGCTCTCAGAATCCGGAAGGTATGGTGGCGCTCGCCCTCAAAGTAGAGGACCGTATCCACCATGTGTTCCAGCATCCGAGGTCCTGCCAAGGTTCCTTCCTTGGTCACATGGCCAACAATAAAGATGGCGATGTTATTGGTCTTGGCCAGCTGCATGAGCTCAGCCGTTACCTCACGTACCTGAGAGACCGACCCCTGCACCCCTGAAATCTCAGGAGACATAATGGTCTGGATGGAGTCAATGATCAGAAAATTAGGTTGGATGCGTTCCACCTCTGCTCGCACGCTCTGCATATTGGTCTCGGCATAGAGATAAAACTCACTGTCGATATCTCCCAAGCGCTCTGCACGGAGTTTGATCTGCTGGGCCGACTCCTCCCCACTGACATAGAGAACCGTTCCCACTTGAGACAACTGGGTTGATACTTGTAAGAGAAGGGTCGATTTCCCAATCCCTGGATCCCCACCGATGAGGACGAGACTCCCTGGGACCACTCCTCCACCGAGTACACGGTTGAATTCCTCCATCTCGGTCTTGGTCCGATGGACATTGATAGAGGTCACATCCGCCAGTTTCATGGGTTTGGTCTTTTCACCCGTCAAGGACACCCGTGCATTCTTGACCTCTGCAACCTCAACCTCCTCGACAAAAGAAGACCAAGACCCACAGTTTGGACAGCGCCCTAAATACTTGGGGGAATTGTAGGCACAATTTTGACAAATAAATGTCGTTTTTTTCTTAGCGATGATAAACCTCTTTCTAAATCTCTATGTCACACTCAATCACTTGGCAAAAATCAATCTTCTCATTTGGCACAAACTGGCGCATGAGCATTCCGTGAGTTACAATGATAATATTTTTATAATTTTTATATTTTTCCAAAGCTCTTAAAAAACGATGACGCATCTCTAGATCAGTTTCATAGCGATAAGGAGAATCTTCAGATAAAGCTCCTTGATATTTTAGATAATATTCATGAGCTACCAATACACTAGTTAAATCAGAGTTAGTGCCATCTAAGTCTGGACGCCACTCATGAAAAAACGGCTCCACAAACAAGTCCAATCCTGTTTCAACTGCTATATAATGTGCTGTTTCTAAGGCCCTCGTCACAGACGATGAAATAATAATCTCTGCCTTTCCAAAACATGCAGTTTTAGCAACTTCTTTTGCCAGACTGCGACCTTTTCCTGTCAATGGTGCTAAATCACGACCAAAACCACTATAGAGTTGCGGATTTTCAATTTTATCAAGCATACTATAATCTGGCTCCCCGTGACGGACAAAGATAATCTTCATATTAAGATCCCCATAAAACTATCCAATCTTGATTCCGCAATCTTGCCACTGCTTCAGTGTTTTAGAGAATTTCTTCTGGTTGGCAACTCCGACAGCAGACAAATCGACAGAAACCTGATAATTCTCCTTGACAGCTGCCAAAACGGAAGCCTTGACACAGCCATTGCCATCCACCCCTATAAACTCTATGCTTTTAGCACCGTTTCCCTCTAAAAAATCTTTTAAATCTGGATTAGTAAAGCAAGAAGCCCGACGCTTCTCAAAAATACGAGAAGATACAACCAGCAAGCCGGTCGTAAATTTCTTCTTTCTATCTTTTCTCTCCCAGAAAAAACGATTGAGAATATAGATAACTCGTTCGCTAGGATAGGTAGCAATTTTGTCATTTACAGCTGCAGTCAGTTCTTCATGATATGCTTTTCCTACAGCAACATAATCTGACTGCATGTCTACAACTAATAAATAGTCTGCCATTTTATTCCTCTATTTCCCTGTCGAACCAAATCCACCAGTACGCACGCCGTCTGCTTCATCTCCATCGGCAATCAAGAATGGTGCAAAGACAGCCTGAACCACACGTTCACCAACTTCAAGAACAACTTCCTGGTCGGTAATATTTTTCATCTGAGCAAAGATATGGCCTTCATTTCCTGGATTGCCATAGTAGTCTCCATCAATGACCCCCACAGAGTTGATCAAGACCAGGCCTTTTTTGCGAGGGTTGGACGAGCGATCGTAAAGATAAAGCACTTCACCCGCTTGCATATAGGCCTTGACCCCAGTTGGCACGAGGACGATTTCCCCTGGAGCAATCACCGTGCGCTCTGCCACCTTTAAGTCGTAACCAGCCGCGTGGGCCGTTTCCCGTTTTGGCAGTAAGTCCTGATTGGTATAGCTTGATACAAGCTCAAATCCGCGAATTTTTGTCATCATAATTCCTCTTTTATCTAAATAGTTTCCATCTCTTCTATTATACCATCACTTTGCCCTAGCGTCTCCCCTATACTACTATTCGTATTTTTTGAGTAAAAACCTCCTTTTTCACCTTCATTATTTGTAAATTATATGATACTTTCATGGTTGTTTTCTAAAAGAAAGTGAAAGTTAATGAAACAGCTTAAAAACACCTAATTTCACCGATTTTAGCTTGAAGCCAATTATTATTTTTGCTATAATTCCCTGTGTAGGGAATAATTTTAAAAGTAAAATATTTTACCCTATAAAATTATTTAATGGAGGTCGTGTCTCAGCACTCAATTCTAATTACCAACAGATAGGATTTGAAAGGTCCATATCGTTAAAAGTAATCAGGTATTGATGATTAGGCACTAATTTTTTTATGAAAAGGGAAGATAAGATGAAGAATAGGAATATCAAAATTTTCTCATTTGTCCTTTGTTTAGTGGCCATGCTTTTCGCTTTAGGTCTGAATCGCACTTCAGCAGAAACTCCTGGAGTGACAGTAAGCGGAAAATTGGTCGATACAATCAAAAATATCAAAGTTACCAATAATGAAGGTGGCAACCTTGATTGGGAATTAGGACAATGGGCAACATTTCGTATCAATGCTGATTTCGACTTAGCTGGTAAGAATGTCAAAAAAGGTGATACGACTGATCTCACCGTTCCAGATGCTTTGATCATTACGTCGCAAAGTTTTGAAATTCGTGATGTCAATACGAATGAGGTCATTGCCCACGCAACGGTTGACAAAGACAATAAGAAATTGTCATTGACTTACACTGACTATGTCGAAAAACACTCAGATACCCAGGGATCCTTCTTCTTCTATGCGCGGATCGACTTTAAGAAACACCCTCAACAAGGGGAAGTCCCTGTTGAAATTACCGTCAATGGAGAAACCAAGATCGGCGGGAAGGTTACCTTTAAAGGAGTCGGAGACGGTAACCCAACTCCATTATCAAAAACTAGTTGGGTGAATGACAACGACCATAAAACAGTCACCTATACTATTTCTGTTAATAAAAGTAAACAAAATATCAAAGAAGTCACTATTGAAGATCATTTGAGATTTACAAATGCTTCCTATGTAAAAGACAGCATCAAAGTCATCAAAGGGAAGTTCTCATTTGAAGCAGGTGAATGGGTCTTTTCAAATCGTGTTGATGTAACGGATCAACACCCTGTTACCATCAGTGAAGATGGTCAATCTTTTGTTGTCAATCTGGGGGACATTAGCGAAAACGATCAATATCGGATTGATTATGATGTTCGCTTAAATTACGAGCCTGTAGACGGGGAACTTCTTAAAAACGATGCTACCCTTAAAGGAAAGCAGTTTGAAACAAAAGATGTGACAAACACAGCCGCTGTCCAAGTCGCAGGAGGATCTGGTGTCGGTTATGTCTTTACAATTCATGTCCACAAGGTAAACGATGAAAGTCAGCCACTTGCTGGAGCTAAGTTTAAAATCGTTCGTCAAGCCAACAACCAAGTGATTGGGGAATACGTTACAGATGAGAACGGAGATATTACGGTTAATGCGCTCTTAAAAGATAAATACATCTTAACAGAAACCGAGGCCCCTGCGGGTTATACGATCAAGGAGGCTGACACCGTCGTAAATGCTGAAGATTTTGGTAAGGATCATAAGGTTACGAAGACGATCGTCAATCCAAAAGAACAGACAACGACTACGACAACCACTACAACTACTACTACGACAACAACCTCTACAACGACTCAAGAGCCGACAACAACTACTACGACGACTCAAGAGCCAACAACGACTACGACAACAACTGAGGAACCTACACCTACTACCACTACAACAACTCCAGAGTCAACAACAACTTCAACAACAACTGAAGAACCTACAACAACGACTACGACGACTCAAGAGCCAACAACTACAACAACGACGACAGAAGGTCCAAAACCTACGCCGACTACGACAACAACTACAACGACGACTACAACCACGTCTGAAAAACCAGTGCCGACTCCAACGACCACTACGACAACAACTCCAGAAGGGCCAACAACGAATACGACCAAACCTGGTAACCCAGATGATTCTGGCACCACAACTTCAAACGGAGGTCGCAAGACATTCCTGCCAAAAACAGGTGAAGCAGTCGCTACTGGTGTCATCTTGATCGGTGTTGCTATCCTATCAGGAGCCGTCATCTTGAAACGCAAGATTTCTAATAACTAATCGTTTGCATTGCGGATCATATAAAAAAGGATCGCATCCCATTGGATGCGATCCTTTTTTGTGTTGATCACAGTTTTTGATACTCTCACACCTTATTGTTCTTCATCACTTCTACTTCTTCTCATTTGAATGACGAGGTAAGCAACGGAAACAATAGATAGCAAGGCACCCAGGATCACTCCTTTTTGTCTAAAGACGAATTCAACCTTATGATTTCCCTTTGAGATTGGGAACGATAAGAATGCATTCCATGCTTTTTCAGTTTTGACAAACTTCCCATCCACTTTCACTTTCCAGCCATCGCTGTATGGAATGGAAGTCATCATATAGTTACTATCATCTGTAATAGACACATCACCAACAATATGGGTATTTGAAAACTTGGTTACATGTAAACCTTGTTTCTTACGGTTTTCTAATACCTGTTGAATTTGATCAACGTCAGCGCGATAAACACCTGCATTGCTCATATCGATGTGATCTGTTCTAAATCTAAATTCAATAACGGTTTCTTGGTTTTCAGTTTGATCTGTCAACTGCCAAATTTGTCTTTGCGTGAAAATTTTAGCATTGAGCAACCATTTATTATTGAGTAAAACCGAGTAATCTTGGTTTTGGATCAAAGATACAGGAGTAAAGAAATAATAGGTGTAATTGGTACGTGGAGTGACCTTATAACGAATAATGGCATCTTTTGACGAATCCGCTCTCTTATAGATGGCTTCTCCCGTTTCCTTATTAACCTTTTCTTCGATCACATTTTCTGTCTCGATCGAGCTGAACGCCAAGGGTTTAAAGTACTCAACGGTATCATTATTGGCCTTTTGATGCCCCTCCATGGAGTTCAAAATGATATTCTGGTTAGCAAAGGCATTATTGGCACCAAATTGAATATTTCTTACCAGGCTGTTAGTCCCGTATGCAAGTGGGAAGGAATTTGGATTCTTATAGACGACATAACGCTTGTCCTCATAAACCTTGTCTGTGAAATAGCGATGCAGATCAAAGCGGTCTGTAAATCGATAAAAGTACATCTTATCCGGATTGGCTTCAATATCTTTGGGATCAAAATCCTTGGCACTCATAAAGTAACGAACACCATATAAAGCATCTGTCAAAGGTGTCCCATTTGAATATTGGGTCGCCGCATTAACGCCAAGATCTCCCATGAAAGCAAAGTGATCCATGGTGCTACGTTCCAAACTTGAACTAAAGGTACTTAGACCCGGATAGGACACCAAGGAAGGAACTGTTCTGGAATAGGCAAAATCCGTGGCAATCCGATAGAATTTTTGATCTGCATTTTCTTGGATATTATCTGTCACGCGCTTGACCGAAACGGTCGCATCTGCAAACTTGTGCACATCATCATACCCAAATGTTACTTGGGACAAATAGGCATTATAGCCAAACTCAAAGATTGTCAGTACTGATACGACAATCATGGATAAACGTGAGATCTTAAAGTTTAGGATAAAGAGAATGCTCAAGTAGAGCATCGCTGTAATCCCCACTTGCGACAAGAGATAGCCTGTCTTTAACAAGACTGCAGCCAACACTAAGATGACCGCTGCTAGAGCCATTCGGATTATTTTTTCCAATTGACTCTTCTGAGATTTTTCCCAATACGCATAGAAGATGAAGCAGGTCACCGCTGCTATTCCCAGAACACTTAGAATAGAGAACTTAGAGAGGAAACGGCTGATCGCTTGCGGTTGAGTCTTTGAGATAAAACTATACTGATGGAAATAGAGATAGACTACCGACAAGAGCAAGCCCAAACCGATGATGCAGTTGGTTCGTTTGGAAATAACGATCTTCTGCTTCATCGCTTGATAAGCAAGGACTAGCATAAAGAATGAAAACAGCCAAGAAAAACGGAAGAAGAAACCGGCTGGGTTTTGTCCCATATGCCATATCTTACTGACAAATTCATTGACAAAGGAAATCAGGAAAATGAGGGTAACAATCCCTGCAGCCCATTTTTTGGCTTTTCCAACTTTTTGCGATAGGAAATAAAAGATAAAACCAAGAAAGCCGAGCGCTCCAATATAAATATTGGGAAGGTTGGGACCCGCTGACCACCCTGATGTCGTATCAAAGCCACCAACAACCAACTTAGAAAGAATATCTAAAGGGTTAATTTGGAAGGCAAATGAGAAGGTCATGCCTCCTCCAACTTGCCCCTTACTTTCAATCAGGTTGAAAAATACAGGCAAGAGCAAGACTGAGGCTGTCGCAATCCCAATAATCGAATAGATCACCGCTTGCAATAAAGGGATACTAAAGTTTTTAATCTTTGCCTTTAGATCCCCCTCAATCATCAATCTTGGCGATACATAGTAGCAGGCATACAGAGCGATGAAAATGGAGATCATATAGCCCATGTAAAACTGAAGCAAGACCGTCAATCCCAGAGCAAAAGCATAGCGATAAGGAGATTTCCCATCTAATAATTCTTCCAAATACACAATCACAATTGGCAGCATGATCATGGCATCATAGAAGATGACGTTCATCTGATAGGAAACCAACATCCCTGACAAGGCATAGGCTGTCGAGAATAATGGAACCAACCATTTTCTAGATTCTAATCCTTTGTAGCGCTTGATTAAAAGGAAAGCAAAGGATAGACCGATTGCCCCGTAGCGGAGCCAAATGGTTAAAAATACCGCTGCCCCAAAATATTTGAGGGGAGCTAGAATGTAGATGATGTTGAAGGGACTCATTAAATAGTAGCCGAGCACACCGATCATATCTCCACCAAGAGACTTGGTGAAAGAATAACTCAAACTAGATAGATCCCCCGTCAAGATGGCATTTTTTAGCAAGCCAAAGAAACTGATATATTGCTGTCCAAAGTCAACAGCCATCAGACTCTTGCTTCCAAAAGGATACATCCCTATAAAAGCCCACACAATGAGCATGATGGTCATTGGGAGCAGGGCACTTGCAGCATAGAGAACTTTCTTTGGATGTTTTTTCCAAAACTCTTGCCAACGCATGAACCAGATTAACATGTTTTCTCCTATCTTCTTTAGCCGATATGATTTTTCTTCGCTTGTTCGATATTGGTCTCTTCAATGATGAAATGAGGACGACGCTTCACTTCGTAATAGATCTTGCCAATATACTCTCCAAGAATTCCGATGAAGATGAGTTGCACTCCGCTAAATAATATAATAGCCGCAATCGTTGTGAAATAACCACTCACATAATTCCCAGCAGCGAAGATATATTTCATCAACTCAAAAACTAGATATAAAAGAGCCAGCCCTAAACAGATGAAACCGAATTGAATACAAACACGGAGAGGACGATCATTAAAAGAAATAATTCCTTGAATCGCATAATTCAAAGATTTCTTAAAACCAAACTTACTCTTTCCAGCCTTACGGGTTTCATTCTTATAAGGGATTACTTTCTCTTTAAAACCAATCCATTCATACAAACCTTTATTAAAGCGATTGTACTCTGGCATTGACACAAAGGCTTCCATCGCTTTTCGGCTAAGCAGTCTTAATTCAGATTTTCCATCTGTTAGGTGCACATCCATGGAGCGATTTGACAAGAAGTAAAACAAACGTGCAAAGGAACTTCCTACAAAAGATTCTCCTTCACGAGTTCGTTGGCCACTAACAATATCATAGCCCTCATTATAAGCTTCTAAGAATAAGGGAATCAAGTATGGTGGATGCTGGAGATCCCCGTCCATGACCATAACCGCATCCCCACTGGCATATTTAAAACCAGCCAAGATACCGCTCTCTCGTCCAAAATTTCGACTGAAACGGATATATTTGATGCGGTCGTTTTCTCTTGCAAATTCTTCAATTAACTCAAAGGTCTTGTCACTACTTCCATCATCGATGTAGAGGATTTCATAATCAGAGAGCTCTTTCCCTAGCATTTGCTCAAGCTGATTAGAAATTTCACGATGGGTTTGAGGAAGTACCAGCTCCTCATTCAAGAGGGTTATTAAGATTGATAATTTCATCCCTTTTCTCCATAATACATTCCCAAAAAAGAGAGAGCTCATGCTCTCCCCTTATATAGAAACTCATTGTTTATTTAATAGACAATTTTCGTTTCAATACGACTGCACCTGCTAACACAAAGGCTCCTGAGAATACAAATCCAGTTGCTGCAACTTCACCTGTATTAGGAAGAAGCACTTTACGCCCTCCTCCATTGTTTCCACCTTTTGGTCCTGGTTTTCCAGTCGTGGTCGTCGTTGTTGATTCTTCATTTCCTGGAGTCACCGGTTTCTCTGGAGTTGTTGTTGTTGTGGTGGTGGTGGTGGTTGGTTCTGCAGTAGTCGTTGTTGTCGTCGTTGGCTCTACAGTAGTCGTAGTAGTCGTTGACTCTCCTGTTGTTGTGGTTGAAGTAGTCGTCGGCTCTTCTGTTGTTGTAGTTGTAGTAGTCGTCGGCTCTTCTGTTGTCGTAGTTGAAGTAGTCGTCGGCTCTTCTGTTGTTGTGGTTGTAGTAGTCGTCGGCTCTTCTGTTGTCGTAGTTGTAGTAGTCGTCGGCTCTTCTGTTGTCGTGGTTGTAGTAGTCGTCGGCTCTTCTGTTGTCGTGGTTGTAGTAGTCGTCGGCTCTTCTGTTGTCGTAGTTGTAGTAGTCGTCGGCTCTGCAGTAGTCGTTGTGGTTGTCGTTGGCTCTGCAGTAGTCGTTGTGGTTGTCGTTGGCTCTGCAGTAGTCGTTGTGGTTGTCGTTGGCTCTGCAGTAGTCGTCGTTGTTGTTGTTGGCTCTGCAGTAGTTGTTGTCGTTGTCGTTGGTTCTGCAGTAGTCGTGGTGGTGGTTGTTGGTTCTGCAGTAGTTGTTGTGGTTGTTGTAGTCGTGGTGGTTGTTGTAGTTGTTGTAGTTGTAGTTGTTTTTTGGTCTACAATATTCTTAGCTACAGGAGCTTTTGGTGTTTTGAATTCACCAGCTTCAACTACAGTATCAGCTGCCAACTCATAACCTTCTGGAGCTTTAACTTCTTTAATGATGTATTTGTCACGCAAGATGTTCTTAACAGTGAATTCACCATTAGCATCTGACTCAAACTCACCAATGATATCTTGGTTAGTTGCACGGATAACTTGGAATTTCGCACCTTTAAGTGGAGCACCGTTTTCGTCTACTTTTTTCACTTGAATGCTAAATTCGTAACCGACACCTTCACCACCAGCGATTTGGATGTTTACTTTACTATTTGAAGGGTACTCCTCTTTGTTATCACCTTTGATTGTCGCTGTATTCTTAATTTGTTCGCCGTCAACAGTTTCATAGTTAGCAACTGCTTCATATTCTACTGCAAAGTGATCGTTAGCAGAAATATTACCAAAGTCAATAGAGAATGACTTATCTGTTGCATTTACTGTATAGTTAGCAGTAACGTCTTGTTTATTTGTAAGCGTCCATTTACCACCACTGTATACCCAAGTACCTTTGAAGATTTTGAAACTGCCAGCTTTGTAGGTAACCCCTGCTGATGCTATTGAATCTGAAAGGACTGCATTGTTGATTGCTTCGTTAGTTCTGTTTACAGAGATACGGAATCCAAGGTTTTTGTGATCTCCATTATCCCAACCAGATTTGATGATTGTGTAACGTTTACCTTCACCAACTGTTGTACTTGTTACTTTACCGTTGAATTTTACATTACCGTTAACAGAAACCTTAACAGGAACTTCACCATCATTTGGGAATTTATCTTTGTTAACACCAGCGTAGAAGAAGAATGAACCTGAAACGTCATTTTTCGTTTGAGCGAAATCTGTGAATGTCAAGACAATCTTACCAGTTTTTGCATCAACTTTTGCATCGGCAATCTTTTTACCAGTGATTGTATCGTTGATTTCAAAATCCTGAGACTTGATATCGATTGGTCCATCGATAGTGACTTCAGTTGTATCCCCTGCTTTAACATTTTTTCCTTCTAAAGCAAATTTTGCATTCAGACGGAAAGTGTCATAACGACCTAGACCGGTTGCTAATTCTTCACCTTTGCTATTTTGGATCTTGATCTCCGTGATGACATCGACTTTTTTAGACGTTTCCGCCTGTACAGTTTTAGAAAAAAGTGTCAATGACACAATCAATAGCGAACAAACTATTGACAAATAAACTGCTAACTTTTTCATTTTTTCTCCCTTTCTAGGCTGATTTTTTATAAATCAACGCATATAATATAGCAAAACATAGTGAGAAAGTCAAGATTATTGAACAAAAAATCCATCTTTTGTATATTTAAGGTCTATTTAGCTTGTGAATTTTTTTCTAAATAAACCTCCCTCTTTCAAACAGTTATTTTTCCAGAATCAGCACATCTTTTGTAGATAAGTTGCTCTCTTTATATCCTGATTCTTTATAGAGATTTAGAGTGGCTGTTTCAGAATAGCCTTTTTTCTCCTCTTGCATTTCCCTTGGAACTACCACTATGTCAATCTTAGAATCAAGCTTTTTGTCATTATGGTAGAAAATATCATACAATTTTTCATGACTGCGAAGACTTGGCGTATAGCCACCTGCTGCTAAGACCGCTTTATCTTTAGGGATGGCCTGCAAGGTCTTTTCGAGCCCATCAAAATAGTCTTTGCGTGTTTGATAGTATTGGATTTCAAAATTCCAATTATGTGTGAAACTATATAGAATGGCGCTTGAAAAAATGATGGAAGAAGCTAGTAGAGCCACCAATACATTATCTGATGCCAACTGATTCTTGCTTAATTGATCGATAGATAATAAAGCCATCAAAAACAGAAGCGTGACCGAACCATAGCTATACTGAAAACCAATATCATATTGGTAAGGCCAATCCATCAATAAATTAATGAGAAAAAGGGGCAACATCAGAAAATAGGTAGACCAACGTCGCTGAATCAGTGGTAAAAAGCTAAAAGGAAATAGGACCAAAAAGAGGTAACCAAGTCGTTTCGCTGTAAATAGACTTCCCAAAACATAAAGCGGATTTAGGACTACATTTTTCACAACCATCAGGAGGCCGTTTTCGCCACTCAATAATAGATTATTGTATCGAGAAACCATAGCTCCCTCGCCATATCTTGCTAAGAGGAACATGGCAAATGCAAAATAAAGTATCGGTAAGGCAAACAGGCTGAGATACAACCACTTTTTAAACTTGGCCTCGAAGGTAAAACGATGTTGAAAAGCAAAATAAAGTCCTAAGGACAGCACGTAGACAAAGGCATCCTCTTTCACAAAAAGGAGCAACAAGGTGAACAAGATAGTTCTTCCACGCCACTGAGAAATCAGGCTGTAGAACAACCAAAGTATCAATGGAGGCAAAAAACAATTTTCATGCAAATGGAATCCACCACTCGTTGTCATGACCGGAGTCACAAAAAAGAGGGCAAGTACAAGCGGCGTCATGACTTTTGGTAATTGTATTTTCTTTAGAATCAAACAAAGCGGGATAACTGCTGAAAATACAATCACTGTTTGAGCGATATCCAATGTTTCCACATAAGGAAATAGCATATAAAAGGGCAAGATCAAATAATAAATAGGAGAAATATGGACTCCGAAATGCGATAATGCCCTATCTCTTTCAAGGGTGGTAACTTGTGAAAAATCATGTCTCATTCTCTCAAACATCTGTGAAAAGATTCCAATATCAAAGGAAGAAACCGCATTGGCTTTAATCTTATAATAGGCAACAATCGATAGATAGAGCACGTAGAAAATACCACCGATTATTGTCACCACTGTGAGTCTTCGAACCCAGGTTTCATTAACTTTAGCCAAAGAAACCTTGGAGAGAAGAAAACCGATCAGGACGGCAACGATAACGGCTACTAATACTGGCCAAATCAAAGTAGGCAACTTCGATTCAGAAATCGTAAACGTAAAGATTCCCAGTTCCTTATCTTGAAGATTGGCACTGGTTTGTAGCAACAATTTCGGAAAAGACAAGACATCTACCGCTAAGAAGATATAAGCGATTTTTTCTTTTCCTAAATAAAAATATAGAAACAAGACCAGTGAGAGCAACACTAGGCCCAATGACATAAAGAGACTCGGACTTTTCAAAATAGAAATAAATAGGATACCTGCCACGAACCAGAGATTCAATTTTTGTATGCAGATATACTTCTTGCTCTCCGTCAAAAACCAAAGAATAGGATAACTAATGAACAAAGCAAGGACCGTATGGGTCCATCCCACTTTACCCAGTTCTAGAAATAATTCCTTTGTTGAAAAACTCAATAGATTGACCATCATGGCCACAAAATAAGAACCTAGAAGCAACCATAAATAGTTACGGTTCATTGTCTTAGCAAGTTTCATTTCTATCAATACCTCCCAATTGTAGTTCCTATTCTAGCACAAAATCCTTACTATTTCTAGATAGTAATAACCATACTAAAAGAGAGGCTGATATCAATTCAACCTCTCTTTTTCTTATAATTCCTGTAATAAATAACGGAAGAGTTCTAAATTCCCTTTTTCTTCATTGACCAAGTATTCTGGATGCCACTGCAAACCCATAATCCGATGGCCGTCTACTGCTTCAATCGCTTCGATGGTGTGATCACGCGGATCAAAGGCGGTTGCACGGAAATTTGGTGCAAGATCCTTGATACTTTGACGGTGAACGGAATTGATCCGACTGGCCTGACCAAAGAGTTGCTCCACCACACTACCTTTTTTAGTCTCGATAGAATGGGAAGTCCCAAATGGAAGACCTTGCCAATGCCCTTCAATCTCTTGATTGAGTGTTCCTCCAAAAGCTACATTGATCAACTGAACCCCGCGGCAGATTCCTAGAACCGGTTTGTTTTGGCGAACTGCTTCCTTCAGTAGGGCAAGCTCAAATTGATCGCGTTCGATATTGTAATCATCGCTTTCGATGGTTTTTTCTTCGCCATAGAGACTAGGATCGACATTTTGACCTCCACTTAGGATCAACTTGTCAATCGTTTCAACATAGTCCTTAACCAAGGAAGGGTCTCCCATCGGGATGACCATTGGAAGTCCACCTGCTTGACGGATCCCTTCCGCAAACTGACTAGACACGGAGGAATGAAGGTTTTTCCCTTCCGGGTCCACCGGACAGAGATTAGCGGATACTCCAACAATTGTTCTGCACATATTCATTCCTCCTTCATTTTAACTACTACTTATCTTACCACCCATTAGTGATAGTGTCTAATATGTATTTTTTAAAACCGTGATAGATTTTATTTATCACCCTCATCTTCCTCACAAAACAATTGATGATCATACAAGTTTTTTTACCTATATTATGTTAAAATAGAGAGGAAAATAGAATCGTCCTTCAAGGCACACATTAGGCCGTTTCGAAGGTGCAAGCGCTAGATTCCTAGCCTTGTTGAAAAAATAGACATAGAAATGGAAGATACAATGGAAAAACAAACCGTTGCAGTATTGGGTCCTGGTTCATGGGGAACAGCCCTTTCACAAGTCCTCAATGATAACGGCCATGAAGTCCGTCTCTGGGGAAATATCCAAGAACAAATCGATGAAATTAATACCACTCATACCAATCAACGCTATTTCAAAGATATCGTTATTAGCGATCAAATTACCGCTACGACTGATCTGAAAGCTGCTTTAGACGGTGTGGATGCCATCCTTTTTGTCGTTCCTACAAAGGTGACCCGCTTGGTCGCTAAACAAGTCGCTGAAACACTGGATCACCCTGTCACAGTCATGCACGCTTCTAAAGGGCTAGAACCTGGTACACACGATCGGATTTCTCAAATCCTTGAAGAAGAAATCCCTGCTTCTCTTCGCAGTGAAGTAGTGGTCGTTTCTGGACCGAGTCATGCAGAGGAGACTATCGTACGGGATATCACCCTCATTACAGCAGCCTCAAAAGATTTAGAAGCTGCACGCTATGTTCAAGAACTCTTTAGCAATCACTACTTCCGCCTCTATACCAATACAGATGTTATCGGAGTGGAAACTGCGGGAGCCTTGAAGAATATCATCGCAGTCGGAGCTGGAGCCCTGCACGGTCTTGGTTATGGGGACAATGCCAAAGCAGCCATCATCACGCGCGGTCTCGCTGAAATCACGCGCCTTGGCGTTAAGCTCGGAGCTAGCCCATTGACCTATAGTGGTTTGTCTGGGGTTGGTGACCTGATCGTTACCGGAACTTCTGTTCACTCTCGCAACTGGCGAGCTGGGGATGCTCTCGGACGTGGCGAAAAATTGGAAGATATCGAAGCCAACATGGGCATGATCATTGAAGGGATCTCTACGACCAAAGTCGCCCACGAGCTGGCCCAAGAATTGGATGTCTACATGCCGATTACACAAGCCATTTACCAAGTCATCTATGAAGGAAAAGATATCCGCGAAGCCATCCACCACATGATGAGCAATGAATTTAAAGAAGAAAATGAGTGGAAATAAGTCAACCACCCTATCATCAATCCTACCTTTTAGAAAGGAAACTATATGACTAAAGTTAGAAAAGCAGTCATTCCTGCGGCTGGTTTGGGGACACGCTTCCTCCCAGCTACCAAAGCTTTGGCAAAGGAAATGTTGCCAATCGTTGACAAACCTACGATCCAATTCATCGTAGAAGAGGCTCTGAAATCTGGGATTGAAGAAATCCTTGTCGTAACAGGGAAGGCCAAACGTTCGATCGAAGACCATTTCGATTCTAACTTCGAATTGGAATACAATCTCGAGCAAAAAGGCAAGACTGACTTACTCAAGTTGGTCAATGATACAACAGCGATTAATCTTCATTTCATCCGCCAAAGTCACCCTCGAGGTTTAGGGGACGCTGTTCTTCAAGCCAAGGCCTTTGTTGGAAACGAGCCTTTTGTCGTTATGTTGGGAGATGATCTCATGGACATCACCAATGATGATGCCTTGCCATTGACCAAACAATTGATGAACGACTACGATGAAACCCATGCGTCAACCATCGCTGTAATGGAAGTCCCTCACGAAGAGGTTTCTTCTTACGGTGTGATTGCACCTCAAGGCGAAGGCATTAACGGTCTTTATAGCGTTGAAACTTTTGTCGAAAAACCAAACCCAGAGGACGCTCCAAGTGATCTCGCTATTATCGGACGCTACCTCTTGACTCCTGAAATCTTTGATATTCTTGCAAATCAAGAACCAGGTGCTGGCAATGAAATTCAATTGACAGATGCAATCGATACCCTCAATAAGACCCAACGAGTCTTTGCCCGTGAATTTAAAGGCCAACGCTACGATGTGGGTGATAAATTCGGCTTCATGAAAACTTCGATCGACTATGCCTTGAAACACCCTCAAGTCAAAGATGATCTTAAACAATATATTATCGACCTTGGAAAAAAATTAGAAGCAACTGAACAAACTTCAGACTAATCATTCATAAATCAAAAGAATACAAAAGAGACTGGCCATATCATGTAAGAGCTTTACTGCCTTACAATGGTCAGTCTTTTTTTATAAAAAAGAGGCTGGATAAAAATCCGGCCTCTTTCGTTTCATTGGACTTGGTCCAATTTACTTTTTATTCTTATTGTTTAAGGATGAACATTGTAAGAATAATTTGTATTTGGGAAAGTTTCAACAGTTGCTTTCGCAAAAGATGAACCAAAACGATTGTTCTCATTGCCACCATTACCAGCTGAAACTGCTTCGGATGGATCTTGAGCTTTTGCTTCTGGTTTCACAAATGTTTCAACTTTAGTAGAAACATAAGATTCCTTATCTTTTGTAGCTGCATAACCGAAGCGGTTATTTGGATTGCCTTCTTCATTGACTTTGGTTTGAATTGGCTGAGTTTTTTCTGGCTGTACTGGTTTTTCAGGTTGAACTGGTTTTTCAGGTTGAACTGGTTTCTCAGGTTGAACTGGTTTCTCAGGTTCTACTGGTTTCTCAGGTTGAACCGGTTTTTCAGGTTCTACTGGTTTCTCAGGTTGAACTGGTTTCTCAGGTTGAACTGGTTTCTCAGGTTCTGGATCTTTGTAATCATCTGGCTTAGAGGCACGATATGGATCATCTTTACGACCTAACTCAATCAAATGCGCATGCATATCTGCTTCATAAGATTTGAAGTGTTCAAATAGTTTTTTAGAAAGTGCAAGAGCATTTGCTGTAACTTCGTCTTCTACTGCTTTAGCAGCTTCCGGATTATCTTTCAAAGCTTTATATTTCGCATCACTAGCTTCTTGTTCGATGATCAATTGTTTTTCAAGAGCTTTCCAGTGATCTTGGACTGATTTTCCAAAGACATCTTGGTTATTGATGGCCATCTGGTCAATATGCCATACTGTCCAATACCATGAATTTGGATCATAAGTTGCTGTTTGAGGTTTGAAGGCTTCGTAAGTATCTTTTAGATTACCATAGAATGGAACATAAGGAGTGTTCCGAGATGGTCCCATACCAAGCCATAAAGTACCACCAAATGATTTTGGAAGGTTTGGATTGATTTGGTAGACATGGGCATCGATAACGTTTTCGTTTCCTAAAGCATACTTGTATTGGTCTTTACGAACAGCATCATTGCTACCATTATCCCCTTGTTTCTTGACACCAATTTGATCGTCTGGAACAAAACGACCATTCAAATGTTCAAAACGGTTGCGTTGGAGAGCAAAGGCATCTTCCAAAGTAAATTTCTTGTTTGGATCTGTTGGTGAGCGGAAGAGTTCGTATTCATCATCTTCATAAGTCACTTTTGATTTTGGATCCAAAAGAGTGATTCCTGCGTAAGTACGTGAACGGTCTCCTTCAGCATATTTTTCTGGTCCATAAGATTTAGCGATATGGAAATTGCCATCTTTATCAGTCTTGTAACTACCTGATTCTTTAGCTACTTTTTCAACATCTTTTGAAGCAATAACATTTTCAGTGTCATTCAAGTTTACATGGCCAAGGTAGTAGGTATTGGCAAAAACTGCATATTTATCTTCTGGAACTTTAACAGCTACATATTGGTGTCCAGAAAGAATTTCCATGTACCAAGTTTCTTTCTGGTCGGCAATAACAACTGTATTCCCCTCAGCTGAACCTTTTTCTTCAATGACTTTCGCAAGTAGTTCGATTCCTTCACGAGCAGACTTAACGCGTGGTAAAACCACGTCCAACATAGCAGCTTCTGGAATTCCCTTTTCTGTCAATGGGTCAGTCTTCAAGACTTTTTTATTTGGAATTGCTGTAACAGTTGAGGTCATAGAGACACCGGCTTCGTTAAATCCATGTTCACCAAAGGCACCGTTACTACCATCTCCACGAGCAGAGTCATAAGTCGCTGTGTATTTCATTTCACTGGCAGCATGTGGATAGGTAAAACCATTAGATTCGTCTTCCAGTTGATCCCCTTCCTTATAGTTCTTCGCATCAACAACTACAAAGTTTTTGTTGTGCTTTCCACCATTTGGATAGTAAGGGTAGTCTTCTGTCCGACCAAAGAGAGTGGTCCCATCCTTGGTCAATTGGCGACCAATGATAAAACCGCAACAGGCTTGAACAGCTTGAATCGGTAGGAGTAAGAGTGTCATCGCTACCAATGAGAGTTTTAACAACCATTTTTTCATGGCAAATCTCCTTTATTTTTGCACTACTTCTGACAAAATAGCACTATTTTTGATTTTTATATCTCCAGTTTACACCTTTCTCAACCTTTTTGCAAACGCTTTTTATTTTGCATTTTTATACCTCTTTACCCATAATTGCCTTCTCTATGGACCTAGCAATAGAGGGCTCTCTTGACTCCTGCAAACATATTATAATAAATATATACAATTCTTTGCATTTCAAACAATTTTCTGTTAGTTTACGATTGCGCTACATTTTTTAGGAAAAAAAGAGAGTGGGACAGAAATCGGTAATTCGTTAGAATTCGATTTCGTCGTCCCACCTCCGCACAGTTGAGTAGGGCTGTAAAAGCTGATGAAATCAGCGTAGTAGAGCCCACTCAACCACTGCGTCTTGCTCGACAATCCAAAAACAATTAAGAGGCTAGGACTTTTGTCCTGGCCTCTTCTTAAAATAGAGTCAAGATTTTACCTAAGAAATAAAGCAAAAGCAAGAGATAAGATAGAGCTGCACTCATCTGATAGGTTCGGTTCATAAAGCGAGCTTCCCCTCTTACTGGAAAGACATAAGCCAACATGACCCCAGCTACTAAGCCACCGATGTGCCCCGCCATACTGATTCCTGGCATGAAGCTAAAGATCAAATTGACCACAATCAAGCTGGTATAGGACTGACTCAAGTGCCGAATATAGGGGCTTTGGACAATAAAGCGCAAAGCACCAATGGTCCCAAACAGTCCAAACAGGGCTGTAGAAGCTCCTGCCGCAATCACATCTGGCGTAAAAATAGCTACAAAGACATTACCCATCATGCCTGATAAGAGATAAAGAGCTAAGAAAGCCTTCGATCCAAAGAGATCTTCTGCCAAACGTCCTAAGTAATAGAGGGTGATCATATTGAGCACAAAATGTTCTAGGCCGATATGAACAAATGTAGCTGTCACGATTCGCCATAACTGGCTAGGATCGACTTTCACAACCTCTCCAATAATACCACCGCTATAGTAAATAGCAGCACCTGTTTGGTAGTCGCCTCCAAATCGGATAAACATGGAAAGAAAGACTGCCGTTGTCACTAACAACAAGAGGCTAGTCACAGGATAACGACGATCAAAGAGTAACTTCATAGACTAGCACCTCCTGAACTGCCTGATCAAACGTATCTGGCTGGAACTCCTTCTGCTGAATGGAATAAATCGTACTAACCGTTTTTCCAGTAAAATCTTCCAAATAACGATCATAATAGCCACCACCATAGCCAATTCGGTAGCCTTTTGACTGGAAGACCACGCCTGGTACATGGATCAGATCAATCTCTGACTTATCCACAAGCTTTCCTTTTTCATTGGGCTCCAGCAAACCAAAGCGTGTCTTTTCCAAAATATTAGGATCGTATTCCACAAATTCCATTCGCCCTTGTGGATAGGTACGGGGAACACAGACGCGTTTTCCAAGTTGAAGAGCTGCTTGGATCAAGCCAGCTGTGGAAACTTCATGGTCAAAAGACAGATAGGTCGCAAGGGTCTTTGCCTCCTGAAAAGCTAGTAACTCCAAGAGGCGCTGAGTCAGCTCTTCATCTGCTTGAGTTTTTACGGATTCTGGCAACTGTTTCATGGCTGCAATGGTTTCTTTTCGTAGTGTTTTCTTCATTCCCTACTCCTTTTGTCTAGCTTTAATTGTATCATTTTTTAGGAAAGATCCGAACAGTTTTTATACAACAAAGAAAAAATCCAACTCCAGACGGAGTTGAATCATTCCTTTATTGGTTGGCCTTCATTTTCAAAAATTTACCAATGTTTTCCACAGCAAAGGGAAGGGCTGCTTCATTTGGGCTCATCTTCGGATGGTGTAAGGCATAAGGGGTATCAATCCCCAACCAGAACATGACACCAGGGACCTTGCTCAAGAGAAAGCCGAAGTCTTCTCCTGTCATCGCAGGCAGGATATCAATCAGGTTTACGTCTTCCTCAGCTGTGAAAAAGTCCATGAGTTCTTTGGCCAATTCTGGTTGGTTTTCCACAGGCAGGTAACCTCCTTGCTTGAGATCCAGATCCAATTTTACATCAAAAGCGGCTGCAACTCCTTCTGCAATGGCTTTGACCCGTTTTTGAGTCAAAAGATTCATCTCCATGGTCAAGGTCCGAATGGTCCCATGAAGGAAGGCTGTCTCAGCAATCACATTATTGGTTGTCCCTGCATGCATGGAACCAAAGGTCACCACAGCACCTTCAATCGGATCGACATTTCGACTCACGACCGATTGGACTTGGGTAATGAAGTAAGAGGCTGCTACAAGAGCGTCATTGGCCTCATGTGGAAAGGCGGCATGCCCTCCCTTTCCTGTAAAGGTGATCTTGACTTCACAGGTCCCCGCAAAAAGGGTACCCGTATTGGTCGCAATGTCCCCCACCTTCAAATCAGGGCGCACATGCAGACCATAAAATTCATCAGGGAGCCAGTCGCCAAAAGCATTGTCCTTATACATGAGCATCCCACCAGCTTCATTTTCTTCAGCTGGTTGGAAGAGAAAGAGCAGGTTATTTTTTGGTTGTACTTGAACCAGTTGATCCAACAGTCCAAGGGCTGTCGTCATGTGCATATCGTGACCACAAGCATGCATCCGTCCTTCGTGCTTGGAGGCAAAATCAAGGCCCGTTTGTTCCACGATCGGTAAGCCATCGATATCTGTCCGCCAACCAATGGTTTTTTCAGGAGCAGACCCATGGAGATAAACCAGGATCCCGGTCCGCCAAGTCCGTTGCTCTACAAAGTCCTTGCCCGCTGTGATCTTTGCGATTCTCTCTAAGAGGTAGGCTTGGGTTTCAAACTCTTCCAAGCCAATTTCAGGGATTTGGTGCAAATCCCGTCTGATTTTGATTAAATCCAATGTCATAGTCGTCCTCTTTCTATTAGAATAGGGAGTGGGAAAGAACTCCTATTATTTAAAAGGAGTTCGTCTTCCCACCCCCGCACAGTTGATTAGGTCATCTTTGGAGCTTAATCAAGCGAACAAAGATGCCAATCAACCACTGCGTCATACAATTATTCCTTTCAAACATCAAAGGCTGGACAATTTTTGCCCAGCCTCTACCATTCATATCTTACAAATTACGCAAAGCGTCTTCGAGTGCTGTTTTTTGTTGTGTTTTTTCATCGATTTCCTTGATGATGCGAGCTGGGACACCAGCTACGACCACATTTTCAGGGACATCTTGAGTAACGATAGCGCCAGCGGCAACGACTGAACCGTTCCCTACTTGAACCCCTTCAATCACAACTGCATTGGCACCGACCAAGACATTATCACCGATCCGAACAGGCTCAGCAGAAGCTGGCTCAATGACACCTGCAAGAACGGCACCTGCACCGATGTGGCTGTTTTTACCAACTGTAGCACGACCACCAAGGATAGCCCCCATATCAATCATGGTTCCTGCACCGATTTCAGCACCAATATTGATGACAGCCCCCATCATCACGACAGCATTGTCTTCGATGGTCACTTGGTCACGGATAATAGCACCTGGTTCAATACGTGCATTTAGATAGCGCTTATCCAGCAAGGGAACAGCTGAATTACGGCCATCTTGTTCGACCACATAATCCTTGTTCTCTGTCAAGTTGGCAAGAAGGGGCTCGATATCTTTCCAGTCACCGAACAAAACATTGCCAAGCTTGGTAACAGAAGCAGGAACAGCTGTTGCCAATTCCCCTTCAAAGGTTACTTTCACATTTGTTTTCTTTTCTGCATTTCCAATAAAAGTGATAATTTCTTGAGCAGACATTTTTTGTGCAGTCATGAGATTCTCCATTCATTTCAATTAAAGGTATCCATATTATACCACAAACCCAAAGAGATGAACACCTAAGGCGACGTGGTTGTAGCCGAATCCTCCATGCCTGTCATTTCACTGATGGTGCGATTGCTTCCAAAGTGAATAATGACTGAGTGCGAATCAGAAAGTTTATAGTAAAAGATTAAGAAGGACTCTGAACTCATCATACTCGACCAAGAAACACGGCTAGGAATTCCGACTGTATTCACAAGATCTGCATAGCTGGTTCCTATTTTAATATTGGCAAAATCCTCTCTATTCAAACTGCCATTTTTATTGGCTAATCGCTCACTGTTTAAGTTCTCAAAATTAAGAGAAGATAGACGGCTACTAATCATATTTGAAAGCAAAACAGATACAGAAGAAGGGGATCCTTCAACCTCATAATCCAAGCTTGTCATGAAAGGACCGACACTACCCTCTTGGTAGGTTTCTTCCCCACTACTAGCCTTGCCCAGTACAGCTACTACATCCTGCGGGGACAGATAAGTTGAAGAGGTACGACCTTGATCCCCCTCACTTAAACCAGGAATCAGGGAAATCGCCTTCTCATAGGTAACTTGAAACTGAAATTCACCTTCCGGTGCAATCAAGGTACTCGTACCACTCTTCAAGGTTTCCTTTCTGGTTCCATAAGACCGGCCAGGACTTCCGTATTCACTAGTAGTAGAAGAAGGAGCTTCCTCACTATGGATACCTCCTGAAGCCAGATAGGCAAATAATCCCAGCATGGCCAATAATCCAAAAAAGGCTGCCAGCGAAGACCCTCCACTATTAGAGGAAGGAGAGTAGGTTTTCGCCCTATCCGATTGGGAGTCTAGTACCGTTTGTCTTGGTTCTGAATGCCTGCCTCCCCCTATTGAAGCCAGGTCAGCTTCTGAAATCAAGTGGCTCCCACCCTGGTGCTCTACTTTTTTCTCAGCTGAAGGAGACTGCCCTATTGTATCTTGTGCTGGTGTTTCTGACCTTGCTTCTTCTGTTAGTGGTGTAGCAAGAACGACCTGAGCTGATTCGTCTTCAGGTGTAGCAAATGAGCCTTCCTTTGGATCATACGATTCCTCCTTCACACCAATCGCTGGTTCGTCTTTTCGTTCCTCTTCTTGTTTCACCTCTTCCTGAAAAGCAGGGACTTCTACCACTTCTGGCTCTTTTGCGAGCGTATCTTCTAGCTTCTCAGGACTTCCTTTTTCTAAGGGTGCTTCTTTCGGCTGGCCTTTCGAAAACCGACTCTGGTGCTCATTTCGTAGATGCGACCAGTCTTTATTTCCCATTGTCCTCTCCTTTTATTTAAAATGCTTCGGCTGATTTTTTACTGTGCTGTAGATGTAGAGGAAGCTGGTGTGGTCGCTACCTCTTTCGATTTGATATCCTTGATGGTTTGCCGGCTATCAAAATGGATTTGAACCGTTTGAGAATCCGATAATCGATAGGTAAAGGAAGGCGCTTCCCCGTAACCTAAAAGCCCAGATACATATATTTCATCCGGAATCCCTACCGTATTGAGTAGGTCTAAATAAGGCATTCCGACCTTGATAGTGGCAAAATCGTCCTTCGTCAAGCTCCCATTCTTATTCGCAAATCGGTCACTTTTTAAGTGTTTCAAACTTAAAAGAGAGATCCTGTAAAAGGCACCTGTTTTTTCAAGAAGAACCTTCCCATCTGCATCCTTTGATTGATAATCTAAGGTCAGCAAAAAGGGACTAGAACTGCTACCACTATACGTTGCTTCCCCACTCCTTGCTTTACCTAATGCTGCAACGACATCTTGTGGATCTACCGTCCCAAAAGAGGTCTTTTTTTCTTCCACTGCAAAATTAGGAATGAGAGACATAGCCTTTTCATAGGTTGGCTGAAATTGAAATTCATTAGTTGAGGCGATATAAGAACTATTTTCACTGGTCAGATATTCCGTTCTGATACCATCACGTGATAAACCATTGATCCCCTCACTCGAAGAAGATGAAGAAGAGCTTTTATTAACTTCGTTTTGAAGCACAAACACAAAAGCCATAAACAAGGCGAACCACCCAAAAAATCGCAAAAGCGAACCAATCCCCTCTTTTGAGGAAGAAGGGGAAGACTCCATCGTATCTGAATGGCTTCTAGTATCCTGATGATTGTCTATCCCTATTGAAGCCAGATCGGCTTCTGAAATCAAGCGGCTTCCACCCTGGTGAGAGGAAGCTGCCTTGATGTCTGTCCGTTGATCGTCCAATGATGTCTCCTTTCTTATACCAACACCAATTTCTTGGCTTTTTTCTTGAATTCCATCACCACTTCTGGCTGCCCTGGCACCTGGTAAGTCGCGCGATAGCCCATTCCGCCATCTGGCATTTCCCCCCAGACCAAGCGTTGAGGATTTCCTAGTTGCATAATGAGCTGGGCGAATTCTGTACCTTTTTTCTCTTTTTCAGTAGTGATTTCTTTCTCACTGCTTGTCTTCTCTTTTGCGTCCAACAAATTCGTCGCATCCACTGTCGTCAAGCGATACCCCTGGTCTTTTTCCTGTTCAAACCACAAGGTTACACTTTTCTTGCCCTGATCGGTTTGCTTAGCTGCATAAGTCAAGACAAGAACGGTTTTTTCTCCTTGAGCTGTCTTTGTATACTTAATTTTTTGGGCTTTTCCCCATTCCGTCACAACTGTTTCCAAGCGGGTTCCTGGTTGCTGACTCTGCTTGAGACGAACTTTCAAATTCGCCACAGCTTCGATGGTCCATTTAAACTGCTTGATTTCTTGTTCCTTGCTGACCAAATTCTTGTAATCCTTTGGCTGGAAATAAGTCAGTGTTTGGTCCTCCTTGGTATCGGTTCCTTGCTCTTGCACCTGGATGCTTGCAATCGCAAGTAACAATCCTAAAACAAAACACAAAAACGGCAGCAAGAGCTCTTTTCGATTCTTTTTCATACACTCGATCATCTGCTTCACCCCTTCTTCGTCAAACGATACTGACCAGTCTGGTCGCGTTCAAAGGTCAAAGAGACCAGCCCATCTGTCACCTGATAAGACAGGGCTAAGACTTGCTTGTCCTTTGCAGAGGTCAAACTAAGAGAATTGGGAAGACCTGATTTTTTCAAAACATCTTCTACCGCTGTCCCCTTTTCCTTTTTTCCATCTAGCGTCTGATAGCCTGTAAAATCTGCCAGTTTTAAGTTCTTTTTGCTCTGATAGTGAGCCGACTTGGGTGAAAAGCTTTGAATCGAGTTCAAATAAAAGGTATCATCCTGCTTTTGAAATTCTATGGTATAAGGATGAATCCCTTGCACAGGAGTCCCATAGCCTAGCTGGACTTGCGCTCCAAAAGTCGTATCTTCTTGTGTAAAACTTGCTGCTTTTCCAAATTTTTTGACGAATGCAGACAAAGCCACCCAATTTTTTTGTGTCTTCCCTTCTTCCCTTACAAGCTCCAATGACAACAAGTCTTCTAAAGCCGGCTCTTTGGAAGAAGACGCGACAAATCGCTGGCTGTCTGCTTGCATGCGAGACAAACTCAACAAGCGATCTTTGGGCAAGGTTTTCACTGGATGAATCATAAACACCAAGCAAACACCAACCATAAAAGCCAGCAAAGCACTTGCAGCTTTTTGGAGGATCCGCTTATGACGTTCTATCCACTGTTTCATTTCTTCCATCCTTCATGCTCTTTCTATTCAAACTCTTTCTATTGTATAGAAAATTAGCGTATTTGTCTCGTCTTATCCCAAAAAAGAGGCGCTTGCCTCTTTCTTTTATTCAGTGATTTAGTAGCTGTCTTTACTGCTCAAGAGAAAATCTCCATTTTCTTGGCGAATAAAGGTCAAATCCACGTAGTCCCCATTTTTCTTTTGGAAGTCCATGACCAATTCTATCTCGTCTGAATCATCAGATGAACTCACCGTCAGATTGACTGCATCACCGTATTTTTCTAAAAGCTCTTTGTAAGAGGTCCCTCCAGCACCGGTTTCACTATCTCCAACCTTGAACCCATCTGCAAAGTTATCCTCAACCGTAAGATTTTTCCCAAATTGATTAAATTCAAATTTGACAAGCTGGAATTCTTTCCCTTTCTTAGAGTAAGTCGCTTTGACCTCTTTATTATAAGAGTTATCATCCCAAAATAATTTCAATTCTCCACTTTCAAATTGAACGGAGCTAGCTTTCCCATAAGCTTCAATCATTTCCTCAGGAGTCTCCCCAGCATCACTTCCTGTTAAAAACTGAAGTTGCTCGATATCAGACTGTTTCCAGCTAAAATCAACTTCCGCGTCTTCTGCGGTCAATTGATCCAAATCGATATTGGAAGACGAACCAGACTGGTTACCTGACCAAGAAGTCTGCTTTCTAGATGATGACGTGCTAGGGCTAGCATGACCAATCAAATAACCACTGACTCCACCGATAAGAAGCCCAACTAAAATCCCAAGGGCAAAACGAATCGCCTTCTTGTCTGCAGTATCCATCGGTCTTCCAACAGGAGAAAGAGGAGCTTGTGGAATAGGTGTCTCAGGAACAGGCACTGTTTGCGGACCAATTGGTTCAGCTGCCATGTTTTGAGGAGCTTGAGGCGCAGGCTGGAATGGAGGAGTCGGTTGGGGAGCGGCAACTACATCCGGATGTTCTCCAACAGTCACTTCATCCACCTTTGGAAGCTCCACTGCTTCTGACATAGCTAGCTTGTCTGCCTCTTCTTTCATTGCTTCCGTCTCCGTCACTGAAAGACCACTAGCTTCTGGAACGACCAAGTCTTCGGCTTCTTCTTTTGGGACAAAGGCTGGCGCAGCCACATCAAATTGAGGCGCACCCTCTACGGGAGTATGTTTCATAAATTGTTCTTGATCTTTCTCGGACATTTCGAATTCTCCTTTTTATTCTTCTCTTCTACTATAACATAAAACCAAGCAAGGACCAACTCCTGTCTTGATAGACTAAAAAAGATCGGAGAGATATCCGACCTTTTAGAAACTTATCTTAAAATTTCTTGCGAAGGGAGACAATAGCAATCAGTTAACCATATGATTGAGAAACATAACTAGATCGTGTTTTTATAATTGATTCCAGGGGACAAAAATATGAGTTTGTTTAGCAAGTAAAAAAACGACCTCTTGCGAGATCGTTTTGTCTATTGATTAAAGACGAGCGTTGAGTTCTGCTCCAAGTTCTTCAAATCCTGGTTTACCAAGAAGGGCAAACATATTTTTCTTGTAGGCTTCAACACCTGGTTGGTCAAATGGGTTGATCGCGTTCAAGTAACCTGAAAGGGCGATGGCCAACTCGAAGAAGTAGATGGCATAACCAAGAGTGAAGGCATCTTGCTCAGGAAGAGTTACGTACATGTTTGGCACGTCACCGTCTGTGTGGGCAAGAAGAACACCGTCAGTTGCTTTTTTGTTTACAAAGTCAACGTCTTTCCCTTGAAGGTAACCAAGTCCATCAAGGTCTTCTTCCAATGTAGGGATGATCACGTTCTTACGTGGTTTGTCCACACGGACAACTGTTTCAAACATGATACGAGTTCCTTCTTGGATAAATTGACCCAATGAGTGCAAGTCTGTTGAGAAGTTTGCTGAAGTTGGGTAAATACCTTTTTGGTCTTTTCCTTCTGTTCAGGCACACCTTATGGATGCATCTGCTGGAAATTCCCTTGCACTGGCTGGCTAGTTTGATTGACTTCAAGCTCTTTGCGCTTGACCTTGACCGTCTTTTTCTGGCATGCTTTTATCCTTATAAATTTTGTTGATTTGTCATATTGCGAAAACATTGAAAAACAATGACAAATTTTACAATATTAAAACATAAATTATTTTCCCTATCAAAAAGGGAGTGGGAAAGAACTTCAAACAAGTTAAAAAGTTCATCTTCCCACCCCCGCACAGTTGATCAGGCAATCTTTGGGGCTTAAAAAGCGAAGGAAGATGCCAATCAACCACCGCGTCATCTATTTTTTCTAATTTAGACCCAGAAGCCTGGACTTTTTGTCCAAGCTCTGAATCAATTTTTTTGACTTTTATGTTTCTAAATTGCTTGATTTTAAATTTTGTTATGGTCAAGCAGTTTCGAAAATCTGAATGGTAGAGTCCTTTTCAATTACTACTGCTTGGTCTGCTGCAACATGGAGAGTGCCCGGCAGGCTGCCCTCTTTTGAACCATCAAAAGAAATCGTGATATGGCCCAGTCCAGTTAAATTTTTTTCTACTACATTTCCTACGGCAGTAATCGAATATTCCTGACTATCTACCACCAGCTTTCCACCTTCTAGTATTGCACCTAGAAGATTTTTGTTATCGATTTTAAAACAATACTCTGCTAAGTCTTCCGGAGCTTCTTCTCCAAACAAAATGAGCATATTGGCATCTTGAATCATATTCTGAGCTTCAGGCCCCACTTGAATTACTTTAGCTTCAAAAATTTTCTTCATCTAATTCCTATTCATCCTTTCTCAAATCTGTCATAAACTTATGCTTATAGATAAGTTTAACATAATAGTTGCTATGTTTACGTGCATCTATCAAAGGTTTACTGATAAAGGCCAATACTAGCTATCCAAGCTACTAGCACCCGCGGAACACCATTGAGAAAGCGTGAATAAAGCACAGAAGGGACACCAACCTCAACTGTTTCAGCCTTGGCTTCAGATAGACCGAGTGCTACAGGAATGAAATCACAACCGTTTTGAGTGTTGATAGCAAATATAGCTGGCAGAGCCATTTGGGGCGGAATATTCCCTTTGCCGATTTCAACTCCAATTAAGGTTCCAATAATCTGACTGATAACAGCTCCGGGGCCTAACAAAGGAGATAGGAATGGCAAGGAACAGATAAAGCCAATCAAAATGAGTCCCCAGATGTTCCCAGCTAGGGGAACCATTAATTTTGCCAGCCAATTTCCAACACCTGAACCTTGAATAACCCCAATCAGCAAGGAAACAAAGGCCATGAAAGGAATGATCGTGTTGAGCATTGTTTGGATGGCTTCACGAGCAGCCTGGTTGAAAGTCGCAACGACCTTCCCAGCGCCCATCCCAATTCTTGCTACAATACTTGTTTCAGCTTTTTGCTCTGTAATTTTTTTACTAGTATCGTAAGTTGGCTTTTCTGTTACCACAGTTGTCGCTTTTTCGTCTTCATTAGCAGCAGAAATTTGATTAAGGCCAACTGCTGACACATAGATTTCCTCGGTTATATATTGAGCTAGAGGCCCACTTTTCCCTGTAGCTACAATATTTATTGTAGGGATCCCCTTTTTAGGATAAATACCACAGCGAAGAGTACCGCCACAATCCACGATTGCTAAAGCAATTTCCTCATCTGGGATAGAAGTTTTAAACCCATTAACAGCTTCCATACCGGTCAAATCAGCAATTTTATCCACAATATCTGGCTTTTCTCCTCCGCCAGTGATATAGATGAATTTATGCTTAGCTTCACTAGGTGTAATGACCAAAGGTCCTCCGAAACCGCCATTTCCTTTAACAACTTTTATACTCTTATATGACATAATTTCACTCTTTCTATAAATCAAATGTTTTACTCAAGGTAACACCTTGCTGTTTTGCTACATAAGCAGTTGTAAAATCGGTCACCCAACCGCCTACAAAGTTCATGACAAGCCCAACAAGCATGTAACGAATGGCTAAGTCCATTTGACTTAAACCTAAAGTTTGAATTCCTGTTGCAATTCCCATCCATACAAACAATTCCCCAGGATTGATATGCGGAAATACACCATTTGAAGTATGGCAGAACTGCATCTGAGCTGCTACAAAACTAGGTTTATAATATTCTGGTAAGAAACGTCCCATACTGATTGCCATCGGATTCCCCAGCATAAAGGCTGAAATGAAAGGTAAAATCATATACCGGCTAACAGGATTTTTGGCAGAAATCTTAGCCAGGGAATTGACCTTCTCTTCTCCCAAGAAAGCGATAAGGGTATTCATTGCAATCAATAGCATTAAGACAAGCGGTACAATATTTGTCATCCAGCTAATAAAGGTTTCTCCACCTAATTGGAAGAGTTTCATAAAACTCTCTGCAAAATTTGTAATGTGATTCATAAGGAACTCCCTTTCTTATTTTTTTTAAATAACTGTTTAATAGATAATTGTAAGTAATTCGCATAAAAGCCGAATCCCAGAAAAGAATCAGATGAACTTGTCTCTTTCTCAATACCTGCCTCATGCCAAAGATAGACTTTTCTAGCATCTTCTATGGCTGATTGCATCAACTTATTTTCTTTTCTCACAAGAGGATTATACTTGTCAAAATAATGGATGTCTTCTCCAACATAATCGTCCATATTTTGAAAACGTGCTAAGATTGTGACTCCTTGCATTTTGCTAGCTTTAAGAACCCGACCGTTTTCATCAACCGCGAACATGACAATCGTACCGGATTTGATTCTTCCGGACTTCCTGCCAATCGCTACGCGCCCCAGTCTTCGGAGCATCGTATAGGTCTTATTGAAGTCTTTGAGTTGCTGCCAGCCGAGGAACATTTGAAATATATAAGCTGCCATGACAAATACAGCGAAAATTATTAGCGAATTCATTAAAATACTCCTTTGCTCTTAGAAAATGATAGAAACTCTGTCTCTGTTTCTACAGCCCTCAAAGCTTCTTTTAGAGAAGGCTCTCCTGCAATTCGAAAAATGTCGTCATACAATTCCAGCAATTCACTCTCCATTTTGCTTTCAATTTCTGAGGGAATGGCGACTAGAAAGATAAATTCAATCCAATCATCTCCTTTTTGATAAGGCTCTTCTAGCTTTCCAAACATTAAAATAGTCTTTGCATAACCCTGGTTAATTGTATGGGGGAAGGCAATTCCTCCACCAAAAATGGTTGATTGTTTTTTCTCCCTATCAATTATCCGATTTCTAAAACCTTCATCAATCATCTGAAGTTTCTCTAACTCTGCAACCATATTTAGCAAGTATTGCTGATAGGTTTTTTGGGGACTCAACCGAAGAAAACGTAAGCTGACTGTTTCTAGATTTTTTTGATGAAAAGCATTGGCCCTCTGCCATTCTTCCCGCAGCCATTGATCATCAAAAAGATGATTAACTTGAATGACTGGAGATTTAGAATCTTTATATTTTAGAGGAACTGTCGTAAAAATCGCGAAATAGTCCTGATTCAAATCCAGATTAAAATCCTCTTCAGAATACTGAGTAATGTCTACATCATTTCCAAGGATTCGTCTGAGTTGCTGAATAATCATCGCAGCAGTTCCTCTTCCTGTTGTGCAAACTACTGCTATCTGCTTGCGAGAACCATTTACAACAGAGTTTTGCTTTCTTAAAATCATTTCAAAATACAAAGCCAGATATCCGATTTCAGATAATTCCAATTCAGAACCAAAAATTGCAGACAGTTCTTCTCCAGCAATTTTCGCCATTTCAAAAGCAAAAGGATATTGAGTTTGAACCTCGCCATGGAATATATCATTAGCTTGCACATGGAAAATCAGTCGATTGATTAAGGGGCCTAGATGAGACTTGATTTCTTCAAATAATTCTTCATCATCAAAGTTAACCAACATTGTTTCTTTGACTTTCTTGACAATCCCTTGAAAAATGTTTGCAAGCTGTTCAGATTGATAAGACGGCTTGCTTAAAGTGTCAATAAAACGGATATTAAACGGAAAACACAAAAAGTCTATTTCAAACTGACTGAGGGAAATCTTATAAGTCATCTCAATATGATAGATTAATTTTTCAACCAAAGGTGTCTCTGTTAAATCATTCCTATAGTAAGGAATAGGGCAACTCAACACCCTAGATGCATAAATACGCTCCACCATAATTGAAATTGTCTTTCGAAGGAGTTCCTTTGTTTCTTTCGGGATTTTATACTCCTGGAGTAGCGTCTCCAGAAAAGAAGATGTTGCCTCGGTGAGTGTCTTTCCTTCAAAGTAAGGGGCCACTTGGTGAATATAGAGCAAGCGCAAATTCAGCTCGGACCCCAAGACCTCCAGCCCACGGTTGGGCTTTCCTGAAATAGTGATAGAGTAACTCTCTGCCAAAGATTTTACTTGTTTTAAATCCTTATTAAGGGTACTTCTACTAACACCTGCCTCCTCAGCCAAGTCGTCAATAAGAAGAGGGGAGGTTGACTTAATTAAACGTTTTAGTAAATAGGCAATTCTTTTACTGGAAGAATTGAAGTCACTCTCCCGTTTTAAACTACCAGATAAAATCCTTTCCAACTCAGTATAGTCATACACCTCTAACATTAACTTATCATCTTGTGAGATAATCTGGATACTCGGAGCCAAAACATCATTTAATTGTTGGATACTCTTTTGCAAGGTTTGCATACTAATATCCAGCTCTGAGCGCATATCTACCAAGGAATAAGTTGGCTGTGAGACCATTTTTTCTAAAATGTTATACCATCGATTTACTATGGTCAACTCTCTTCCTCACCTTCATTTTTTTAACCGCGAGTTTTCCCCCCGGCAATATTTGTAGTGACTCCAGTTATATAGCTAGAACGGTCTGAAATATAGAATGCTACAAGGTCAGCTACTTCCCGTAGTTTACCACTTCGTCCCAAAGGAGTTGTTGAAGTTGAAGCATAACCAGCTCGAATATCTTCTACCGTCTTTCCACGGGTATAAGCAAGAGCTTCCTCATAAGAAAGAGTTCGAAGTCCCGTAGCTTCCATAATTCCTGGAGCAATTCCAACCACACGTACACCATGCTTACCCAGCTCTTTTGCCCATGAACGAGTGTAACTATAGACTGCTGCTTTTGTGGCAGCATAGGCACTTTGTCCTTCAGAACCTTCCAAGCCTGCTTCTGAAGCCATGTTCACAATTACACCTTTTCCATTTTTCACTAAAATACGTCCCACTGCCTGACTAACCAGATACAAACCTTTTTGATTAATCATCGTTACTTTTTCGAACGTCTCATCGTCCAATTCGTAAGGACCTTTAGGATTTTCTGCATCGATTAATAATCTAGGGATATTAATCCCTGCATTATTGACCACTGCATCAATATTGCCAAATCTTTCAACTATTTTGGCAACACCCTCTTCTACTTCAGAGCGAGAAGTTACATCAACTTTTACAAATAATAGATTTGGATGACGCAAATCGTTGTCGCTAAGATCGAAATTCGCTACATTGACACCTAATTCCAGCAATTCTTCAACGATTGCCTTACCGATCCCAGATGACGCGCCAGTCACAAGAACTGTTTTGCCTTTTATGTTTAACCAATCATTCATTTTGATACCTCTCAAATTTTATTTACAAGGCAATTATACAGCGCTTTCATAAAAGAATTAAGACACTCTTTTTTATACTGTTCAAAAAAATAATAAACTAATTATGAGGCTTGTACTAAAAAATCCACAAGAAATGAACTTGTGGATCTCTTTTTATACTCTAAATGAACTCAAGGCATATAAGAATCAAAGGCGTGCATTCAGCTCAGCACCCAGCTCTTCAAAGCCTGGTTTTCCAAGAAGGGCAAACATGTTTTTCTTATAAGCCTCAACTCCAGGCTGGTCAAATGGATTGATACCATTCAGGTAGCCAGAAAGAGCAATAGCCAACTCAAAGAAGTAAATAGTGTAGCCCAAAGTGAACTCATCTTGCTCAGGCAGTGTCACAAACATATTTGGAACTCCACCATCAGTGTGTGCTAACAGCACTCCATCTGTAGCTTTTTTATTGACAAAGTCAACATCTTTTCCTTGCAAGTAGCCAAGACCGTCCAAGTCTTCTGCCAATTCAGGAATCAGCACATTTTTGCGAGGTTTATCTACACGTACAACTGTTTCAAAGAGGATACGGGTACCTTCCTGGATAAATTGTCCCAGAGAGTGCAAGTCTGTTGAGAAGTTGGCTGAAGTTGGGTAAATCCCTTTTTGGTCTTTCCCTTCTGACTCACCAGCCAGTTGCTTCCACCACTCAGAGAAGTATTGTAGAGATGGTTCATAGTTAGCTAGAACTTCTGTCAGATAACCTTTACGGTACAAGATATTGCGTACAACTGCATATTGATATGCTTCATTTTCAGCCAACTTATCAGAAGCATAAGCCTTGCGAGCAGCATTTGCTCCTTCCATTAACTTGCTGATATCAGCCCCTGCAGCTGCGATTGGCAAGAGTCCCACTGCTGTCAATACTGTAAAACGACCACCTACACTATCAGGCACTACAAAAGTATCCCAGCCATTAGCATCTGCTTCAACCTTAACTGCACCTTTAGCGCGGTCTGTAGTTGCATAAATCCGTTTATTTGCTTCTTCCTGACCATACTTCTTAACCAAGAGTTCTTTGAAGACACGGAAAGCAATAGCAGGCTCTGTAGTCGTTCCTGACTTAGAAATAACGTTGACAGAGAAATCTTTGTCTGATACATAGTCTACCAAATCAGCCAAATAGCTTGAAGAAATAGAATTTCCAGCATAGAGGATTTGAGGTGCCTTGCGTTCTTCCTTGCTTTGTAGATTTACAAAAGAATTATTCAAGAAATCAATAGCTGCACGAGCTCCTAAATAGGAACCACCAATACCGATTACGATCAATACCTCACTATCAGATTGGATTTTAGCAGCAGCCTTTTGAATACGAGCAAATTCATCTTTGTCATATTCTTCAGGCAAGTTCAACCAGCCAGTCATTTCTGCCCCAGGACCTGTACCATTTCGCAGAGCAGAATCTGCAGCAGTCACTTGAGGCTGCATATAATCTAGTTCATGTGGTGCTACAAATTTATCTAACACCTTTGAGTAGTCAAATTTAATATGTGACATGTTTATCCTCCAATTGTTCTTTTCTTTTATGATAACGCTTTAAGAAAAAATAAGCAAGTGCTTTCACTATTTTAAAACGTTTACATTTTATATTCTATACTATTTTTCTAAATAAGCTAACCTTAGGACATAACCGAGAGCACTCGTTTGCGTAAGACAACAAATTTTAGGCCTATTGAGAAGAACAATTTTGATTGACAAGAAAACAAATACGCTTCTTAAGATTGGATGTCAGCTGAATTCATTTCAGGTCCGTTCAAACTAGATTCGCTGCTCCAATATTCATCTGCACCTTTTAGGCTTGATTCATTATACTTCGGAACCTAGTTCTCACTTTGTTCGAACTGCGTCAATGCACCTAAGTTCATCCGCGTCCGTTGGACTTGATTCACTAAGGGCTATCATAGGTTTACAGCTTTTTCCCTAGCGGGAAAAACTGCATCCATTGCTCTAGGATTCTTCTGCGTCCCTTGGACTTGACTCATCAAGAGCAATAGAAAAGAGCACACAGTTCACTTCGCTTAGGGCTGCTGGATTCCTCCCCTGACCCGCTTCACGCAGAACTGTTGCTCCGATAGGTATTATATCATAATTTGTTCGATTTGCAAAGGTCCGGTTTTTATTCTTGTGTTTCGGCCTTGGCTGCGAGTTTGGCTTGTTTTTTTCGTTCTCGACCTTGGCGGAAGAAGGTCTGCATGATGGCTGCACATTCTGCTTCCAAGATTCCTGTTTCTACTTCGACTCGGTGATTGAGGCGTTCATCTGCCAAAATGTCGTAGAGACTACCTGCTCCACCGAACTTCTGATTGGTCGCCCCGTAAATCACCTGGGGAATCCGAGCTAGACCAATGGCACCACTACACATGACACAGGGCTCAATCGTGACAAAAAGCGTCGTATCCAGCAGGCGCCAGCTATTTTCACGCTGATTGGCCTCCTCGATCGCCATGATTTCCGCATGCATGACCGCCCGCTGCAGCTCCTCACGCGCATTATGTCCACGCCCGATAATCTGACCATCCTTGACCAAGACACAGCCAATCGGTATTTCATCATTGGCGAGGGCAATCTCCGCCTCCTTCAGGGCTTCCCTCATAAACATCGCTTTTTCCTCTATCGTGTAGTCCATCTCTTCCTTCTTCCTTTTAGTTTCTTTGTTCATTATACCATAGGCAGCTTACGACTCACAAAAAAAGCCGCCGATTGGGCGACTCTTATGGGAGATTATTATGAAAAAGTTTAGGAGGTTTAAACAAAGTTAGGAGGTCTTTGTTTATGCTTCTAGTATAGCTGGCCTATCTTAAATAAATCTTAAGTTCTCTGAGTATTGATGATTTTGGAAATATCACCACTTAGAATCTCAAAAATATCTGACAAATTGCTGGCTTACTACTATCCGCTTTGTCGCAGAACCAACTATTGTGGCATCGCTCATCCTCTACGTAACTCAAGGATTTGGTCATAGCGCTCTTCTTCATCAATATGATGGGCTATTTCTAGTACCGTGATCGGCAAAGAAAAGATTAGGTCTCTAACCAGACGACTATTTTTTTCGTCCAAAGCTGATGTCACTTCGTCCGCTAATAAAATATCCTTCTCGCGTAAGAGAAAACGAGCCAACTCTAATCTGACACGCTGACCTCCTGAAATGTTTTCACCATTATTATGAATTTCTACATTCAAAATATCCTGAAATTCGTCTATTAAGCCAACTCGGTCCAATACCTCCAATAATTCATGGTCCTGAAAAGGCTGACCAAAAGTTAGATTATAGCGGATAGTATCGTTAAACAGGAAGGGATGCTGGCTAATTAAACCGATATTCCCTTGGAAATGACTCGTTATTTGATTTCCATCATACTGAACGAAAATGTCACCCTCATCACATACTTCTTCTCCTAAAATCAAGCGAAAAAGAGTCGTCTTTCCAGACCCGCTCGGTCCTTTGATTAAGACCTTCTGACCTACTGAAATCGTCGCCGTCAAATCAGAAAAAAGCTGACGTTCAGCAAAACTTTTTGAAATATGATTTAAGCGCAACGATTCGAGATTTTCAACAAATTGATCCTTTGTCTCTTCGAAATCAGGTTCTTCCTCGATAATCTTAAACAGGCGGTTCGCAGTCGGCAAGGCACCTTGGAGATTGGCTGCACTGTACATCAGAGTTTGGATCGGTTCTACCAGCATCCCCGCAGCAACATACATAGAGATGAGGCTTGTAATAGAAATAGAATTTCCCTGTAAACTCAAATAAAAGCCTAAAGCAAGAGGAACAACCTGACTAAAAAAGACCATAAATCCATTAAAGAAAAAAATAATATTATGTGTGAAACAAAATCTTTGGATGGCTTTTTGATATTCTCCGTTTAAATCATTCACGCGCTCTTCATTCAGCCTCATGGCCTGATTAATCCGTAAGGTTTGGCTGCCTTGCATACTATCCGAGACAAGCCCATGTAATTTCGTTCTAAGCTTGGACCAGCTGTCTCCCGAATCTTGTAAACGACGATTCATGATGAACTGAGGAATAGGTCTCATAATCGTAAAAATGACAAAAATAAGTCCTAAGAGAAAATTTTGTGAAACAATATAAATGGCTGTAACAAGGGCGACAAATCCCCAACTCACCATAACATTTATATTTTCCAAATAATTATCGCCCACATATTCCATATCTTGAGTTAGCAGACTAACTTTTTCATCATTGGAAAATTTAGGATTCAATATGACTTTCTTAAATAAAAGGGCACGGACACTTTTGTTGATTTCTCTTCGGAATATATTGTGCGAATGGTTTGAAAACAGCATCAGACTATAAATAACAAGATAGACAGACAAACCAAATAAAACAAAATTGAGAATTTTTCCATAAGAAAGGCCGTCTTGATCTAACTTCAAGGCCTTCGTTAAAATCAGAGGTTGCGCCAACACCAAACCACTATTCACAATACGCCCTAAAAAAATAGGAAAAAGATACTTCTTATCAATGTACTTATAAATATTTCTCATAATTATCATCCATCAAAATAGAGGGCTAGCACAACCCTCTTCTCTAATTTATTTAAAATCGTGATTATTTACAATCACAATTATAGTTAAATACTCTAGGTTTAGCATTCATTTTGTCATCGAATTTGTTATTCACTTTAACCTTCACCGAAAATTACAATCTCCATGTGTCAAAATTGTTAGTTCCAATAATTCAGCATCTGTATCGCTTATTTTAGATAGATACTTTTCGACCTCATACTCACCCTCACTTAAATATTTATTTTTATCAAGATAAGCATGAAACTCTTTCCTAATCACATCATTGCTGTCGACTACTCTATTCAATTCATTCGTAAGAAAAAATGAATGATTGGTTTTAGTATTAAAATACAACGTACCATCATCAGTACTATATTTTAATATATATCGTGACAAATTCATATTATCACCTCTTAATCTGTGTGACTTAACCTACAGTAAGTGTACGCCGATAGAAATATTAAATCAAGCAATATTCAGCAGATTAGAAAAGTTCCAACTTTTAATATTTTGGAAAAGGTTATCCTATAAAAGCTGCAATTTCGCCAACTTCTTGAGCAATATAGGTGGCGCCGGCTTCTTCCAATTCTTCCCTGCTTCCAAAGCCATAAAGGACACCGATAGAATCAAGCTTTTGCGCTTGAGCGCCAAGCACATCGTGCTCCCTGTCTCCAATCATGATGGTATGCGCCAAATCTGTAATCCCATTTTGCTCCAAGGCATACTGGATAACATCGCTTTTTTTACTACGTTTTCTATCCATGGTCGCACCAGCGACAAAGTCAAAATAATCATACAAACCAAAGTGTTTGAGAATTTGAATGGAAAATTCTTCAGGCTTTGACGTATCTACAATCAACTGTTTGCCAGCCTGCTTGAGAGAAGCCAGCAAGTCAGGAACGCCTAGATAGACCTCATTTTCATAAAGGCCTTTTTCGGAAAAATACTCATGATAGTAGTCAATGGCCTTTAAACATTCTTCCTTAGAAAATCCATAAAAGCGCTCAAAAGACTCCTGCAAGGGCGGACCGATGAAAACTCTCAATGCTTTCTTGTCTGGCACTTGAATCCCATATTTTCCTAAGGCATAGGCCACCGAGTTGGTAATCCCTAGTTCTGAATTGGTCAAGGTGCCGTCTAGGTCAAATAAAATCGTTTGATACATTTTTTCCTCTTTCTGCTTTCAAAAAGAGGCTGGGACAAAAGTCCTAGCCTCTCAATTGTCTTTGGATTGTCGAGCAAGACGCAGTGGTTGAGTGGGCTCTACTACGCTGATTTCATCAGCTTTTACAGCCCTACTCAACTGTGCGGAGGTGGGACGATGAAATCGAATTCTAACGAATGACCGATTTCTGTCCCACTCTCTTATCTTCATTTGCTTATAAACTAGACCAAACACTTTCCAAGATATTGGTTTGCTCGCGACCTGGTCCGACTGAGAAGGTCGAAATGCGGACTCCAACCAGTTCGCTGACACGGCGAACATAATTGCGGGCATTTTCTGGCAGGTCTTCTAGGCTGCGGACACCAGTGATGTCTTCTGACCAACCTGGCAATTCTTCATAGATCGGCTTGCAGCGCTTGAGCTGCTCCAGACTTGCTGGGTAATGGTCGATTCTTTGACCGTCCAAATCGTAGGCTACACAGATTTTGACTGTATCTAGACCACTCAAAACGTCAATGGAGTTGAGGGAAAGGTTGGTAATTCCTGATACGCGGCGGCTGTGGCGCATAACAACGGAGTCAAACCAGCCCACCCGACGCGGACGGCCAGTCGTTGTACCGTATTCATGCCCCACTTCACGGATGCGCTCGCCCACTTCATCAAACAGCTCTGTTGGGAATGGTCCATCACCGACACGGCTAGTGTAGGCTTTACATACACCGACAACCTTGTCGATCTTGCTTGGGCCGACACCTGATCCGATGGTCACCCCACCTGCAACAGGGTTTGATGAAGTAACAAACGGATAAGTTCCTTGGTCGATATCCAGCATAACCCCTTGAGCTCCTTCGAAGAGCACGCGCTTGCCGTTATCCAAAGCATCGTTCAAGATGACAGAAGTATCGGTTACATATTGCTTGATTTGTTGACCATATTCATAGTATTCTTCGAAGATATCGTCAAATGACAGAGCCTCTGCATCATAGAGTTTGGTAAATTGACGGTTCTTTTCTTCCAAGTTGATGCGAAGACGTTCCGCAAAGACGTCGCGGTCCAAAAGGTCCGCAATCCGGATTCCCACACGCGCAGCCTTGTCCATGTAGGCTGGTCCAATCCCTTTGATGGTCGTTCCGATTTTGTTGTCGCCTTTAGACTCTTCTTGGAGACGGTCCAATTCGATATGGTAAGGAAGGATGACATGGGCACGGTCAGAGATGCGAAGGCTGTCCGTTGATACTCCTTCTTCATGGAGATAAGCCAACTCTTTGACCAATGATTTAGGGTTGACCACCACGCCGTTTCCGATGACAGAGATCTTTTCAGGGAAGAAGATACCAGAAGGAATCAAGTGCAACTTGAACTTTTTGCCGTCGATTACGATGGTGTGTCCGGCATTGTCCCCACCTTGATAGCGAGCAATGACTTCTGCATTGGCTGATAGGAAGTCTGTAATCTTCCCTTTTCCTTCATCACCCCATTGGGTTCCTACTACAACAACTGATGTCATAATTCTTTTTCATATACCATAGATAGTTCCCTATCTATGCCTTTCTTCAAACTAGGGGCAGGAGTCTCACCTGCAAGTTTGTCTTACACTCTATTATAAGAAATTTCCTCGTTTTTTTCAAGGTCGGCTATTTCTTTACTTGGTTTTTTACCCTTAAAATCCGCTTCTCATTTTCCGAACATCCATCTTTTGATCGTCATTTTAAACGTTAAAGAATGATTGTTCGTCTTTTGCCTTCTTTACTTCCTAAAACAGATCCTATTCTATTCAGTTTCTAAGCGAAGCTCTCCCCTGAAAGATTTTATCCCTTCACCGTCTAAATAAATCAAGTTACTCCCTTCACCTCTTTCCCTTTTTTATGCTAAAATAGAAGCTATGGACAAAATTATTAAAACTATCTCAGAAAGTGGCGCTTTTCGTGCCTATGTACTAGACAGTACAGAAACTGTACGAACAGCCCAAGAAAAACATCACACACAAGCTAGCTCCACGGTCGCACTTGGCCGTACCCTCATTGCCAGTCAAATCTTGGCGGCAAACGAGAAAGGAGATACTAAAATTACGGTCAAAGTCCTTGGAACTAGCTCACTCGGAGCCATCATCACCGTGGCAGATACCAAGGGAAATGTTAAAGGCTACGTGCAAAATCCTGGAGTGGATATCAAAAAGACTGCGACTGGTGAAGTTCTGGTGGGACCATTTGTCGGAAACGGAGAATTCTTGGTTATCACAGATTATGGTACGGGAAATCCTTATAACTCCATGACCCCTCTTGTAACCGGTGAAATCGGAGAAGACCTGGCCTTTTATCTGACGGAAAGCCAACAAACACCATCTGCAGTTGGACTCAATGTTCTTTTGGATGACGAAGATAAGGTTAAAGTGGCTGGTGGCTTCTTGCTCCAGGTCTTGCCCAATGCCAAGGAAGAAGAAATCGCGCGCTTTGAAAAACGGATCCAAGAAATGCCCGCCATTTCTACCCTTTTAGCGTCTGACGACCATATTGAAGCCCTTCTTGCTGCTATCTACGGTGACGAACCATACAAACGTCTCTCAGAAGAAGAGATCCGCTTCCAGTGTGACTGTAGCAAGGAACGCTTCATGAATGCCTTGGCAAGCTTGCCGGTTAAAGACCTTCAAGAAATGAAGGACGAAGACCATGGCGCTGAAATCACTTGCCAATTCTGTCAGACAACCTACCACTTTGACGAAAATGACTTGGAGGAACTCATTCGTGACAAATCTTAATACGCCATTTATGATCGGGGATGTCGAAATCCCTAACCGTACCGTCCTAGCCCCAATGGCTGGTGTAACCAACTCAGCCTTCCGGACCATTGCCAAAGAACTGGGGGCGGGGCTCGTTGTAATGGAAATGGTCTCTGACAAGGGGATCCAGTACAACAATGAAAAGACGCTTCACATGCTCCATATCGATGAAGGAGAAAATCCTGTATCGATCCAACTCTTTGGAAGTGACGAAGATAGCCTGGCACGCGCAGCTGAATTTATCCAAGAAAATACCAATACCGATATCGTCGATATCAACATGGGCTGCCCGGTGAATAAAATCGTCAAGAACGAGGCTGGTGCCATGTGGCTCAAAGATCCAGACAAGATCTACTCCATCATCAACAAGGTTCAATCCGTCCTTGATATCCCCCTCACTGTTAAAATGCGGACGGGTTGGTCGGATCCTTCCCTAGCAGTTGAGAACGCCCTCGCTGCTGAAGCTGCGGGTGTCTCTGCCCTTGCCATGCATGGACGGACTCGGGAGCAAATGTATACGGGTCATGCGGACCTTGAGACCCTTCACAAGGTTGCACAAGCTCTGACCAAGATTCCATTTATCGCAAACGGAGATATCCGTACAGTTCAAGACGCCAAACAACGGATCGAAGAAGTCGGTGCTGATGCGGTCATGATTGGTCGCGCTGCTATGGGCAATCCTTATCTCTTCAACCAAATCAATCACTACTTTGAAACAGGAGAAATCCTGCCTGATTTGACTTTTGAAGACAAGATGAAGATCGCTTACGAACACTTGAAACGCTTGATCGATCTCAAAGGTGAGCACATTGCCGTTCGTGAATTCCGTGGCCTCGCTCCTCACTACCTCCGTGGTACCTCAGGTGCAGCCAAACTCCGCGGAGCCATCTCTCAAGCCAGTACCCTTGCTGAAATTGAAGAACTCTTACAATTAAAAGCATAGAAATACAAAAAGCAGGACCTCATGTGAGGTCCTGTACTATTTTTAAATAAGTTAAGCAATTCGGCAAAGAAATATAAATATGTTTTAATTTTTTGAGCGAATCAAAAAAATACCGAAACTTTCCGCTGTGAGAAAAGTGCCTGAAACACGATTGTTTCAGGCACTCGGGAGTTTTGAGACCTTAGGCTCAAAACTAAGTCATGGAACTTCTTCGAAGTTCGCTGACGTCCGTACTCACCTAAGGAAAGTTTCTAAGATGGCTTTGTCATTAATCTAAAACAGGATCTCACACGGGGTCCTGTTTCTATAGATTGTCTGTTTGCAGGCCGAGTTGTTTGACTCTGGCGGTGTAGTAGGTCATGATCAAAAAGAGGTTCACTGTGATCAGCCAGATGGCCCATTGGTGAATGAAATGCATGAGGATGGCTACGCTAATAGCTCCTGCAACAAAGCTCCCAACGACAATCCCGTAATTCATGGCTTGACGCCGATACTCGTCCAAATCTCCCTTTCCTCGAGTGATTCGGTACAAGGCCGTCAGCATCTTGCGGTAATTTCCAGAAGTCATAAAGATCACATAAGGGTGATTTTCGATGAGGCTCCCTGTAAAGGTCAACATCATCATCCCTGTCCCAAAAGCAATAAAGGGAACTTCTACAGGTGGTATGACAGACACCAAGGGAATCAGGAGTGTCACCACAAACAAAGGAATTAACATCTTGGTCCGCCAAAAGGCTGTCTTGCGATACTCTTTGATATGGAGGGCAACCACAAAGCCGATCGAGAAAAATAAAATAGATGAAAAACGCATGATGGTATTTTCGACACGGGGATCGTGCCAATCAGCGATGAGAAGCAGGAGGTTCCCAGTTTGAGTCGCGACCAAACTCCGGTAGTGCATGTGGCAAAAAACATCAAGGCCCCCTCCGATAAAACCAAGCAGAGCCCCCATCAGTCGTGTATTTTGCGGTAAAATTATTTTTTCTTCCATAGTCTTGTCTCTTTTGATTTCAATTATGATTATTATACCACTTTGCACACAAGTGGAGCAGGAAAAATCAGAAAAAGCCCTTCCGTTACTAAAAGTAAGGGAGGGCTGATAGAATGAACTCCGCTCGATCTACTGTTTTAGACGGTAGGTCTTGCGTGGTTTTTTCTTAGGTACCCGCTTGACGCCCACTTCTTCCACGAATTCTCCGAATTTTACGAGGAAGTTATTACTAACGATGGGACGTCCAGGATTGATCAGATTGACCAATTCGGTTGCTTCATAAACGGTGAAAGGCTCCTCTAACAGATAGAGGAAGGTTGGATTCCAGTCTAGACGCCCCTGAATCCGCTTGATCGATTCTTGAATAATCTGGTAGTGGTCAAAGGCAAAATCAGAAGCAGCTAAGGGTTCTCCATCGAGCAAACACTGGGACTTTTTGAAATCGACATCGAGAAAAACGACTTCCTTGGCATCATCACCTGCATGGGCTAAGTCTACTGCTTCTGCTGGCAGATAGACCAGATGAGCGATGGTAATGACCCAGCCTCTGGGATCCCGCCCAGGGGTGGAAACCGTCATGAGCTGCTCCACCTTATTAACTGGAAGATCGAGCCCGACTTCTTCTTTGACCTCTCGAATACAAGCATGGATTGCATCTTCATCCTTGTTCACAAAGCCCCCCACCAAGGCTAGGCGGTGTTGATATGGGTGGGCCTTGCGGCGAATGGCTAAAAGCTTGAGCTGTCCATCAACAAAACAGTAAGCTACCATGTCCGCTGTGACACTTGGAGTTTCATAAGTCGGCAGGTCTTGCTCCTTGTACCACTTGAGAAAGTCTGCTTCACTAGCGGCCGTCTCAAAATACTCTTTCTCCGTCATTCCTGCTGGAATTGAGAGACTTGCCATCTAAGCCACCTCCTTCTTGAGGGCTTTGGTCCATTCTAAGAAGAAGGGAACGCTGGAAAGAAGCAGGAGATAGATCCATTGAAAGGCTGTGAGTCCTACAAAAAGGTCCTTCCACAGGAGTTTCATAATATTGACAAAGCCTTGTTTTTTCGCTTCTTGGTTAACATTTTTAAAGTCTTGGATAAAGGTTGTGAATTTTTCAGATAGGTTTTTCATAAGCTGCTCCTTAGTCGGCTTGGTAAATGGCATCGATCACCTTCTTGGCTTCTTCGTAGTTGCCGAGGTAGTCTGATGCGAGGAAAGTGGTCGGAATGTTTCCTAGGTATTGCTGGCGCAATTGGTCTAGGTAATTTGAAAAGCTGGTGCGGATCTCTTCGTCAGCCATGGTCATATCTCGGAAACCATCATTGACATAAGAGCCGATCGGCTGTACAAAGAGTATCAAATCCCATTTTTCTTTGGACAAAATACTGACAAAGAGGTTGTCAAAGGTATCGGTCATACTGGTATCCTGGCCTTCGACTTCCATGTAGTAGTCGTAATAACCCTTGGTTACCAGGGAATTGGTATCGGCGATGACCAGGCCTCGATTGGCACTACTATCGATGAGCTTAGAGGTTTGATCATACTGTCCTAAGAGTAGGTAATAGTAATCTTTTGGCGTGAGCTCATCATCTCGAACATTGTTTTTGATCTGGTATTCACGGGCATACTCAAGACTAACAGGTGCATCGTAAAAGCGAGCCAAGTCCTTTGCAAGGGTCGTTTTCCCGTTGCTGGCGCTCCCCATGATCAAAACTTTTTTTGTGAACTGGCGACGGAAGGGCTGGGCAATGTATTTCCAGTATTTGCTTGGATTTTCCCGGATCATGGTAGCAGAGATCCCGAAGCGACGCTCTTCTAAGTGAACTTCAAACCCTCTAGCTTCCAACTCTTCCTTATAGGCTTTCTCCCCTACATAAAAGATCAACTCTTCTGTCTCTGTTTGATACTGGATGGTGTCTAGGGCTGTTTGTAACCAAGGCTCCCAGCCCAAGGGATAACGAGGAAGTTCTGTCTCATCTAGCTTATAGACTTGGGTCAACTCATCATTAGAGAAGGCTTCGCGGATATAACGGAAGCGTTTTTGTAAAGTCAACCCGACTTCTTCGCCACGATCTCCTTCATAACCAGATACGATGACACGAACGCGATCACACTGACGCTTGGCCCGCTGGATCAAGTCAATATGCCCTTGATGAAGAGGCGCAAAGGTTCCAAAAACCAGGGCAATTCTTTCTTTTTTCATATGAACTCCTTTTTATAATTTTTTATAAATATGTTTTCTTTATGTTTTTATTATAAACTATATTTTCTATCTGTCAATAGTTTTTTATAAAAAAATATATTTTTCTTCAAATTAACAAAAAAGATCTGAAAAGAGAAGCTTCTCCTTTCAGATCTTTCGAATTTTATTCACGAGTGAGGGAGTGGCTGACACCGTCTTTCAGAACCGTCACACTAGATACAGAGCCATCTTTTCCAACTACGATATCTAGAGTCGCTGCAGACCCATCGCCTGCTGAGAGATTAGCATGGTAATGACCATCATCCAAGGTATAGTTATAAGCACTGATACCATAGGCTACGGGTTGGCCACCAGGCAGTTGGATGGTCACTTGACCACCTTGGCCAATAGTAACTCCAGTGTCGCGTTTGTCAGACCAATTCCCTGCTGCTGCAGAGAAATCCCCTGCTGCTACAGAATAGACTCCCTTGTATTGGGCATTCTCAGTGGCAGAAGCTTGCTTCTTAGCATGGGCATGACCGTCTTCTAGACTTGGCAATTTTGCTTTCGCTGGTGTTGCTGGAGTGGCTACTTCTTTTGTTTCTTTTGTTACGGGTGCTGCTGGTGTCGCTTCTTTAGCTGGAGCAGGTGTTTGACTAGCTGCTGCTTGGTTATTTTTGCTACCAACAGTATGACTTTCTTCTGATTTGCTATCAGAGGATGAAGAGGCAATTGGATCTTTACTAGTGATCACTTTTTTCTTAGAAGAAGAACTTGTTTGTTTAACCTGACTGGTCTTTGAACTGCTTGCTTCTGAAGTTTTTTCTTCTTTATTCCCGCCACAAGCTCCTAGGAAAAGACTAGCTGTAAGAGCTAGAGCTGCTAGGGAAATGATTTTTTTGTTTTTCATAACAGAACCTCTTTTTTGTAACATTTGTAATATTTTGTAATATTATTGTAACACTGTTATATGAGGCTGTCAATAGTTTCTCAAATATTTTTCTAATTAGAAAGAAGTTTTAAATAAGCTCCTAAACTTTAGCAAAAAAGAGGCTGGAACAAAAGTCCTAGCCTCTCAATTATTTTTGGATTGTCGAGCAAGACGCAGTGGTTGAGTGGGCTCTACTACGCTGACTTCATCAGCTTTTACAGCCCTACTCAACTGTGCGGAGGTGGGACGACGAAATCGAATTCTAACGAATTACCGATTTCTGTCCCACTCTCTTCTCATTATTTATACACTTCTTGATAGAATTCGATCTTGTCTCCTTTTTTAACGGTGGTTTCAGCAGCACCTTTTGGAGCCATTTCGCCATTGATCTTGTACATCCAGTAAAGGCCTTTGGCTTCGTCTTGGCTGTGACCGTCAATCGAGGTGATCATGCCATTTTTTTCTTCAATCTTGTAGTTGGCTTTGAGCACTTTCATGAGGTTGCTCTCTTCTGCTACTTTCAAGGTTTTCGATTGCACTTTTTGACCTTCTGGCGTCACACTAATCGTAATCGAAATTTCGTTTTTCTTGGCAACTTCTGCGCTAGAAGCAGTTGTTTGATTGTTTGTGCTATGAGACGGAGCGCAACTCGCTAAAAGAAGAGCTGCAAGTAAGGTCATCAAGCTAGAAATGGTTTTTTTCAACATAAAATCTCCTAAAGATTTGATAGATAATGGGATAGAAAATGATCGTCGACAGAGCATGGGCAAGGTTAAAACTAAAACCATTGACCAAAGCATAGGTCCACCAAGGAATATGGTACATCAAGGCATAAACACTATCGATCAAGACCCCATAAGCAAAGGACAGTAAGCCCACAAAAAGGATCTGAAGGACAAAGGGCAACCACTTGTAACTGATGCGCCAAATGAGCATCAAACAGCCAAAGGCGACAATCTGAAAGAACACAATCAAGCTCATCCCCAGGAAAAAGGCGGAGACAAACATGGTGATCATCATCACAAGAAAAGCAAAGCTATACCCTTCAAATATCACCAAGAGAAAGAAGATAGCAGAAATAGGTTGGACATTTGGGAAAGGGGCAAAAGCCTGACGTAGAGCGACACAAAGGGCCGCCAAAAGCGAAATACGGGTTAATCGCTGAAGCGTCATGACGTCCTCCTAGACAATCTCGAACTTGATCGTTCCGGCTGTCGTTCCAACCTTGATGGTTTGCCCTTCTTGGGCTTGGCCTTTCAGCAATAGCTCTGCTAGTTGATCTTCCACTTCGGTCTGCAAGACACGACGGAGTGGCCGAGCTCCCATTTCTGGATCGTAGCCTTTGGTTGCTAGCAACTTGAGCGCTGAAGGCTGGAATTTGAGGGTCATGCCTTGTTCGGCCAAGGTCGCAATGAGCGGTTTGACCATGACTTTCACCACCTGCTGCATGTCCTCGCTTGAGAGACTATGGAAGACTACCTTTTCATCAATCCGGTTGATAAACTCTGGACGATAGGTCTTCTTCAACTCTTCAAACATGCGTTTTTCCATATTGGCTTGGTCAAAGCGGATATCTTTAGCACCAAAGCCAACTGTCTTATCATCCCGAAGGGCTGTTGCTCCCAGGTTTGAGGTCATGATGATAATGGTATTGGAGAAGTCGATCTTCCGGCCTTTGCTATCGGTTAAGACTCCGTCATCCAAGACTTGCAAAAGGACATTGAAAATATCTGGATGGGCTTTTTCCACCTCATCAAATAAGAGAACTGAATATGGTTTGTTGCGGACTTTCTCGGTCAACTCGCCTCCTTCTTCGTAGCCCACATAGCCTGGAGGAGCTCCGTTGAGGCGACTGGCCGCGAATTTTTCCATGTACTCACTCATATCAAAACGGATGAGGGCCGATTCATCATCAAACAGAACTTCCGCCAAAGCTTTGGCTAACTCTGTTTTTCCGACACCGGTAGGTCCTAAGAACATGAAAGAACCGATCGGACGTTTATTGCTACGGATACCTGATTGATTGCGTCGAATAGCCCGACTGATACTCGAAACGGCTTGGTCTTGACCAATCACGCGCTTGTGCAATTCTGCTTCTAAGTTTAGGTACTTCTTGGCATCGGTTTGGGTCAGTTTTTGAGTTGGAATACCAGATAATTGGCTCAAGGTCACCAAGACATCTTGGTCAGTGACTTCTTTTTTGTAGACAATGGGAGCGGCCTCTACTTCTAAGAGCTGGGCTGCTTTCTTCCACTTGCCGTCCATCAAGGCCCGGTCTAAGGCGGTCAACTCTTCTTTTACGTGACCGTTGGAATCGCGGTTTTGTACAGTAGCTGCCGCTTCATCCAAGAGATCAATAGCTGAATCTGGCAATTGACGGCTGGTCAAATAGCGGTGGGCATATTTGACAGCTGTTTCGATCGCTTCATCGGTAATGGTCACATGATGGTGGTCCTGGTAGGTTTCTTTCAAACCTTGGAGAATTTGGATGCTATCTGCAACACTTGGCTCTTCAATGGTGACTTTCGCAAAACGCCGAGAGAGGGCTGCATCTTTTTCGATATGCTTTTGGTACTCATCTTGGGTTGTTGCTCCAACTGTACGCAAGGTTCCCCGTGCCAGGGCTGGTTTTAGAATATTGGCTGCGTCTAAGGTCGAATCAATACCGGATCCTGACCCCATAATGGTATGCAGTTCATCGATAAAGAGAATCACGTGACCGTCTTCTTCGATGTGCTGGATGATATTGTTCATCCGTTCTTCAAAGTCCCCACGGAAGCGCGTCCCTGCAACGACATTCATGAGATCCAATTCAAGAACACGCATCTGTGCGATTTCAGCTGGAACATTGCCACTAGCGACACGCTGAGCCAGACCTAAGGCAAGGGCGGTTTTTCCGACCCCTGCTTCTCCCACCAATACAGGATTGTTCTTCGTCTTGCGGCTGAGGATTTGGATCATGCGTGAAATCTCTGCATCCCGGCCAATCACAGGCTCAAGTTGGCCTGCACGCGCCATTTCTGTCAGATCACGGGTATAATCTTCAAGACCTCCACTGGTGCTTGGGGGCATGCCCATCATATTTCCCATGGTTTGGCGGTTAGGATTTTGGGCCCGATAGAGACTCCGGATGGCTTTGATATCATTCTTGTCCCAGCCTGCCTTGTCTTCTAAATTCTTGCGAAGGGAGGCAATAGGGACTCCCTTGTCTTGCTCTGTAAAGGCAAAGCCGGCAAATTCCATGACTTGGCTCGCCAAGGTCCCACGGTCTGCTAGAAGAGAGAGGAGCACATGCTCTGTTCCCAAGGTCTTGGCATGAAGGACCTGGGCAATCTCTCTTGCGTGTTTCATAATGGCTTCCATCCGATAAGAAAATGGGAAGATTTCATACCGATTGTCGCTTTGAAAAGCTTGGCCTGTAATATGCTCCGCTGCATCCTGAAACTCATCGATCTGCATAGGATAATCGTTCAGTACAGAACCTGCCACGCTATAGGGATTATTGGCCATAGCCGTCAGGAGATGCCAAGTATCTAAGGTATGCCCCTGATAGTGGCCTGCTAGTATTTGGGCCGCTTCTATACTTTCTAACAGTGCTGTTGAATAGTTCATCTAGTCGGTATTTCCTTTTCTATCTACTTGTTGAATGATTTTTTTCAGCATACTTGCTCGTAGGATGAGAGCATCTCGACCTAGGACCTCATCGGAGGTCGTCGCAAGCAAGAGCTGAGTCTCACGTTGTGTCAATAATTTTTCTTCATAGAGCATCTGGAGGATATCATTGAAGACCTGCTGGCTGATGGTCTCTCCAATATTGGCTGCCAAGTCTTGGAGCATCTGATGGTGATCTGAAAACTGGACCTTGCCAATACGGATATAGCCCCCACCACCGCGCTTGCTCTCTACAATATAGCCTCGGCTCTCGGTAAAGCGAGTCTTGATAACATAGTTAATCTGACTGGGTACGACCTGAAAGACATCGGCTAACTCACTTCTTTTGAGCTCTGCCATGCCAGCTTGAGCCAGCAAGGCCTTGATATAAGCTTCAATGCTATCAGATGTGTTCTTATTTGCCATGATGCTCCTTTCTGACTTGTTTTTTTCTAGATGGATGCTCTGCTCTTTGGCCCATAAAAAATGGCCTTGGAGTGTTCCTTCTCATCATTGACCTTATTTGACTATTATACAATTTTTACGGCTGTAAATAAAGTAAAGACTCCATGGAAATAGGAATCTCTTAAGAATACAAAGCAAAAGAGGCTAGCGAGAACTAACCTCTTATGCAAAGAATGAACTACTCTTTGCGACGAGCGAATTTGGCGCCTCCGCCCAAGAAACCTAGACCAAGAAGGCCTAACCAAGCAAAGAAACCACCTTCTTTTGTACCGGTTTGAGGTAGTTTTCCTTCCGATTGTAGAGAAGGACTTTCAACCACTTCTTTTTCCGGATGGTCTGAAGTCGAAACAGAAACTGCTTCTGGGATTTTCGGTTGAAAGAGAACTGGTCTTTCTTTTTCTTTTTTCTCTTCAGCTTGAGAAAGAGTCGCAACTTCTGGTTGCACCTTACTTGGAGTTACAGGAGTGGTTGGAGTCGGCATATCAGCTATCAACGGACTTTCTTCCGCTTCCTTCGTTCCGACTTCTGTGATCTGGTCCTGGGCCTCCACTTCGACAAAGGCATCGACTTCTGTCCGAATTTCTTTGCCTTCTTCTTGTCGAACCTCGATTAATTTCAGCCGGCGTCCGACCTTCCCTGCTTGAAGGATCCGGCTCTCGTCCTTAGCCAAGTCCTTGTTCTCACGTGTTTGACTCTCAAATGGAATCTCCTCCGCTTCGATGAGAAGTTCTGGTTTTTCAAGAATCAAATCCCGGACACCTTCTTCTGGTCGTGTCTGCGTCAGCGGTTCATAATTGTGAGTATCTTCTAAGATGGTTTCAAGGGCTTCGACTTGATTAGCTGCAGCAACCAAATCTGGCCGCTCTTGATCCAACAACTGAGTCAAGGCCGTCAATTGTCCTTGAACCGTTGGTTTGAGGTCTGCTTTCAAGCGATCGAGAGAAGCAGCCTTGATCTTTTCTACTCCTTCTCTGATGATCTGTTGCAGCTCTTCTTGACTGAGCAACTGACTATCTTTCCCTGATAGGATAAATCGGTCTACCTGGATGGCTCTGGATGATTGAGGGTCATTGAGAGACGGATCCAGATGCAAGCGTAGCTGGTGGTAGCCTTTTGCTAGACCTTGTAGATTGACCAAACTCTGGTCGAGCTTGCGTTGATCTCCGTAACCACTGAAATAATGATCGCCTTCGATCTCATAATCATGACCACGCCCTTCTTCGAAGGCTATTTCTTTTCCATCCAGAGTGACGCTGTAGAGACCATGGCTTGGATCGACCACTCCTCGGACCTCCACACCAGTGCCCTTAAAGGTAATGGTCACTTCAATGTGTTTCTTGCCTTCCTCATCGGTCACTTGGTTAAAGCTAGACCAAGATTCTGTGCCATTTGAGAAGTTTGGATTGTCTGTCTCGTGCTGCCAACCCTCACTGTAATGCAGTTTTGGATCTTGGTCATCTACTTCTTTGCGATTTTCTGGGAGCTGGTCCTCGTTCATCACTTGGACTGTCAGTTCTGGAATAAAGCCGACCAGACTTCCTTGATCCGGATGGAGCAATTTGACCTTAAAGTCATAGACGTCAGTCGCTTTTCCTGCAAAATCAAGGGTTGGAACTTGGACTGTTTTTTCCGTCTCTCCATCTGCGAACTCAAGGGTGACGTTGGTATCTTTGTAGACCTTGCCATGAACTCCTGTTCCTGGTTCTGTGATCAATTTGAGACTGGCACTTCCTTTAGAGCCACCTTTTCTCTTGACGACGACTTGCGCTGGGTCGCCTTTCTTAACAGCTAGGGTTGGCTGAGCAAACTCAAAGAGACCCTTTTCTTGATTATTGAGGGCATAAATCCCTTCCGTTGCGATCGCATCTCCCTTGCTATTGACCAAGGTCAAGGTGTGAGATCCTGCTGCCAAGTCCGGTGTTTCATAGACCTTTTGGCTGCGTTTGCGGCTTGGGCTTTGGGTATTGACCGTCGCTAGTTTTTGGCCGTCGACATAGACATCCATTTCCCCATGACCAGGGTCGACAGTTGCGACGACATAGGCCTTGGTGCCTTCAAATTGATAGGTCACGGAAGCTCCCTTTTCCTTGGTCCACATAGAGGTGCCTCGAACGCCTTCTCCCTCTTCATTCCATTGGCCATTAGCCCGCTCAGCAGTCCGGTCAGAATGATAAGTCAAACCAAGCGGATAGCCATCGGTTTCTTCAATGCTGGCTGGCGTCTTATAGACAGAGACTCCGTTCAAGATTGGAGTAGCTTGGGCATCGGTGATGGACACCCGGATATAGCGACTATCAACTGGTTGCCCTTTGATCAAACGGCGATATCCTACGGTTGAACCAGCCCCAAAAGGAACCCATTGACCATTCACAGCCACATCAATGTTGAAACCAGAAATCCGTTGGCCTTTCTCGATCGTTTCCTTGAGCTCGACTACATCAAAGTGTTGCTCTTTTCCAAGATCGAGGACAAAAGAGCCGGTTTTTGCATCATCTGCAGGTGCCCAACTGGTCTTTTCATCGCCATCTGTCAAATGGCTGGCTGAATAATGAGCATTGCGTCGTGTCGAGTCAGCTTCGACCAAAGCTCCTGCCGCATAGTCCACACTGTAGAGTTGGTCCAAGGTCTGGCGGAATTCTTTCAAACGGGCCACATCGGCATCCGCAAATTTTCCGTCTGGATTGGGTGGAATATTGAGTAAAAGCGGGGTTCCACGGCCGACCGATTTGAAGTAAATGTCCATCAATTCGCGCAAGGACTTAGGCTCTTGGTTGTCATGATAGAACCAGCCGGAGCGAATAGAAACATCCGCTTCTCCCACTGAGTATTGCTTCCCTTCCGGATCCCCGTGATTGAGGTAACTATTCGATGGATTGTTGCGAATCTTATCCGGATTGACCTTATGCCAAACTGGATCTCCAGCGATTCCCTTTTCATTTCCGATCCAACGAACATTGGTCGGCTCAGCTGAGAAAATGGCAATGTCCCCTTGGGCCTTACGAATGGCATCAAACCACTTATCGAAGGTATAAGTGACTTTTTGAGCCCCATCGCCCCGCGCTCCATCCATCCAGACTTCTACGAACTTGCCCTTGTTTCCATATTTTGGATCTTCAAGGATTTCTTTGAGCTGGTTGAGATAGTATTCGTTGTATTGGTCCTCTGTATCCACATGGTAGAGTGGGCTGTGAGCATCCCAAGGCGAGAGGTAGACCCCCATATCCATGTCATACTTGCTGGCAGAAGCAGAAACCTCGGCTAGGATATCGCCTTTCCCTTCCTTCCAACCGCTTTTAGCAATGGTATGGTCGGTGTATTTGGATGGGTACAAAAGGAAGCCATCGTGGTGCTTGACGACCATGATGGTTCGTTTGAAGCCAGCATCCTTGAGTGTTTTGATCCACTGATCGGTATCTAGATGCTCTGGATAGAAATAATAAGGGTCTTCTTGCCCATCTCCCCACTCACGATCGTAGTAAGTATTCATCCCAAAGTGGATGAAAGCTGCTAGTTCTTCGCGGTGGTATTGCATCTGAGCCTTGCTTGGAAGTGGTCCATAATCCGCAATCTCAGGCTCCTCATCTAGAGAAGGGGCTGGTTGGCTTGCTTCTGTCCCTTGGCTAACTGCGCGATTTTCTTTCTCACTAATAGCTGGTGAGGACTGTTCTGATTCTTCTTGGTGCTCGTTCACAGTTTTCTCCTCCTTTCCTTGATCTCCTGCATTGCTCGTTTCAACCCGTTCTTCACGTGGTTCACTATTCTCAGCTTGTTCCTCTGCGTAACTGGTAGTAGCTCCTAAAAAACAAGTCGCTACAACTACCGAGCAGACACCTACTGAGAGTTTACGAATGCCAAATCGATTTCTCTGATCAACTAATCTTTTTCCCATATTCTATTCCTTTATGTCACCAGGTAAAGAGGGTGGGGCTTCCCCATCCTCCTTCTTTTTACCTGTGAACTTTTCACCGTTTTTTGCTAGTTTCTCTAGCTGTTTTACTTGGCCTTTTTGGCTCTTTTTTTCTGATCGTCCAGCACAGCACTGGCAAGGCCTGCCGCTAGGATTCCAGCAACGAGGCTTGCGACGCTTTCTTCCGTTCCTGTATTTGGTAATCTACCTTCGGAAACTGAAGTTGCTGAAACTGCTGGTGTTTGAGCTGTTTTCTCGACTTCCTTCCCTGCTGCATCTGTCCCTTCCTGACGCACTGCTTTGACCTCAAGAGATGCTTGAGGAGTTGGGGTAGCTACTGGTCTTTCTGAGGCATGAGGATGTTCTGGGTTCGGAAGCGGTTGTGGTTGTGGTTGTGGCTGAGGTTCTGGCTGTGGCTCTGGTTGTGGCTCTGGTTGCGGAGTGTCTGGAAGTACTTCTTTCGTGCCCACCTCTGTGATTTCTGCCACTGGATCTAGCTCTACAAAGGCATCCAGTCCCTTCCGGCTTTCCACACCATTTTCTTGAGAAACTTCCACCAAGCGCAATTTGCGGCCTTTTTGACCTTCTTGAACCACACGTTTCTCACCTTTTGGAAGATCCACATTTGGACGTTCTAAGCGTTCAAAGTCCATCTCTTCTGGCTCAATCACCAACTCTGGTTTGGTATGAACCAGATTCTTAACCCCTTCTTCAGGAATGGCTGAGCCTGTAGGTGCTTTTGCGGAGAGAGAAAGTTGATATACTTTTTCGAGCTTGCCATCTTCTGAGACAACCTTGACAAGAACAGGGGCATTGGCACTTTTAGCATCCACGACCGTAACGGCTGTTCCATTCTTGCCTTGTGCTGAAACGATTGGACGGTCTCCCTCATACTCTAGATGATAATCTGTCACATCTGGTTTAAAGCCTTCTAGGTCTTTGCCATTCACTTGGATGGTGACATCAGTTGTTGCCTGAGCCTCTTCTGTTGGGGCATAGGCGCTCATTTCAACGATTCCAATTCCTTTTAGATTTTCATCACGGACCATTCTTAAACGGATGGCTTTCGTTCTGGTTTCGTTGAAGCTGAGGTTAGAGATATAACCAGGTTCAAAGGCATAATCCAAGCTATACGGGATTTCTTCCCAGTTAGAGGCCTGGTTAAATGGATGATCTGGAAGATTCTTCAGATTGCCATAATCATCCGGAACATCAAAGTCTGGACCAATGTAGCGTTCAAGAACCGTTTTCGTTGGCAGACCTGTTTCCTGATCTGCAAAGAAGTCGACCGCTACTTTATTGACCAATCGCTCTGTTACCTGGCCATTTTTCTTGAAGATGAGACCAGCAAAGGCTTCGGTTTGATCCGGCTCTCTCTTCCAGTTGGTCCAACGGTAGTACTCGTTGTAGCCACCATCATTGATGTAATCGATATAGTCGATTTGATTTGGATCGAGATCATTGGTTTCACTAGCAAATGCCCTGGTATCTTCTGCATTGTAGTCACGGTTCACAGAGAGGTTTTCTCCTGTCTTTTCTGACACCCGGACGGTCAGCTGAGCTGTCAGATCATAGCCAATGACTTTTCCTTCCAGCGTGAAGCTACCTTCGTGAGAAAGCGCATCAGCTGGTAGAGGCTTCCAGTCCACTGTAAGTTCCTTGCGTTCATAGCCTGTATCCCCTTGGAAGTAAACGCCTACGGTAGATGGTAGAACCAGATCTTGACCAACTTTCACAAAACGGCTACCTGCTTCCACTGCTACTGGGGTAGCTTGTTTCAGTTTTTCTGCATCGCTTGTGAGATGGAGGCGGTATTCTTGTAAGATGGTACCATCTTCCGCTTTATGGATGACACGGATTGGCTCCCCTTCATGGACACTTGGCACAACCGTTGCAAGACCGTGATGGCTAGCTGTCGCTTCCACTTGTGGATAAGCCCGATCACGCGCATCGATGTAGTAATCGGTCACACTTGGGTTGACACCTGGCAATACATCGCCATTGACGCGAATGGTCAACTGGCTCTTCTCTTCTGCCGCAACCTTATTGGCAAAGATCTGAATCTCTGAAATAGAGCTTCCACGTTTGCCTTCTGGTGTCTTCATGCGAATACGAACAGCATAGGTGTCGACTTTATCAAAACTGAAATGATTCATCTTGCCAGCTGCTACCGGTTCTTCAACGGTTAGGTTGCTGACTTCTTTCCAGTTGGCTGGATTGTTAAATGGATGGTCTGTTTCGTCTTTGACGCGATTTGGATTGCTTGGAACAGTTGGGATTTGTTCCCCTGTATAGTACTCAATCACATACTCACTTGGAGCCCCAACGCCGTGGTCTTCATGGAAACCAACATGGAGGTTGTCCACTGCTCGCTTGGTCAAGATACCAGAATCCCCAAACAAGATACCAACAGAATCTTCCGCATTGTCACGGCCCCAGTTGGTCCAACGGTTAGCTGGAGCATCGGTAAAGGAGATGACCTTATCATTGACCTTAGCAACTGGATCCGCATCGTTAGAGTCACTTGCAAAAGCGAGTGGCAAGACTGATCCTGTCCATTGCTCTGCTACATTGGCCCCCTTGACTGTGATTGCGGAAACACGAATATGAAGACGCGTTGGAAGATCCGTTCCTTCTACACGACCGGCTATGACAACTTCTCCTTCTTTGGCCAAGAGTTGCGGATCGACCGCATCCCAGGCCACCTTAGCAGTATAGGTCTTACCATTAGAGTGATAGGTCCGCACGCTTTCTGGAAGAGCTGGTTTTTCTCCGACTGGAGTGGTGGTGCTGACTTCTTCTACAGCGATAATGCCTTCAACCGTCACTTGAGCTTGGGCTTCTTTTTCCACACCCTCTACATGACCTGTGACTGTAAAGCTATGGTAATCCTTGACTTGATCTGCTGTCACGGCATCCCAGGTCACACGTTTTTCTTTCGGGAATCCCTTGTCATACTCGACCAAGACGGTCTCTGGAAGAGCTGGCAAAACGTTTCGATCGGTGCTGATCCGTACAGAACGCACCTTGACAACTGTCTTTTCTTCTGGATTTGGCGTGATGGTAAAGGTTAATTCCCCTGTTTGTCCTTGGAAGTTAGCTTGTAAATGAACCAATCCTGCTTCTCGCAATTCCAAACCTTTATTGGTTGCGACGGCTTTTCCTTGGCTACCAGCTCTTGTTTTCACATCGATTTGATCTGCTTTGAGACTTGCCTGGCTACCATCTTGGTAATGGGCAATGACTTCAAGTGGTACCGTTTGGTCTTCCTTGAGTTCCTGTCCTTCTAGCAGACGCAATTCCAAACGCTCGATCTGTGGACTTTCTTCTTGGAATTGGACCACATAGGTCTGTACAGCTCCCGTATCCTTAGCAGTCACAAAGATTTGGGCTTTAAAACCATTTTCGCGATTAGCTTGTAGGACCGTCACTTGAGCATTTTCTGCACTTGCTGTGACTTGACCTGGTTCTTGACCATAAGCGAGGGAACGGAAAATAGTATGGTTGCCACTACCAAATTTTGGAAGAGCTACTCCATCTAACTGAACCGTTGGTTTCTTAGCCTTGGCTACATCTCCTCCTGCAACCACTAGTGTCGCTTGGACGGTTTCCCCATTGCCTAGGAGTCCTGTCGCTTTCAAGCGAGCTCCTGGTGTGGACAACTGATCTTCTTGACCAGCTTCCAAGGTCCATTGATCGACCTCATAGTGAGCAGTGGTCCCATCGGTGAAGACTAATTGCACAGCCTTATCCACTGTCGCTAGATCTGCTCCCTGTGGGATTTGTTTGATGACCGGAAGGACTTGTTCCACGCCGATCACATCGACCAGAGCTTCGACCGTGCGTCCTTGAACATGACCTGTCACACGGACTTGGCCAGCACGGCTATAGTCTGCCGCATCCCATTCAACGGCTTCTTCTTGGGCCTTGCCATCACTATAGACCACATTGACCTTACTTGGCAAGGTTGGTTTTTCTCCTAGATAAGCACTTTGTCGAACAGGTTCCACACCTAATACAGTGCGTTCTGCTTGGTCCTTCTTACCTGTAAAGAGGCTGACTTGGTCTGATTGCAAGCGATCTGAGTCTGCATACAGAGTAAAGGCACCCGCCTGCTCAGTTGATTTGACAATCACAACCCCTTTGCCGTTGAAGGCTTTGCGTTGCCATGAGCCATCTTCCTGCGCTTTGTAGCGTTCACGGCTGGCTTGTTCCCCATTATCGACACCGACAATTTGGCCTTGTCCATGCAAATGGAAATGCACCAAATTATTGGCAGTTGGGACCACACGACCTGCTTCATCGACGATTTCATAGGTAATATAGGTCAAATCCTTGCCGTCTGCCGCAATCGCGTGTTCTTCTTTCAACAAACGGACACCCGCAGGCTTGCCGGCTGTTTCGACTTGATCTTTCGCGATCACTTCACCCGCTTCGTTGCGCGCAATAGCTTCCACTTTACCTGGTACATAAGGGACCAACCACTCTAGATAGAGTTCATCTGGATTTGCCCCTTCTTGGTAGGTCCGGCCATCAGCTGTGGTCTTCTTGGTAAAAGTCTTCACTCCTTGTGATTCCCCATTGACAATCAATTCCACACTGTGGGCATTGGAGAAGGTCCGAACAGGGATCCGTCCTTCTTCATCCATGACACGATTGGCTAATTCTGGATTTTCCCAGTTCCAATGTGGCAAGAGATGGACCATTGGATGTTTCTCGGCCGATACCCATTGACTTTGGTAAAGGTAAAAATCATTCTTTGGAAGGCCAGCAGTATCGACAATACCAAAATAAGAACTTTTCACAGGTGTGTCATTTTGGTTGTGCCATGGTGTTGGCTCACCGATATAGTCGGTACCTGTCCAGATAAATTGACCTGCATAGCCGGCATGATCGCGGTCAAAGGTCCAAGAGGCGGTCGCTGTCCGACCCCAACCAACCCGGTCATTGCCGTAGTCTGATTGTTCATAGTGGCGATCTTCTTGGTTGCTTCCGACCCATTCTCTTTCAGGGTGGTAGTAAGAACCCCGTGTCCGCGTTGCAGAAGAGGTTTCAGAACCATAAATGAGCCAGTTTGGATGTTTAGCTCGTAGACTTTCATAGTTGGCCTCTGAATAGTTAAATCCAACCGCATCAAGCTCTGCTGCTACTTTTTCATGGCCTCCTGAACCATCGCCAAAGCGGAATTTATCAGCTCCCATAGTGACATAGCGGGTTGCATCCACTTCCTTGATAGTCTTGACCAGACGACGAACGGTTGCGACAGATTTGTCTGAACCATCTGCTTCACCGACTTCGTTACCAATTGACCACATCACAATAGAAGGATTGTTCTTGCCCCGCTCTACCATGGTCCGTAGATCGTAATCTGACCAAGTATCCCCCTTACGAGCTTCTGGGTGAGTGGCATCCTTTTCAAAGAAACGACCGTAATCGTATTGTTTCTTGCCACCATACCAGGTATCAAAGGCTTCTTCTTGAACCATCAAGCCCAACTCAGCAGCAATTTTTAAGGTTTGTTCACTCGCTGGGTTGTGGGTCGTCCGAATCGCATTGACTCCCATGTCCTTCATCTGTTTGAGACGACGGTATTCAGCCTTGTAATTTTCCTCAGCTCCAAGAGCCCCGTGGTCATGGTGAAGAGATACCCCGTGGAATTTCGTCGCCACCCCATTGAGGAAGAAGCCACCTTCTGGCGTCCAGTTGAGATAGCGATAACCAAAGCGTTCCTTTTGAACATCTACTAACTGCGAATCCCGATAAACCCGCGTATACAAGGTATAGAGAGCTGGATGATCCGTTTTCACATCCCAGAGGGTTGGTTTTTCAACATGGAGGGTTTGAGATAGGTTGATCTCTTGACCTGCTAGAACAGCTTGTGCTTCACTGCGCGTTTTTTCGCTCACCACTTGGCCATTTTGATCGACAATTTCATATTCCGCATAAATACTATGAGCTTGATCATCTTGGTTGACAATGCGGCTCTTCACCACTGTATCCACTGCCCCATTTTGCTGTTTTTCCAACTGAGGGGTCGTAATCGTAGTCCCATACTGCGCTAAATGAACCTTGTCCGTTACACTCAGCTTAACATCCCGGTAAATCCCACTACCAGAATACCAACGGCTACTTGGTTGTTGATTGACCACATGAACGGCGATGGTGTTCTCGCTTCCATCCGCATTCAAATAAGGAGTAATATCATAAGAAAAGGCATTGTAGCCATTTGGATAATGACCAACGAATTGTCCGTTTACATAGACTTTAGAATCCATATAAACCCCGCCAAATTCCAAGCGGACCTTCTTATCTAGATCTTTGTCGTCCAAACGGAAGGTCTTACGATACCAAGCATCCCCTCCGTTTAATTGCCCCCCTTCATTTTGAGCAGGAGAGTTGTGATCGAAATCAAAGAAAATAGACCAGTCATGAGGAAGATCTAATTTTTTCCAATCCTTGACATCCACTTGACGCCCTTCTGCACCAGGAGCTGCATTTAATTTAAAATACCAATCTTTATTAAAATCACGTTCTCGATCTTGCACAATATCCTCCGCTACACGATTTTGGTCTGGAGCAGCTGTTTCTTCCGTTCCTGTAGCACGCTCAGATGAAGCTGAAACGGGCTGGCCTTCGCCTTGATGCGCTGGCTTTTCCTCAACTCTGGTAGGGGTGATGACAGCTGGAGCTTCTGAAACCCTTGCACCAGCTCCAGGAACTTCCGCTTCTGAGTTTTCCGTCACAACACTTGGTGTCTCAATCGAAGTCGGTTCACTTTCGAGGGCTGGCTTTTCTTCCGCATGGACCCTTGAAAGACCCAAGGCAGAAATCCCAATCACAACAGAACAAGCTCCAACTGAGAGCTTACGAATACTAAAAACAGGACGCTTTTCAAAAAAAGACTTTCCCATAAAAACCTCCTCTTAGGATTAACAATTAAATTTGTAAGCGCTTTCTTCTGTCTGCGAACACTTACAGAAAATCACATATTAACTATACCAAAAAAATAGGAGCGATAGGCCTCGATTTCGCTCCAACTATAGTTAGATTAAGAATTCCTTTAATTAGTGGAAATCCCCTACGAGGCAAAAAATAGAAGCCAACGGCTCCTATTGAGAGCATAGACAAACTGTTCTTTTTTACAAATCTTATAAATTCTATAATATAAAAAAATTTATTCGTTAGAATTATTCAATCATCTACTGAAACTTTCCGCTGTGAGAAAAGTGCCTGAAACTATTCAGTTTCAGGCACTCGGAATTATTGAGACCTTAGGCTCAATAATTAGTCATGGAACTTCGTAGAAGTTCGCTGACGTCCGTACTCACCTAAGGAAAGTTTCTAAGAAGACTTTGTCTTCAGTCTGAAATAGAAGCCAACGGCTTCTATTTTTTATGATCTTATAATCCTGGTTCTTGACCAAGTTCAGCAGCCACCATCCAAATGTTCTTTTCAAGTTCTGCTTTAGCCCCAACAAAGATATCGTTGGTTACATCGTCGCCTTCAGCATCGGTAACATCCAAAGCTTTTTGGTAAAGGCCATCAAGGTAATGGAAGATTTCAAGAACACGTGTCAAGCTTTCTTCTACATTTTTTGTAAATGTTCCACGGCGTTCTTCAATATTGCTGTGTTCCAAAAATTCAGTCATGCTAGAATATGGCGCACCACCAAGAGTGATCAAGCGTTCGCTCACTTCATCTAAGGTTGCATCCAAGCTGTCCATGTATTCGTCCATTTTTGGATGCCAAACCATAAAGCCACGTCCACGCATATACCAGTGTACTTGGTGAAGGGCAATGTGAGCCACGTAGAGATCTGCTACGACTTGGTTCAAGAGAGCTTTTGTTTCTGGAAGAGTTTCTTTATTTGAAGGTGCAAAAGTTGCTACATCAGTAGCTGCTTCATGTTTCATAGTTGTCATGTCATTTCTCCTTTTTATAATGATTCTAATTAACTATGTCTTTATTATATGCTTCCTCCACCAGAAAGTCAAGATAAAAGATTAAAAAAGATCATAGTTGTCAATTGAGAAAAGATACGATAGAATGAAGAAGACTAATCGAAAGGCTTGACTAATGAAATATATCTTTACCTTCCTGATCTCCATGGTGCCCCTTGTTGAATTGCGCGGGGCCATCCCTTTTGCCATTGCAAATGGTATTCCCTTATGGACAGCGCTCCTGATCGGAGTGATCGGAAATCTTCTCCCTGTCCCTCTGATCTTCTTTTTCGCCCGCCATATTCTTACTTGGGGGGCAAAAAAACCGATCATCGGAGGCTTTTTTAGCTGGTGTCTCAATAAGGGCCATAGAGGCGGACAGAAATTAGAAAAAGCTGCAGGAGACAAGGGAATCTTCTGGGCCTTATTGCTCTTTGTGGGAATTCCTCTTCCGGGAACTGGTGCCTGGACCGGTGCCCTTGCAGCTTCTATCCTTGACTGGGACTTCAAACGCAGTAGCCTCGCAGTCATGCTCGGAGTGATTCTAGCTGGCCTCATCATGGGAACCCTGTCCCTGCTTCTAGGAATCGATACCTTCGCACATTAAGCAAATGAATGAGCCCATGATATCAGTTCACATAATATCTTCTCTGAATCTTTCCTTAGGTGAGTACGGACGTCAGCGAACTTCTATGAAGTTCCATGACTTAGTTTTGAACCTAAAGTTTCAAAACTCCCGAGTGCTTGAAACTTCATTGTTTCAAGCACTTTTCTCACGGCGGAAAGTTTCAGAAAGTATATCGATGAATCTTCGGTAACGTCTGTTATTTTTTGAAAACAAACTTTGTTAATATTTTAAAACAGCTTAAACAATGATATAAGATATTTTCCACACAAAAAAGAGGTTTCCTTCGAAACCTCTTTTTGTTTATTCTTAGTTGTTAAGAGCTGCTGCCATTGTAGCTGCAACTTCTGCTTCAAAGTCATTTGAAGCTTTTTCAATACCTTCACCAACTTCAAAACGAACGAATTCGATAACTGAAGCATTTACTGATTCAAGGTAAGCTTCAACTGTCTTGCTGTCATCCATGATGTAGACTTGTGCAAGAAGAGTGTAGGCTTGGTCAACTTTTGTGTTGTCCAAGAAGAAGCGATCCATTTTACCTGGGATGATTTTATCCCAGATTTTTTCTGGTTTACCTTCAGCTGCCAATTCAGCTTTGATATCTTCTTCAGCTTGAGCAACTACTTCGTCAGTCAATTGAGCTTTAGAACCAAATTTCAAGTGTGGAAGAGCTGGTTTACCAACCATTGCACGGCTTTCGTTATCTTGGTCGATGACGTGGTTCAATTGTGCCAATTCATCTTTCACGAATTGTTCATCCAATTCTTTGTATGAAAGAACAGTTGGTTTCATTGCAGCGATGTGCATTGAGATTTGTTTAGCAAGTGCTTCGTCTCCACCTTCGATTACAGAGATAACACCGATACGTCCACCATTATGTTGGTAAGCACCGAAGTGTTGTGCATCTGTTTTTTCAAGCAAGGCAAAACGACGGAATGAAATTTTTTCACCGATTGTAGCTGTTGCAGATACGTATGCAGCTTCAAGAGTTTCACCTGAAGGCATTGTCAAAGCAAGAGCTTCTTCGTTGTTAGCTGGTTTACCTTCAGCGATCACTTTCGCTGTTGCGTTTACCAATTCAACGAATTGAGCGTTTTTCGCAACGAAGTCAGTTTCAGCGTTTACTTCAACTACTGCTGCAACGTTACCATTGACATAAACACCAGTCAAACCTTCAGCGGCAACACGGTCAGCTTTCTTAGCTGCTTTAGCCATACCTTTTTCGCGAAGCAATTCGATCGCTTTTTCGATATCACCTTCAACTTCAACCAATGCCTTTTTAGCGTCCATAACACCGGCACCAGATTTTTCACGCAATTCTTTTACAAGCTTAGCTGTAATTTCTGCCATTTTTGTTCTCCTATATTTTTTAATAAAATAAGAGGGTCGGGCTGAGCCCTGCCCTCTTAGGTTCGTTACTTATTGAATGAAATTAAGCGTTGTCGCCTTCTACAACTTCAACGATTTCTTCGATTGAATCAGCTTGACCTTCAGTAGCTGCCAATTCAGCTTCTACTGTAGCAACACTGTCTTCACCTTGACGTCCTTCGATAACAGCGTCAGCCATTTTCGCAGTGATCAATTTAACAGCGCGGATAGCGTCATCGTTCGCTGGGATGATAACATCGATATCATCTGGGTCAGTGTTTGTGTCGACCATCGCTACAACTGGGATACCCAATTTCTTAGCTTCTTTAACAGCGATTTGTTCTTTATGTGGATCCACAACGTACATTACGTCTGGGATACGAGGCATGTCTTCGATACCGCCCAAGAATTTTTCAAGACGAGCGCGTTGTTTGTTCAACAATGCAACTTCTTTCTTAGGAAGAACTTCAAAAGTTCCATCTTCTTCCATGCGTTTGATTTCTTTCAAACGAGCGATACGTTTTTGGATTGTTCCCCAGTTAGTAAGAGTTCCACCCAACCAACGGTGGTTGATGAAGTATTGACCTGCACGAACAGCTTCTTCTGCAACAGCATCAGCAGCTTGTTTCTTAGTACCTACGAACAAGATAACTGCATCGTTTGCAGCTGCATCACGCATGAAGTCGTATGCTTGGTCTGCATATTTTACAGTTTGTTGCAAGTCGATCACGTGGATTCCGTTACGTTCTGTAAAGATGTACTTAGCCATCTTAGGGTTCCAGCGACGAGTTTGGTGACCGAAGTGTACACCAGCCTCAAGAAGTTGTTTCATTGAAATTACTGCCATGAGTAGTTTCTCCTTTTTTGTTTTTTTCTCCTCTCTCAGACGTCAACTTGCAGCACGACCACAAGGGCAACGGTGCCACAATGGATCCGAGATGAGTATTTGCTGTCTTAGACAACTCTATAAGTATAGCAGAAATCCCTAGAATTCGCAAGCTATTTGAGAGATTTTTTCAATCCCTACGATGAAATGGTTTTCTAAAGTTGTTTGACGTAAAAAGTTTTTCTTGACCTATCTTTATTTTTAGGTTACAATATTATATGTTATGGCGGTATAGCCAAGTGGTAAGGCACGGCTCTGCAAAAGCTTGATCGTCGGTTCAAATCCGTCTACCGCCTTGATAATAAAATTTTTTATCATCTTTTATCTTTTAAAAATTCCCCTAGCAATAGGGGGTTTTTTTGTTGCCATTTGCTCCTTTCCTTGATTATTGATATAATAAAACCTCGCCTGATCGGCGAAGCACATTAGAAAGGGTATTTATGAAAAACATTCGTTACCTTACGATCGGCCTTCTTTCACTAGTGACACTAGCCGCTTGCTCACCCGCCAATTCTGCGCAACCAGCAAAAACAGCTTCTAGTTCCAAAAAGTCGGTCCAATCATCTTCAAGCAAAACATCATCGAGTAAAGAGACAAGCACGTCTTCTGAAAGTAATAGCTCAGATGATTTTTCAGATCGCTTCAGTATGGATCCAGATGATGGTGCATCTCTTCAATATGTGCCGGGAGCTGCATCCATTCCTGAGATCGAAAAGCTCAAAAACCTCCACCCTACCACCGGTTTTGTATTAAGAACCGAAGATGGACAAGAGGTTGGTGGGCCAAAAGAAAGAAGCAGTTACGATGACGTAGTTGCAGCCTTTGGTCAACCCGTAAGTAGCACAGACAGTGCGAATCCTGGCGATGGGGTCAATGTTTGGGCAACAGACAATGGCGATATCATGGCTTTCTTCCGCAATAATGTGTTAACAGATATCACCTTCCGACTAAGAGGGGGCGATGCCAACCACCAGTCTACTGGCAGTATTTCCAAATCCGATACACCAAAAACGGCCCTCGAACGTCTCGGAAAACCCTATGCCATTATGCGTTCAGAAAATGGGACCAGCTATGTCTATAAAGATAGCAACGGAGATGAATCTAGCTTCTCTACACAAGGCAATAAGATCTTCAATGTTACGTCTACTGCAGAAACCAAGCAGTTAAAAAAGATCACTGGCCTGGATAAAAATCAATAACGATCCATACAAAGAACCCTCCAAGTTTTTCTTGGAGGGTTCTATTTTTCTTACAATTCAGCAATTTGGTTCAGGTTCACTTCTGCAACCGTATCGTTACCGAACATAGAAATGACCATTTTTACCTTGTTGTTATCAATTTCAGTGATCTTACCAGTATAGTCTGTGAAGGCACCGTCGATGATGCGAACTGTGTCGCCCACCTTGACATCCAAATCAAACTCTTGAACGGTTTGACCCATAGAGAGCAAGATGCTGCGGATTTCTTCTTCCAACAATGGAGTTGGTTTTGAACGGTTCCCGTGGGATCCAACGAAACCAGTAACGTTCGGTGTATTCCGAACGACAAACCACGCTTCATCTGTCATGACCATTTCTACCAAGACATAACCTGGGAAGCGGTTTTCTTCGATTTCTTTGGTTTTACCGTTTTTCTCAACTTGTACGGTTTGAGTTGGAATCTCTACACGCAAGATGTTTTCTAACATATTGTAAGTTTGCGCACGTTGCAAAAGATTCTCTTTTACCTTGTTTTCATATCCTGAGTAGGTTTGTAGTACAAACCAGCCTTTATCAAAACTGTCCATTTGGGCATCCTTTCTTTCTGTTTAGCCTGCTCGAGCTTTTGTGAACATACTAAAAAAAGCCTCTTGGCTTTCCTTTTCCTAGCTTCATTATACCACATTTTGCAGGAATGCAAAGAGGTTTGCTGATTTATTTTTTAGAAAAGACTACAAAAAGTGGGAGTGGGAAAGAACTCTGACTTGTTAAAAAGAGTTCGTTTTCCCACCCCCGCACAGTTGATTAGGCCATCTTTGAAGCTTAAAAAGCGAACAAAGATGCCAATCAACCACTGCGTCTTGCAGTTATTCCTATCAAAAATCAAAGGCTGGACAGTTGTTGCCCAGCCTCATGGCTTCTTTTCTTAAAAGAAATTGATCATGTGCAATAGGCCACGTGCAATGACTTTGTCGAACAAATAAATCAATGCAACAAAGAAAGCGGTGTACTCAATCACTGAGATAAAGTTTTTCCATCTTTCCTTGCGATTTGGCCAAGTTGTATCTTTTAGTAAGACGAAAATATCTTTAATGAATTTCACAACTCTCTCCTATCGTGTTTCTTTATGGATGGTATACTTACTGCAATGTTTGCAGAATTTATTGACTTCTAGACGTGTTGGTTTTGGCGTCCCACTCAACTTAATGGAGTAATTGCGTGACCCACAAACCGTACACGCTAGACTTGCTTTTTTTAATGCCATAACGCCTCCGTTCACCCCATTATAGCAAGTTTTCCACGTTTTGACAAGAACAGAAAATCTCCTGTCAAGAAAAAAGCAAATCTAAAGCGTTATCACTCTGGTTTTTTCCTCATTTTTGGTAAAATAAAACAAAAGGAGACGAATATGAAAAGTGATAACCTAAAAGAAAGTAGAAATATCGAAGACCGTCGAGGGCAAAGCTACTCCCAATCTTCAGGAAACAGTAACCTTGGCGGGGGCATTTTACAGATCTTACTATCGCCCGGAAGCTTCAAGAGTAAGATCGTCCTCATCCTTCTTCTGGTTCTTCTAGGAGGTGGTGGCGCTAGTCTTGGTGGACTCTTTGGAAACGAGACTTCTCATTCTTACCAGTCTAGCCAGATCACGCGCACCAACAAGACCCATGTCGACGATGCAGATGCTGAGTTCGTCAGCAAGGTCCTTGCCACAACAGAAGATCATTGGCACAAGGTCTTTCAAGCCGAAGGACGGACCTACCAGGAGCCCAAACTAGTCTTCTATACCGGACGGACAAAGACAGGCTGTGGAGTTGGGCAAGCATCGGCTGGTCCCTTCTACTGTCCAACCGACAAAAAGATTTATTTGGATATGAGCTTCTACAAGGAATTAACAACCAAATACAAGGCTAGCGGGGACTTCGCCATGGCCTACGTGATCGCTCACGAAGTCGGCCACCACGTGCAAAATGAGCTGGGAATCCTTGGTAAATACCATCGGATGCAACAAGGTCTTTCTGAAAAGGAACGAAATGCCATCAGTGTCCGCATTGAGCTACAAGCTGATTATCTAGCCGGTGTCTGGGCCCGCTCCATTCAAGACCGAAACCTTCTAGATATCGGCGATATCGAAGAAGCCATGAATGCAGCCCATGCAGTCGGGGATGACACTCTCCAAGAGCAAGCCTACGGCTACTCGGTACCAGATAGCTTTACCCACGGAACTTCAGAGCAACGCATGCGCTGGTTCAAACGAGGCTACCAGTACGGGGATCTCCAACACGGCGATACCTTTAGCTTGTCAGATAGTGAACTTTAAATAAAAAACGATTCAGAAGAATTTCTGAATCGTTTTTTTGATTAGAAACCAAGCCAGCCTTTGAAGGTATCCCAAGCGTTTTTCGCTTTTCCTGGGATATCGGCCTCGTCGATTGCTTTCTTCGCATTATCGACCATATTCGACGCCTTTTCTTTGACATCCTCAAAGAAACCTTTGTCTTCTTTGCTATCTGTTTCTGTCGTTTCTTCACCGACTGGTGCAATGCCGTTTTCAGCATAAGAGTTCTTCACTGAGTCAAACTGGGTACCGTCTGTATAAGGCAGGACACTGTTGGCAACATTGCGGAAGATCTCGGATGCCGTTCCAGCACTACTGTCCGTCAGGTAGTGATTTTCATCGGTCGTTGGGAAACCAAGCCACTGACTGATGACCACATCTGGCGTGTAGCCGATCACCCACTGGTCTCCAGAGAGGTCCTTGTTAAAGCTGGTCTCTGTCGTACCGGTTTTCCCTGCCATGGTATAACCATAAGGCGCAGCGTTCACCCCTGTACCATTACTAAAGGTACCAAGCATCATATTGGTCATCTTATCTGTCGTTGAACCACTAAGCACTCGGGTTGATTTCTGGCTGTGGCTCTTGACCACTTGGCCACTAGCATTTTCGATCTTGGTAATGAGGTGGGCATCATTCATGACCCCTCCATTGGCAAAGGTTCCATAAGCCTGAGCCATCTGCATCGGATTAGTTGTCACACCAGCTCCCAAGGCAACGGCAAGCGACTTGTCTACCTTATCCATGTTGAGTCCGAATTTTTTCCCGTATTCAAAGACCGTATCGAGACCCAAATCATTAGCGGTCGCTACGGCTGGAAGGTTAAGGGACTCTGCCAAGGCCTGGTACATCGGTACCGTTGGGCTAGACTGGATTCCCGCATAGTTATTGACCTCATAGTTTCCATATTGGGTGGTACTATTGTCCAATTCCTTATTGGTCGACCAACCTTCAGCAACAGCTGGGCTATAGACGACTAACGGTTTGATGGTTGATCCTGGACTACGGGCAGCCTGGGTGGCGTAGTTGTAGGTACGAAAACCTGGATTTTGATCGCTTCCGACACGCCCTACGAGAGCCCGAACCCCTCCGGTCTTAGGATCGAGGGCGACACTACCAGATTCCGCGCGCGTGCCGTCTTCCGCTACTGGGAAGAGAGCTGTATTGTCATAGATCACCTGCATGCTTGCTTGGTAATTTTGATCCAGCTCAGTGTAGATCCGGTAGCCATTTTTGACAATATCTTCTTCGGTCAGGCCGTATTCATTGACCGCCTCATTGATCACCGCATCAAAATAGGATGGATAGCGATAGTCCTCTGACTTGCCTTCATAGGCATCGACCAGCTGGCCATGGATATCCACAGCAGCCGACTGATCAGCTGTTTTCTGGTCAATATAGCCAGCCGCCACCATATTTTGGAGGACCGTATTGCGACGATTGGTCGCATTCTCTACTGAATAGAGCGGGTTATAGATTTCCGGTCCCTTGAGCATACCTGCGAGAACCGCAGACTGATCCAGGCTTAATTGACTGGCTGAAACCCCAAAATACTTCTTGGAAGCATCCTCAATACCCCAAACCCCATTTCCAAAATAGGCATTGTTGAGGTACATGGTGAGGATCTCTTTTTTACTGTATTTCTTATTGATTTCAAGCGCTAGGAAGAATTCCTTGGCCTTGCGTTCCACCGTCTGGTCCTGAGACAGGTAAGCATTCTTGGCTAGCTGCTGGGTAATGGTCGACCCACCACCTGAGCGACCCAGGGTCAAAATCGCTAAGAAGAAGCGACCATAGTTGATCCCGCTATTCTTGTAAAAGCTCCGGTCCTCTGTTGCGACCACGGCATTTTGCAGATTCTCACTGATAGCATCGAGTTCGACATAGGTTCCTTTTTGCCCGGTCAAACTTCCCGCTTGGTCCCCATTCTTATCATAGATAATAGTGGTCGCCTTGAGTGCGTTCTGCAAATCTTTGACGTTGGTCGTCTTAGCAAGATAGAAGAGATAGCCCCCTGTCAAGAGGCTAAAGCCTAGCCCAATGATCAGGAGAATCTTGGTCAAATGGAATCTGCGCCAAAAACGACGGAAGGGATGCTGAGAGAGAGGCTTGCTTCTGTGCTTGCCTGAGCGACTATAGGTCGGCTCTACTGTCTCTTCCGGTAGTTCCGTGTCTGGCACTTCTTCTGCCACCGCTTTGGGCGGATGATCCTTTCTAAAAAAAGTGATCAGGTTTTCAAATAATTCTTTTATTCTATTCATACCTGTTATTGTAACACCTTATCCTTGTCCTAGCAAGAAAAGATAGCTCATCCCTTTCTCCCATTTAGTTTTCTTTAAGCTTAGATTTTGCTACAATAGGGTCATGAACTATCAATTTACCATTCCACAATCCTTTCCCCAGATGACTGTGAAAGAGTTGCTTGAGGACTACTTCCTCATTCCCCGTAAGATCCGGCATTTTTTACGAACCAAGAAGCACGTCTTGGTCAATGGCGAGACCATCAACTGGCAGAGCCCCGTTCAAAAAGGAGACCAGATCCAGCTGATCTTTGACGCGGACGATTACCCTGAAAAAGAGCTCCCAGCCGGAGACCCGAGTCTGGTCGAAGAACTCTATCAGGATGAGCATGTCATCATCGTCAATAAGCCTGAAGGTATGAAAACCCATGCCAATGAGCCGACAGAAATTGCTCTTCTCAACCATGTTTCCAGCTATGTTGGATCTACCTGCTACGTCGTGCACCGGTTAGATAAGGAAACCAGCGGAGCGATTTTATTTGCCAAAAATCCTTTTATCCTGCCCATTCTCAACCGTATTTTGGAAGATAAAAACATCCAACGCGAGTACTGGGCCTTGATCCAAGGCAGCTTAGCACAAAAAACCATCGTCTACAAGGATAAAATCGGACGCGATCGCCATGATCGGCGCAAGCGCCTGGTCGATCCACGCAAGGGGCAGTACGCAGAAACTCAGGTGACGCAACTGAAAAAAATCGGACGAAACAGCCTGGTCAAATGCCAGCTCAAAACGGGGCGTACCCATCAGATCCGGGTGCATCTCTCCCATCATGGGCACCCGATTGTCGGGGACCCTCTCTATAACCCTGCACGCGGAGAGCGACTCATGCTCCATGCTCACCGCTTGACCTTCACCAATCCATTAACCCTTGAAACCATACAAGTCGAGGCCCCTTCCAAGAGTTTCGAAGAAGGGTTGAAAAAATAAGAAAAGAACCGAAATAGTATTCTTAGAGACTTTCCTTAAGTGAGTACGGACGTCAGCGAACTTCAAAGAAGTTCCATGACTTAGTTTTGAGCCCAAGGTCTCAAAACTCCCGAGTGCTTGAAATTCTAATATTTCAAGCACTTTTCTCACTGCGTAAAGTCTCCAGTCATTATCGAATAATTCAAAAGATAAAAATCATTTAAAACAATTGACAGAATCTCTCATTTTATTTTAAAAACTTATCTGCATTCAAAAAAGAAGCCACAAAAAGAGGCTGGACAAAAACTGTTCAGCCTTTTTATATTTGATAGAAATAACTGTATGACGCAGTGGTTGATTGGCATCTTTGTTCGCTTTTTAAGCTCCAAAGATGACCTAATCAACTGTGCGGGGGTGGGAAGACGAACTCTTTTTAACTAGTCAGAGTTCTTTCCCACTCCCTTTTTATTATTGATAGCGTGGGGTTGCAAATCCACGAATATTGCCATGTCCGATTCGGTAGGTATTGCGACGGACTTGGTTGTTGGAGTTTCCTTCAATGGTATGAATGATTCCATTTGAGACGCTCTCAACAATTCCGATGTGATCCGCAAAGCCATTGTTTTGTTGGCTATTTTGATCCCAGTTAAAGGTGATGATGTCCCCTGCTTTTGGTGTAGTGGTACCATCCTCATTCCAAATACCCAAGCGTTTGAAAATCTGGATGTGACGTTCGACTCCACATTCACGGCCAATCAAACCGCTCAAACCTTCCCGCTGGAAGACTGTTGTGACAAAGATATCACACCAGTCATCGGTCGTCTTCACTGCATAACCAACCGGAAGTGGTTTGACACTGTTATAATCATTGACCAATTGTTGGTGAGCTGCAGTGCCGCCACGAACGCCCACTAGACTAGCTGCTGCCCGTAAGACACGGTCCCGTTGTCCATTCGTTACACGAGGACTAAAAGCAGTTTGATCTACTGTCGCACGGGGATGAAGGGCTGTTTGACCAAGGTTAAAGCCTTCAACGCCACCATCGACATAATCCACATAGACGTGAGTGGTATAGTTGCCTGATTGGTACTGGTGATTTACTGCAGAGACCTGCACTTCTGTATGCATACCAGAAGGTGCTGTTGAATACCAGAAAAGATTTTCTTGGTGTGCTTGAGACCAGGCTGCGACACGGATGTTCTTAATCCGACGACCTTGAGGCGCTTGATCCACCGTTACCGTATAGGTTCCAGCACCAGAATTGACGTTCTTAATAGAAGCTTGCGTCTTAGTCATGGCATTTCGGAACTCCACTTCTGTAGTCGTGGTACCAACACCTACACGAGAACCATCATTTTGGATATAGTAAAGGTGAATATGGTACTTACCAGTAGAGTTCTTGTGATCGCTCGCTTTGATGGATACCTTGTAGTCTCCATTTGATTGGCGAGTCGCTTCATACCAACGAATATCATCTTGGCCATCCTTATCAGACCAAGTTGGGACTTGAACGGTCCGCACACCTTTAGGATTGTAGACATCCTTGATGATGACGTCAAAGGTACCCGCATCCTTGTTGTTGTTTTGGATTAGGATCGTGCCAGAGCGGCGGGCTTGACGCACTTCTGTCGTAGTTTCTGTAATATAGCTTCGTTGGTTATTTTGATCTACATAGTAGACATGGACATTGTACTTCCCATCCTCATTTTTATGATCGCTTGCCTTAATCGTTGCACGGTAGCTGCCGTCACTTTGACGGACTGCTTTGTGCCATACTAGATCATCTTGCCAGTTCTTGTCTGACCAGGTTGGAATCAAGACTTCCTTCAAGCCATTTGGTGCAACAACATTACGAATAACTGCATCAAATGTGCCTGTTTCAGAATTATTGTTCTCAATGGTGACAGTGCCACTTGGTTTAACGTGGTGTACTTCTGTAGTGGTTTCTGTGATGTAGTTTCGTTTGTCAGATTGATCCACATAGTAGACATGGA
>NZ_JAPVYY010000008.1:0-108909 GCF_041432105.1 Streptococcus sp. 27098_8_148 | reverse complement strand
ATTTCTGTCCCACTCTCTTTTAGTCTTTTGGGGATTATTTCCCAGGAATATTTGGATCTAAGCCCCAAGATTGCTCGAGAACAGGTCTTAAGGCTTTAATCATATCTTCTGAACCTACGATTGTGATATTGTATACTTTATCGCCTTTTTGGAATACCCATTCGTACAAAATGTTCCCATTTTTAAATGTTACTTTTATTAAGAAAGCGTCCTCACTGGCAAAAATAGCTTTTACACCTTCTAAACTAGTTTGATTTTTGGCTTTTCCCCAGAAGCTATATAAACGGTCCGCAAGTAACTGTGCGTCAAAGGTTTCGTTGGGGCCAAGTTCAACAGTATCTTTAGTGTTTGATTCCATTAACAACATATTGTGTTTGTCTGGTGATGAATATTTGAGCGTTTTGCTACTTTGAGTTTTGCTACTTTGAGCTTTGAAATTATATACGACCCAATCTTTAGGGATATTGATATAACCAAAATTTTCATTTCCGATACGTTGAGTATCTGCAAGGGATATTTCTTTTGCCCTAGAAGAAGACCCAGGAGTTGTTGTTTGAGCTTTTGTCGTTGATGCAGTCGTAGTTTCTGTTGCTTTCTTCTCTCCGTTTCCGCATGCTGCTAGTATAAATGCAGATAGAAGCGTTACAGAGCTTAATATTATTTTGTTTTTCATCAGGATTGTTCTCCTTAAAGTGGTTGACTTACAAATATTTTATCATTTTTTAGAGTTTATTTAAATAGGAAACGTTTTCGCTAAAAAGCATAGGGTACAACAAAAGAGAATTTCTTGTTGGCGACCATTATATCTATCCTCATGAATTTGCAGTTTTAGATCCAGATGGCTATTTTTTAAGATTTAGTGAATAGAATGATGATCACCCGTCTATAGTTAAGAGGCTGGGCCAAAAGTCCTAGCCTCTTAACTGTTTTTGGATTGCCGAGCAAGATGCAGTGGTTGATCTATCTTTCATCTAAAAGAACGAGATGGACTAACATTCGATACCTAAAAAACCGGAACCCTCACATGAAGGTTCCGACTTTTTTTATCCTCATTGATGGAACAATGATTGATTTATTTTTTCTTTTCGATGTGATCTTTGAGATCTTCTTGAGCTTTTTTATTGGATTCTGCTTTTTTCTTCAACCATTCTTCTTTGGCCTTGTTAAAGTCTTTTGTGGTGACAACATCTTTGGACATTTCAAGGTATTTGTAGAAGGTTCCTGTTCCTTTTGTACCAACCCATGAAGCAGCACGGCTGTATGGTACGGTCCGTTGAAGCATTGGAGCACCACCATTTGAAACAGTTGGAAGCGTAATCGAGCTATCTGTCAACCATGCTTGCGCTGCTGCATATTTTTCATAGCGTTTTGCTTGATCCAACAATTCAGCATCGGCATCTTTCAACATGTTAGCGTATTGATCCAAACCAACTGTTGCAATGGCTGGATTATTTGAACCTGCATCAATACCAAGATAGTAGAAGACAGAACCATTTACTGGGCTGATACTTTCGAGGTAAGTCGATGGGTCTTGGTAGTCAGGAGCCCAACCACCGCCTGAGATATCGTAATCTCTCGCAGCCGCTGTATCGCTGAAGTAGGTGATATTTTGGAAATCATCATCCGATACCTTTTGAAGGTCCACAACGACATTGTCTGCACCAAGCGCTGACTCTACAGATTGTTTGAAGGAGCTAGCTTGTTGGACCATGCTGTTGTCCACTTGGCTAACAATGTAGTCCAAATGAATTGGGAATTGAACGCCTTGTTTTTGCAATTCAGCTTTGGCTTTCGCAAAGGAAGCTTTGGCTTTTTCTGGGCTGTAAAGGCTCGTTTGACCATCGTCCAGGCTCACACCCTTCCATTGATCCCCATAGGTAACCAATTGTTTTTCAACGACCTTACCAAAATCTTCTCCATTGACTTGGACATAAGTTGGTGGCACCAAAGTGCTACGAAGGGTATTTTCAGCCGCATCAGATCCAGATACTTGTGCCGCATATGATTTGCGGTCAAAACCAAAGTTCACCGCTTGACGGAAGTCCTTGTTCAGGATTGCTTTCTTGGTAGAAGCTTTTTGTTCATCCGTTGTTTTGGCTGTGTGGTCATACTTTTGACGGTCCAAGTTGAATCCAAGATAGTAGGATGTTCCCAATTGCAAACCGTAGACAATGTTGTCACCAAAGTTTTTCTTGACACTCTTGTAAGTCGAGCTGTTTGGCATAACAGATGCAAAGGAATATTGACCTTTTTCAAAGTTCTTAATGATAGAATCTGGGTTTGATCCATCGTTAAAGGTCAATTTGACATTGTCGATATGAACATTTTTCGCATCGTAATAGTCTTTGTTCTTGACCAATTCAATCTCAGATTTCGAAGTCAAAGATTTCAAGTAATATGGACCATTGTATAAGATGCTGCTAGGTTTCAACGAACCAAAATCTTTCCCTTGAGATTTCAAGAAATCCGCATTGACTGGGAAAAGAACACCTGAGGTTGTTTTTGAGTTCCAGAAGCTTTCTGGACGAACCAAAGTATATTGGATGGTGTGGTCGTCTAAGGCTTTGACTCCAACTGTGTTAAAGTCTTTGGTTTCCCCTTTTACGTAGGCATCCAAACCTTTGATCGAATTTTGAATCAAGAAGAGACCTTCTGATTTAGACTCAACCGCGTGTTTGATCCCTGTAACAAAGTCTTGAGCCGTTACAGCACCATATTCTTCTCCTTCACTCGTATACCATTTGGCATCCTTACGAAGTTTGTAAGTATAGGTTAATCCATCTTCAGAGACAGTCCAATCTTCTGCTAGACTTGGCACAAAGTTTCCGTATCGGTCGTTTTCAAGAAGACCATCTACAAGGTTACTTGTGACATCTGAAGTCGTTGTACGAGTTGCAGCGATGTAATCCAAGGTATTTGGATCTGCTGAATAGACGAATGAGTATGTTGCTTGATTGCTACTACCACCGCCACATGCTGCTAAAAGAAAGGCACCTGCAACAGAAACTCCTGCAAGAGCTAACAGTTTTTTTGCTTTCATCACTATCTCCTTATGTTAGATTTTCTACCATTATACACTATTTCTTAAAAAAAACCAAATTTATTTTAAAAAAGTTCGTTTTTTCTGAATGAATATAATAAGATATAAAGAAAAAGCATCTTGAAATCGATCTCAAAGAAGCTGAATAGGCGAGTCTAGACACCTAGTACCACAACTTTGCAAAAGTTCACTTTTCAATCCTTTTAATAAATATACGTTCAGCCTAAAAAAGAACCTCTGCTCTTTCGAGCAGAGGAACTGATTCCTAATCAAAATGATAGAGTTGTGGGTACTGATCGCATTCAGGATTTTTGGGATGGCAGATGGCCCGTCCAAAATAAATCATGGCTTGATGGGCCGCTAGCCATTCGCTCTTTGGCAGAACATCCATGACCCGCTTTTCAACTTCCAATGGCGTAGCTGATTTCTTGACAATATCATGGTGCTTACAGATCCGCTCCACATGGGTATCGACAGCAAAAGCTGGAATACCAAAACCTACACTCATGACAACATTTGCTGTCTTGCGCCCTACTCCTGCTAGGCTTTCTAACTCTTCACGAGTCTGAGGCACTTGCCCATCAAAGTTGTCTAGCAATTGTTGGGCACATTTTTTGAGAAATTTGGCCTTATTTCGATAGAGGCCTAATTTAGAAATATGCTTGGCAATATCAGCTTCACTGGCTGCTGCCATGGCTTGCGGGGTTGGAAAAGCCGCAAACAAACCTGGTGTCGCTTTGTTAACAGCCGCATCAGTCGTCTGAGCCGAGAGCATAACCGCTACTAACAATTCAAAATGATTACGAAAATCCAGACTTGGCTTGGCATCTGGAAAAAGGGCGATAATTTCTTCGATCACATGACGTGCCCGTTTCTTTGATAAAACCATATTCTCTCCTTTACATTACTAGTCTTTATTATAGCATGAAAGTTCCCTATTTCTGAAAGAATCGGCTTCAAAAAAGGACTAGTCCGTAGACGAGTCCTTTTCAATTAGTCTATAAAATGAGTATGCTTGGTAATCCATTGAGTGACCTTGATATTTAACCAGAACACATAGATCCCAAATGTAATGATGGTAAAGAACCACCATTTGATCCAATTTCCAAATAACTGCATAGCCGTGCCGTCAAAATACTGACGACGACCATCAATCACGGTATGCTTGACCTTCCAGTTATACATAATGCACATGCCCCAAGGAGCACAAATCCCAAAAGTAAATACTGTAATGAAGGTTGCTAATAAAACATGGCCAATATATGAAAATAGGCCTCCATCAAAATACGATTCACGATACATGTTCAATTTCCCTATATTTTTTTCTACACCAATCTCTTCAAGAAAGTAATCAGGGTTTGAGCAGAGCGTTCGCCAGCCTCTACGATAAATTCATCAAAAGAGATATTAGCTGCGTGATCTGCCGTATCACTCATAGCTCGAATGACCATGAAAGGACGTCCAGCTGCATGAGCGGCTTGGGCGATAGCTGCCCCTTCCATCTCTACTGCCAAGACTTCTGGGAAATGCTCTCGAATTGCTGCGACTTTTTCTTCACTCGCGATAAAGCTATCTCCTGTTGTAATCAAGCCCACATGCGTGGTTGCAGCTTCTTCTTCCAGAACTTTTTTCATTTCTGATACAAAATAGCGACTGGATTCAAAGTAAAGCGGTTGGCCTGCCATTTGACCGTACTTGTAGCCAAAGGCTGTTACATCCACATCATGATAGGCCAATTTGTCGGCAAGAACGATATCTCCAACAGCCATCCCTGGGGCAACGGCACCTGCAGAACCCGTGTTGATAATGGCTTCCACCTTAAAATCATTGGCCAAGACTGCTACACTCATAGCAGACATGACTTTTCCGATGCCACTTTCAACCAAAACGACCTCATGGCGTCCAATCGATCCTGTATAGTAGACTTTTCCAAGACGCAGATGCTTTTCCCCATTTTCAAGGGCTTCAACCAAGATCTTCAACTCCTGGGGCATGGCTGCGATAATTCCAATTTTCATGTCATTTCTCTCCTTGTGACGACCTTATAGACGCCAAATAGCAATGATCAAGGCAATGAGGAGCACAATGATCCAGAACAAAATCTTATTGAGTTTGGATTGGACCACACTTTGTTTGCGCTCTTCAATACGACGACTCTTGGTCACTGTGGGCTCCACTTGGATCTGCACAGTATCCTGAGAATAACGCTCTTGCGGACGCTCCATACGACTCTCTCTCATAGGACGTTCATAGCCAAATCCCCTGTGGTCTGTCCGAATAATTTTCGTCTCTTCAGCATCGACCATTTTAGGACTCGAAATGTCCTCACCTCGCCTCGCTCGTTCAATCATTTCATCGGTTAATAAAGGTTTTCCCATCGGATCCTCCTCTATTTATTGATTAAGTCCCAGTATTGGATCGCCATGATGGTCTTGGCATCACAGATTTCACCAGCTTGGATCAAATCTTTGGCTTCCTTCAAGGTTACTTCTAATAACTCTAAGGTCTCATCCGCATCTTGTGGACGTGGATTTTCCACCTTTTTCAAGTTGGTCGCACCATAAAGTTTGATCCGCTCATTACAAAATCCAATGGCAGAATAAAAATCATACAACAACTCTAGATCCGCTGTGTAGCCAATTTCTTCTTCCAATTCGCGCAGAGCAGCCGCTTTAGGATCTGCATTTTCTCCCTTTTCTAACTTCCCTGCTGGGATCTCTACAGAAGTCCTCTCGATCGCCTTGCGGTACTGCTTGACCAAGATCGTCTTTCCATCTTCTGTGATCGGCAAAACCGCTACTGCTCCGTTGTGGAAGATTAAATCACGCTGCGCTTGGCCTTTTCCAGCGGGTAGTTCTACTTGATCAGTGACCACTTGGAAAATCGGTCCCTGATAAATCTCCTTGCGCTCAATGGTTTTTTCTTCAAATTGCATGAGAATCTCCTATTTATTTTTAGGATGGTGTGGCAAGCGAAGAGCATACTCTTCTTTATTTACTTGACGGCCACGACCAATCGCAATCGCATCAGCTGGTACATCCTTGGTGATGGTTGATCCAGCACCGACTAAGGAATTGTCGCCTAATTCAACTGGCGCAATGATCGTCGAATTAGATCCGACAAAGACATTATTTCCAATCGTTGTTTTAAACTTGTGTTGGCCATCATAATTCACTGTGATGGTTCCTGCACCAAAGTTGACGTTGCTGCCAACTTGGCAGTTGCCAATGTAAGTCAAATGACCAGCTTTGGTATTTTCGCCAATAGACGAACCTTTGACTTCGACAAAGTTTCCAATATGGACATCTTTAGCGAGGCTAGAACCTGGGCGAATATGAGCATATGGTCCTACCGTTACGCCATCGGCTACCGTGCTCTCTTCAATCATAGAGTTGGTGATGACAGCACCTGCACCAATTTCACTGTCCACGATATAGGTGCCATTGGTTAAAACGGTCTCAGCCCCAATTTTTGTGTGCCCTTTGAGGGTAACATTGGCCTCGATTTGCACTTCTGGTGCGATCTCAACATCGACATCGATATAGGCCGCATCTGGATTGACAAAGCTCACCCCATTGACCATGTGGGCTTGGTTAATGCGACGACGCATGATGCCTTCTGCTGTTGCAAGGGCCACGCGGTCGTTAACCCCGAGACTTTCATCAAAATCTTTGAGCGTATAGGCCCCGACTTTTTCACCAGCCTCACGGAAAATACCGATGACATCCGTGATATAGTATTCACCTTGGGCATTGTTAGTGTTGATATTTTTCAAAGCTTCAAAGAGGCGCGCATTGTCAAAGACATAAGTCCCTGTATTGATTTCTTTAATTTGTTTTTCAAAATCTGTCGCATCTTTTTGCTCAACAATTCGAAGCACTTCCGCATTATCATTGCGGACAATCCGACCATAGCCAAATGGATTGGCTGCTTCTGCTGTCAGAATCGTTGCCACATTCTTGTGGTTGATATGGAAGTCGATCAAGTGTTTGAGGCTTTCACCCGTAATCAAAGGAGTATCTCCTGCAATGACAAGGGTGTGCCCTTCAAGGCCTTCCAAGACTGGCTCTGCCATCATGACCGCATGACCAGTTCCCAATTGCTCGGTTTGTTTGACAAACTCTGTTTGACCTTCTAATACCTTTTCTACCAATTCCGCCTTGTGCCCCACAACCGTTACGGTCTTTTCAGGTGAGATGGCTCCAACACTACGGAAGACATGCTCCAACATAGAAATCCCTGCAACCTTGTGGAGAACCTTAGGCAGATCTGATTTCATACGGGTACCTTTCCCCGCTGCTAAAATAATGGCATAATTTGGCATAACATTTCTCTTTTCTGTACAATATCGTACTTATTATACCATTTTTCACCCCTTTTGGAAAATAAGACCCAAATCAAAGGGAGTGGGAAAGAACTTCGACTAATTAAAAAGAGTTCGTTTTCCCACCCCCGCACAGTTGATTAGGTCATCTTTGGAGCTAAATAGCGAACAAAGATGCCAATCAACCACTGCGTCATACAGTTATTCCTATTAAACATCGAAGGCTGGACAGTTTTTGCCCAGCCTCGTTCTATAATGGATAAACCTTGCGAAATTCTTCTAAAACCACCTTGCTGTCAGGTGTAAAAGTCAGTCCTGCTTCTCCTAAGCAATCTTTGAAAAAGTCTTCATGAACCTGACGCCAATAAGCCAGAGATTTGTCTCCTTCGCCTTCTTTATAGGCATGGTCGGCTGACACTTGATGGAAAGGCTGAACAGAAACTTTTGTAACTTCGATGATGCAGACAGCTTGATCTTGGCTATCTAAAATGATATCAAAGGTTCCTTCTTGGGGAAGGGGTTCGTCCTCTACTGTGTAAAGATCGTAAGCTGAGGCAGTTGCTGTTTTTTCGCCTCTTAGAACCAAGTCAGCCAAGAGATCTGCCTCTACTCCAAAAGCCCAGGCGTCTATCTCATCACCGATAGAGGGATTGATTTGCTTGTAGGCATTCCACATTTCTTGCGGTGTCATGGATTCTCCTTTGTAATTTTTTACTTTCTTCTTTTATATGTTTAAGATGGTCTGGATGGTCAATTTCTAAATCAAAAATCTCTGGAATAGAGCTGTAATGGAGAATACATTCGATACCCATCTGATTCATTTTTTTTATGAAAAAAGTATTCAGATAGCCTGCTACAGCAAAATCAATCTTGTTCTTCCTTGCTTTATCCTGCATCTGTTTCAACATATCTAACATAATTGGACTTTCCATATCATGCCATTGACTGTTTCTCACAGTCGCAAAAATAAAAGAAGTTAAATCATTCATTCCAACTACAATCTTTGAAATACCAGTTTCCAGTATCCTGTCCAAGTCGAAATAAGCTGATGGTAATTCAATCATCGTGCCAACTTTCCCGGTAAAACCATACTGACGCAATACTGTAATAGCTTGTTTTAATTGTTCGGCATCATTGACAAAAGGAAAAATAACAGACAGATTGGGATTGGTTTGAAAAACTTCGGTAACAACATTTATCTCAGCCTGAAATTCATCTGGACACGCCAACAAACGCCTGATACCTCTGTATCCAAATAAGGGGTGGCGTTCGTCAAAATACTCTTTAGTCCCGTCTAGAATATTTGCTTCTGCATTTGTTAACTCTGAAAAGCGATACCAGACTTCTTCATCTGAGTACAAATGACAAATAGTGTCTAGATAATCTTTCACAAATTGCTGACAATTTGGTAATAGTATGTTTTGGTTTAGTTCTCTCAACAAGTATTCCCCACGGATCAAGCCGACGTGGTGCAATAAATGGGGATAAACTTTTTCAACAATTTTTTCGCCACTAAGACCTAGTTGATTTTGCATGTTCATTCACCTCGTCTTAAAAGATACAATATCAGATATCATTATATGATACTTTCCTCTAGTTCAAAAGCTTCATAAGGTTCAACTAACTCGTATCCTAAAAATTCTGCTACTTTTTTGGAAGCCTCGTTATGAGCATCCCAAAGTGGAAACATATCTCTATTTAAACTTTCTAGAATCATTGCAGCACCAAGCTTTTTAGCAAATCCATTTCCTTGTTCGTTTGGTCTAGTTGCAACTTCCACTTCAACTGCTCCATGGTAAACTAAACCTGAGGAAATCCCAGCAATCAGTTCATTATTTTTAAGAATAACAAAGCCAAATCCACCTTTTAAAGTAAAATCCTGGTAGGACTCAAAATCCCCCTGTAAATCTTGTGACCATTCTTCCTCAGAAAGATAGTTATAAATACGATTATCAATAGGTACAATATTGTAACCTTCCTCTAAATGAGTAACTATATCATTTAGAAATTCAACTTGAAAATTTGCCTTATCCTTAAAAGAATAGCGAGTAAAAGAAATTAACCCCACTTGCTGATGCAGAAAATCTTGCCACTTAGTGTCTTCTGAAATAATAATCTTATAATCTAAACCATATTGCCTAACAAAGTCTTCCCAAAATCTAGAATTTAATTTCCCTGCTAGATATAGAAAATTCCCAATATCATAAAAGCTCGTTGTCCTATCACTGTTTCGATAAACAGTTCCAATTTGAGATTTAAGACCATAGAGAACCATATATTTCTTCCATGTTTTAAATAGTTCCATTCTCCCTCTATTTTACCTTCCAATTTCTGTAGCTTGTCAGTTCTAATTCTGGAAATCCTCGTAACTCCGCCTTTACCTTCAATACTAAAGGAGAAGCATTGTCTGCAGTAATTTCTTCCACATTCAACCAAACTGCATTTGCTGAATCATTGCTTCCATCAAGAACCTCCTGAGGAAGGGATTGTTGAGAGCTCTCGAAATCGAGTACGATATCATAAAAGGCCATGATATGATGTACAGCAAAATCTTTCCCCTCTTCTTGAACCAGCACGTCATACATCCTAGGATTAGCGTATCTGCTAATCGTATAGCCCGTCTCTTCCAGAACTTCTCGCTTGAGGGTTTCAGTCAGCCCTTCTCCTAGTTCCTGGCTACCACCCGGTAGATCAAAACGATGCTGATAAGGGCCTCTTGTTTTTTCAATGCAGAGCAGTTTCCCCTCTTGAAGACAGACTCCATAGACGCCAAAGTGATTTTTGATTTCCATATTCTACTCTTTTCTAAAAGTCAAAGATTGTCAGCTCATCTTATCCCTTAAAAGGAAAGAGGCTATAGATTTCATGTTCCTTGATATACTTCTTCAGTATCTCCATATTCTCTTCAATTTTTGCCTGGATATCTGTCTCTTTACAAGTTGACTCAGTAATAAAGAGGTGAATCTTCAATAAATCTGTCAGATACAGCAGACGGCGTTCCATTTCCGATTCAGGACTTGAAGCTTGCTCGATTTTTACAAGCTTTTGCTCCAAGCTATCACCATTCAAAAATCTCTGATGAACTCTCCTTCTTATGTTTTGAGTGGATTCCTCTCCTTGTTCTAATGGGGATAAAAGGAGTTTTTTATAGACAAATACCTGATTTTCTGCCTCTCTTTCCAGATAGGCCAATAAAACCAGAGAGCTAGCAACAAAGGTCCAAGTGTTATAATTCCCTTCAAATGGAACTTGTATGATCCTATCTAATAATTTCTTAGCCATTTCCTCTTGACCATCCAGATAAAGTAAATAGGCCAGATGATTCAGCGATTCGAGATAGCTAGCTTGGGTTTTCTTATTCTTTTTGGGAACCTGGTTTAAATACGAGACGAACTCAGCATCATTTTCAATCTCTTCGATTAGTTCTTTCACTTTCATTTCTTTTCTCCTACCGGTTTCTTTCGTCAGGATATTGACCAGTAAATCCGCACTTTCACTCCGCCCTAATAAGTCGTTTTGACTATTTCTCCCGAACAAATATAGGTTTTAAAGAAGTTTTTAGGAATAGAGGCAATCTTAGGTGTAATGGATAAGCCATAGTTTGCAAAATCTAAAGCCAGCTTTTTAGAATCGATCGAATCATAATACTCAACATACAATCTGCATAAGTTCACTTTGGTGATAGAGAATTGTTCTAACAACCAATCCTTATCAAGATCCTTCTCGGGATCTATGCTCGAAAATACGGTAGGATACGACGCATACTGAGCAGTAAAATCGATGGCCTCTTGGACAGCTTTTTCCAATTCAGCTTGATCCGGCCCATTTTTATGATTGATAGAACCTAATCGAGTCCGTAAAGCACAATCCACTTCTTCTAACAGTCCCGACTCCAGAAAGAGGGGATGAAGGCAACATTCACAAAATAGGCACTACCATCTGATTTTCGTTGAAAATAGATGACTGTGTAAAAATCATGATCGACTTTATAATAGTTATGGGTTCGCTTTAGTCGCGAAAAGCCATTTTTTACGAAGAGTTCTTTGGCCTCTTTCATTTCTTTACCTCTCTTCTAACAGGATGTGGAGAGTTCCTCATTGCACTTTACTAGGAATCTAAATGGATATAGGTTATCCCTACAACTTCCCCGTTCTCAATCGCATATTGCTTAACAGAATGAATGGAACTGATCAAACCTTCCTTTTCTTAGCCTTATTCTCCAAGACTCTCACTTCTACTTTATCCTCCGCTAAATGGAGATCCAGTACTTTTTCATGATTTCGAAAGAAAAGCGTCAGGTCCTTAGTAGAAAATTCACTAAAATAAGAGGGCAAAAAGTCATCCAGAGACTCCATTTGAAACAAGACGTAAACTGGTGAAAACTCCCAAAAAACTAGGATAAACTGACTACTATTGCCAACCAGACTTTGAATTGACCTACTTAGACCTTTAGTCGCAAGGTCAACAGGAACCTCATAAAGGCAAGGAAGCGGAGAGTCTATAGGATTCAACTCCCCAGCATACCATATAATTTCTTTAGGTTTATCGGTCAGAAAATGGACATCCTTTATTCCCATCAACTGATTGATTCGTTTTTCTACTTTTAATAAAGATAATCTCTTTTTTAAGCCACTCATTGTTTGTGCTCCACCATTCTGAAACAGAAATTTTGCTCACAACCTCATTCTCTTTATCCAACAGATATAGGAAGTTACCTTTTGCTTCCAGTTTACCAAGCTTAGCCCCATAGTCCATCTCATGAGCAGAGCAGGGTAGGATTGAATCAACTGACGGATGCTCTTATCCTTTTGCTCTATCTTCCAAAACAAATCCACCTTATCCAGCTGATGCTCCACTTGAATGGAAAAGATCGTGGATTGGATCTTCTTCCTTTTCCACTCCCAGCTATTTTCATAATCGTTTTTCTCTATTTCATTGACTACATCCTCTATCAAGGAGTATGGAATAGAGAGCTCCTGAAACACGCGCTTTACCCCTTTTAGCAAGGCCCCTAAGAGCATCTTTTTCTGTTCCAATGGACTCGAGCTTTCATAGCTAGAAAAATCAAATAAGACCTGAACAGTATAGACACCAAGTAGATTCATGATAGCTGGATTGCCAATCGTATCTACACATTCTACGATGATTTTCCAACAATCCTGGGTTATAACTGGTTTGAAAAGCCGTTCTACCATAGAGGTCATACATTTGGATTCATATGTGAACACTCTTCGCAGACCTTTCCAATTCTGTCGGTAGTCCTCAATTCTAGCTTCCTCGTAAGTTAACGCAGCTGAGTCCATCAGCTCCTCAATCCTCTGTTGATTTTCTACATAGGGCTTATCTAATTCAAAATACTGTAACTTCATATTCGTGGTCTCGCAGTGTTTTTCTTGTATAAAGGTTTAGGTCAAAGTCTAATGTTTGTGCTCTTCCTTCACTTTTTTCCATAGTCGTGGTGTACCTCCTAATAATGGAGGATTGTTTGATCATCCTGAATCTCCGCAAATAAGCTAGGAATACATCTTTAAGTATCAATCTTCACAGGAGCAATCTCAGCAATTCTAACAAAATCAGAAGATCCCGATAACATCACATCATTTTGGTTTATAAAATTGAAATCAACCTTATTCTCTAAAAAGAGCAGCTCCAGTTGTCCATTCACCTTATGAATCCCCTTAGAATAAAAATGGATTTCATCTAAATTAAAAAACTCTAAATTAATTTTTATGGCATTGAATGCACTTTTCTGCCACTTTTCAGGAAAATTAGTTGGGAAATCAAATACATAAAGGACAAGATCTAATTTGTAATCGTAACATAATACAGTATCAAGAAATACATTATTCAATTCCAATTCACCATCAAACAAATGAATAATCTTTTCCTTCCCCACTGCTTTTTCAAACCATTTCACAAGATGAACTCCTTTTTAAAAAATGAATAAAAGACTTATTTTTAAGAGTTATATTATCGCTCTTTAAGGAAGTGACAGCTTCTCTCTTTAAGTAGGTTTTAGAATAGACTAACTCTTCTGCCGTCCTTTCCTTTTGTAACATCATTGATTAAGTCCTTGACGATAGATATATCGAACTGACGAGAAAAGTCAACAATTTTCTGGCGATTCTCTTCTGGATATAAATAAGATGCAGCTAAAATAAATAAAAATGGATTTATGACTTGACCAATATGCTCAAGATTTTTAGGCTGAGTCACATAAGACATAATTTTGTTAAAATCGTCATCTTTCAGCACAATCTTTCTCTGATATATCGCTGCACAGGCACCTGCAGCTTGAGATGAGTTATTCGATTCTAAGGACTCATAAACAAAAGACAAGTTCTCTGTTTCTAAATTTTCTAGATAAGCAATCGCTACTGCTAGAGAGCGATAGGTTACAGGTGTTGGGATGTCTCTCAGCAGTAATGACTTGAGATAGGGAATTTCTTCTGCGCAATCCGTTGCAGCCATGGCGTAGAGCAAATACATTTGTGATTCCCACGATCTAGGTTTTTCCATTTCCCCTTCCAAGGCTTGATGCAAAAATGGTCCATATCCTTTTAGTGTACCCTTTAAAATTTTTTTCGCTGCCTTTTTTACCAAGGGCGTACGTCCTGAAGTCAACTCATCTACATAGTCCATCTCAAACTCCTTTTTTTCCTCTGCTTGCCAGTTCTTCTTCCAGTATTCTGTTATAAACTATACTTCCGACACAGGCTTCCCAGTCTAGGTCGTCAACTTCTTCCCTAGAAAAAATCTTAGGTTCTGTCCTACCATCTATCCAGACCTTCCCAAAGTGAGGACCATTTGGATCTCCCCATTTAAAGGCTAAATCCTTAAAAGGGCTTGGATCAAAATCCTCTTGGTGACCAATTATCTGCCAAGACTTACTGACCTCTATTCACCAGATGAAAGAGATCATCTCTTAGAACAATTCCATCATCTTCTATCAAATAAGCCATATGCTCCCAGAAGGGCCATTCTTGTTCAGGAGCTTCTTCCAAGGCAAGTATTTGATCCTTCAAGTTTGCTGCAATTTCTTCGACTTCATCTTGCTCAATCTCATAAAACTTTGCTTTCAAAAGAAAGATGCTTGATAGAAAGAGCGAATAAGAAGAAATAAAAGCTTGCAAGGAAGAATTGACAAAAACTCTTTCTTCTTGAAAAACTTCCCTACCTTCTTGATTGCAAAGTAAGAAGACTTGCTCCTCTTCTCCTATTACAAAGGCACCTAAAAAACACTGACCAAAAAGTCTATAGCTCTCTTGCTCTTTCCTTAGTTTTACTAGATCAGTAGCTACTTTGACAAAAGAAAATCCCATTTTAGAATAATCCTCTAAATATGCCAAAAGGTTAAAACGGACCTCATCCAGACAAAATGGTTTCTCCTCTGTAGATACCACACAAAAACCTTGCTCCTTCACTAATTCATTGATATTGACTGTCATTTCTCTATCCGATCTCCCTTTTCTTGCTTACCTATTTGCAACTATCTCAGTCATTTTTCAAACAAGAGCTAGTTACTTCCATTCAAGTCCCAAACACCTAGACACATCCTCAAAATAATCATCCCAGGCCCATTTGTAATCTTTGCGACTCATCAAGTAATCCACATACTTTTCATTCATCCAACTTTCTGTATAAATAGAAAGGGCCTGCCTTTTTCTATCATCTTGGATTGTCGCAATTTTTTCCTGAGCCTTCTTTGACCGTTCACTCAGATTTTTTATATAGAGAATATCTGGATCCGAGGGACAAATGGTCTCTGTCAAATCACACCTTGTAAACTCGACAAAACTGAGATGAGCCTCTGATAGATCTGCATATAACTTTTCTACTTTCTTTGTTTTCGACCCAAAGGTACATTCAAACAGTTTTCCAACAATTTTATTCTGCTGAAATTCTGGTAGAGGAAAGAAAATATCGTTCATCCTACACTTTTTAAAGAGACAATCTCTCATCTCGCTGACATTCTCTAAAAGAGGACGCTTCAACTGACAAGAAAGGAAGGTAGACGATATTATGTGACTGTCATAAAATAATGTTCCTTTTAAATTGCAGCTTTTGAAAGTACAGTTTCGAATAACTGTACGATTTTTAAAGCCGATATCCCTTAAATCGCAGTTTTCAAAAACGACATTCTCAAAGATACAGTTTTCAAATATGACTCGTGAACTCTCTAGTATACTGATGCTTGTATCCTTAAAGTGCTGATTACTAATGAAACGAATCCTACTCGCTTCCTCTATTAGATTTTCAATCGATAGCTTCTCACCACTGTTTAGGATGACCTGGCCATCCTTTATGATAATCCCATCTTTCTCAACCATATCCTGCTCCATCTTCTAGTGCTTCTCTTGTCATCGACTACACCTAATAGTATGCCACTTCGCCTATACCATATTCTAAAATTTCAAAACTATTGAGGGAGAATTTAAGTCCTCTACCATGCTCCGAATCCTCTCTCAGTCCAAATTCCAAGCCGAAAATTAAGTCAACGTCACTTTGTTCAGACAAGATAAAAATGGAAAGGATTCTTGCATGTGATAGATCTGTAAATTCCTCCTGAATTTTTTCCAAAGCTTTTGGATACCATACTGATGATTGATCCAGTAGATGATCGAGAATATCATAAAATAGAAAAAACTGTTCTTATTGAATTCCTCATGTAGCATAATATTCAAACTCCTCAAACAACTCAAGCATATTTATTTTATCTATTGTTCGATACTTCTTCAGAATTTTTTTACAGTTTGTCTCAAACCATTCAAAATAAGCATTTTTCCATCTAGTAAACTGTTCCATTGCAACACGGCCTTTAGCCTTTTCTGGCACTTCCATTGCCCAAGACACATAGAGATCAAGATAAGCTGGTATTGTCATTCTATCTGGTTGCCAATCACTCAATCCTGCCTCATCTTCAAAAGCGATTTCAATGTATTCAAGCAAAGCTTCAAAATATACATCGATTGCTAGTGCAATATAGATTTTTCTTTCTGGGAAATCTAAATAGGCTAGCTGTTTAAAACCTATCTCATAACCCTTCGGAGTATTTCTAAAAAAGAAATACTTCAAAATAACATCTAAAGTTTTTGCAAGTATTTCTGACTGAATAGTATGACCATCAACATAGTTTCTTAATAGTTCTTGCCACTCATCATTCATTTCTTGCGTAAATTTATGTTGCTCTGTGGGGAAACGTGCTAAATCAATAGCCAGAATAAACATATGTCCCAACATCTCTTCCTCTAGCAGATTTGTTAGAGCCAATTCTTCCATTTGTTTACTTATGGTTTTCAATGCTCTTGAGTAAATACAATTATGAGCAAAAGTTGCACTATCATTATCAAAAGGGGATATTCCGTATTTTGCCATTTTTATTTTCCTTGAATTTCAGCTAAGACTTCTCAATAGTCTTAATACTTCTATACTTCTTTTCTATTGAATTGATTTCCACAATCAGATTATCATTACAATAGAAATCAATCATCCAAACGTGTTTTGACATTTGCCTCCATCCAATCTAATACTCTAGGATCGGACTCTTTATATTTTTTTCCATAGATAAGAGCAAAAACTTCTAGCGAATCATAAACTGGCTGTAAAGGATATTCCTCCTTATACTTCTTGCTTGGCATTTGTCTGCAATTCTCATCTCGATACATTAGGTTATAGTTTCCAACATTTCGAAGTAATAGCTGATCCTCCTCCTCAAGGATAGACCTATTCCCTAATTTTTTCCATAATCCCCATTTCATAAAATAAGTACTTGAATAAATCGCTTTTTTGGTGTCAAATTCAATACTATCTATATCTATATCTTCAAGATTTACTACTTCCTTTGATAACACATAAGCGCACAATCCTTTAGTTTCGTAACTTAAATAGATTAAATGACAAGCAAAACATGGATCCGATTGATAAGGAGGTGTTAATAGGAAAACCTCTCCTTCAGTTAATTTGATTCTTTCTTTCATCAAAGGCTCCTCTCTCGGATTTTCAATCGATAGCTTCTCACCGCTGTTTAGGCTAATCTGGCCATCCTTTATGACAATCCCATCTTTCCCAACCATATCCTGCTCCATCTTCTAGTGCTTCTCTTGTTATCGACTAGACCTAGTAGTAAGTGACTTCCCCTAAACCATATTCTAAAATTTCAAAACTATCGAGGGAGAATTTAAGTCCTCTACCATGCTCCGAGTCCTCTCTTAGTCCAAATTCCAAACCAAAAATCAGGTCTATGTCCGTCTGTTCAGACAAGATAAAAATGGATAGGAGTCTGGTGTGCGCTAGTTCTGGAAATTTCTCCTGAATTTTTTCCAAAGCTTTTGGATACCATACTGATGATTGATCCAGTAGATGATCGAGTTTTGCTTTATAAGACGGAGTCAACTCATCATTGATAACCTCTAAAGAATCACTTAAAGCAAGGCAGACTTTTTCCTTTTCCTCTGGAATTGCTACATACATCTCGTTATGGATATCAAATTTATATTCTCTCATCACTATCTTTCCTCCTTTTGTATACCATTTCTCTAATCGGCCTAGCTAATCATCAAAAGGCATAAAACTATCATGCTGCTGATAATAATTCAAAGCCTCGACCAAGTCTTGGAGACTTGCATTTGGTTTTTCTTCAAGTGCGACTGCAAGAACATCAATCAACTGCTCTCCATAGTAGACTAGTTGCAGATCTTGCTCCGTCACTTCTGTCGGGTAGATATCACGGTCTTCCACGACATCCGGATAATCGGACACCCAATAGAGCCTAGCTAGTGCCAGTTCTCCATCCTCCTTGCCATAGAGGCAAAAATCATCTGATACTAATTGATCTACGCGCACCTGCTCAATTATCTGCTCTAGTGAAAGTTCTTGGTGTTTTCGCATCCCTTCTCCTTTTTCGTCTCACTCTTCAACAAAAGAGTTCAAAAATTCCTCAAAAGAAGCCCATTGACCGTAGATCTCAGCTGTTTCTTCTAGAACATAGAAGTACACCTTGCCATAATCTTCTGCCCTTAAAGAAAGAGCATAGTTACCCGATCCAGGATCATAGGCAAAATGGAGAAGGTCTGTAGCCTTAAATCCAGCGGGCACAGCCTCATCGTCAAACCATTTCATAGACTTCCTCATCTCTTCAAGTGAATCAAAGGAATTGAAAGGAAAGAGATGATAATCATCGTGAACACCCCTTACTTGGGGCTGGCCACCGTTGTACTGGAGATAAAAATCCTTCATGGCTTCCGGCAATTTCTTTCCAAGAAACTCCTCAAATTGTAAAAGATCTTCTCTTGAAATAGCTGGATCTGTGTCTATCAATACGAGCATCCCGTCTCCTTTTTGAGTCTCTCTTTCCATAGTTTGACCTCCATATTACAGGTCCCTTTTAGGCTATCATACCATAAGATTCCCTTTCCATAAAGCTAAAACAGAAAATGAGCCTAGCGGTTTTACTAGACTCATTTTATCCTTATTATTTCACTTTATTATTTTCCCTTTTCAACCCATACTGATCGCTCAATCAACCGTCTTAGACAGAAGTCTTGTCCTGGATCTGTGGGAAAGTCACACGAAAGAGACTTCCTTTTCCTTCTTCAGAGATGATTTTCACCTCTGCTCGATGGAGGTCTGCAATGTCCTTAATAAAGGACAACCCAAGTCCGATACCACTATTGAGGCCCTTGTTCCGAGAATCCTCCACCTGATAGAAGCGATCCCAAATCTTGCTCAAATGGTCTGGCGCTATCCCAATACCATCATCCGCTACCTTGAGAACAGCACCAGCTGGACTAGCCACCAAGTGGATGGCAACCTTGGTCTTGGTAAATTTCACTGCATTACTCAATAGATTATCCAGCATCCGAGTGACCAAAACAGCATCCCCCTGAATCCAGAGGTCCGGCTGAATGCTCACTTCAAAGGCTATGGGGCTTTCGCCCCACTTTCTTTCCTGTCCCTGACAATAATCTGACACCAGGGTTGATAGACAAACGGGTTTTAAATCCGACCACTGCAGGTGTTGGGTCTTGGATATTTCCAAGATCTGCTCGGTCATCGATTTCATTAATTTAGCCTGCCGATGAATGACCGTCAAAGATTCCTTGGTCTCCTCTAGGTTATCTGCATATTTGGAGCCAAACTCACTCTCCGAAACGATGACTGACAGAGGGGTCCGCAACTCATGGGATACATTTTGGTTGAAATGCTTTTCTTTCTCAAAAGTCGACTGAACAGAAGAAATCAAATTATTAAAGACCTTGGTAAGACGAGACGTTTCTACATAATCCTTCTGATGCTCGGTCGACACGCGCTTACTGTAGTCTCCGCTCTCTGCAATTTCCTCTGCCATTTGGGTCACCTCTCTGATCGGCAGAAAGGCCTTACGAAGGATCCGACGTCCACCCCAGGCCATCCCAAGGATGGACAGAGGAGCTAGAATGGCCAAGGAAAGAAGAAAGATACTTAATTCTCTTCCTAGACCAGAAGCAAGGCGCACGCCCCGTATCCATTTGCCCTCACTTTCATTATAGACATCAAAATAATAATAGGTTGCTTGGGAAGAGGTATACGTCGACAATTTCCCAGACTCAAAGCCAGCATTGATATCAAAGCCACTTGGCAGAGCACCCTGCTCCAACTTCATGTTTTGATTGTAGAGTGCAAAATAATTGCCGTCATCAAAGGGCTCAAATTCCTCAAGGTCTGAAGCTACTTCCATGGTCTTCTGCTCCAGTTCCCCACGTGAGCTATAGCTGGACCAGGCTCCGGAAATGATAAAAGAAGCACAAAACATAAGAACAAAGAGAAAAGAAACAAAGAGGGTATACCACAATGTCACCTTAGAAACGATGGAGGGAGACTTAGAGTCCTTCTTCATTTTTGAAAACATAGCCCATCCCCCTTTTTGTCTGAATAATCGATGGATTACCTAATTTTTTGCGGATATTCTTGACTAAAACATCAATGATATTAGACTCTCCAACATAATCAAAATCCCAAATATGCTCACGAATCTGTTCCCGACTTAAAACCACATTGGGATGGCGCACCAGACACTCTAGTAACTCATACTCCTTGGAAGTCAGGTCAACCAAAACACCCTTGTGTTGGATGGTCTTTTTTGCCAGGTCTAAGGAATAGTCACCAAATTGGACCAGGTTGGTCAAGTTTTCTCGATTATTTCGTCTCAGCATGACGCGAATCCGAGCCAGTAATTCATCAAATTCAAAGGGTTTGACCAAGTAGTCGTCTGCACCAGCATCCAGTCCTGTTACCTTGTCTTCTAGGCTATCTTTAGCCGTTAGCATCAGAACTGGGGTCTTAATCTGATGATTTCTCAAGTAGCTCAATACCCCCAAACCATCTAGCTGCGGCATCATAATATCTGAAATAATCACGTCATACTGGGACACACGAATGTAGTCCAAGGCCTCCTGACCATCATAGGCCGCATCAACACTATACTGCTGGGTTTTCAGTAATTTAACGATGCTACGATTCAAATCTACTTCGTCTTCAATCACTAATACTTTCATAGCCACTTACTCCAAATTTCTTCCCTTATTATACCATGCTTCCATAAAAAATCTCGGCTAGGAAAAGCCTAGTCGAGATCTTACTCTAGTTAATCGTGATCCAGCTCCACATCTTCTTCCAATACGGTACCTGTATTGGCATCTAACTCTAACTCAATTTTTTGATTGCCTTCTCGCAAGCTAACGCTATAGACAAGTTTACCATCTTCTACATCTAACTCTACTTTTTCGATACTAGCATTCGAGTATTTTGATTTCAGCTGGCTCTCTACCTTAGCCAAGTCCAACTGAACACTTGCTCCGATTAATTGCTGATCTTCACGATCCTGACTCAGATCCTTAGTTTTTGACTTCAAGATAGCACCAGACTGGCCATCGATCTTATATTCTTTTTCATTTTTTCCATCCAAGATGGTCACTTCATACACTGCTTTTCCATGTTTTTCTTCTTGCTCGTAGCCAATCACTTTTCCACCCTTAGCTTCTTTCAGAGCTTTTTCTTGAGCTTGTGCAAGGGTGACAGATGCAGTCACTGTTGAAGAAGTAGTCTTTTTACTTGTTCCAGTATCGGCAAAGGCTACTACAGAGCCTAGAGCGGCAGTTGATAGAGAGAAGATTGCGAGACTTGCAACGGCTTTTTGTTTAATTGATTTTTTCATGTTAGTTACCAACTTTCTTTTTTTCTTATCAAGTTCTTCTTGATGATTCTATTTTATCTAAGAAAGATGAATCCAAAATGAATGAGAAAAGATTTTTTAAAAAATTTTTTAAAAAAGACTGAGTAAATCGACGAGCTTTTTGCAGCTATCTTTCTCAGTCCCCTTTCTATTTCTATCTTACTCCTCCTGCAAGATCTGATTAATAAAGTCTGTAATTGATTCAGCTACCTTTTGCATTTCGAGAGAACCTAGCGCACCTAGATCATTTTCATAAATGCTATCGTCCCCATTCTTTTTGAGGAAATAGGCCAGATCCCCATCTTGACCGATCATAAAGAAATCTGGTTCATCCTCATCAATCTGGTAGGTTTGATTGCGTTCGGTAAGATCTTCTTTAGCATAGAGACAAATACCTGTCTCACCAATGTCATAACCTGGCTGATCCCCTAAGTCATCAAGAAATACCTGATATCCTTTCGGTAAGGAAAAACCAAAATCATATTCGTGCGTGCTTTAACCTCCTGCTTTCTCAGTTCTCTATTTCAAACTCCAACCACCATCAATGGTCAGGATTTGTCCCTGCATGGCAGAGGCCTTCCCACTGGCCAAAAAGAGACTGATTTCTGCCACTTCCTCTGGCTCAATCCAGCGTTTGATAGGTGTTTCACTGGCTACCCAATCTGCCAGACCACCTGGTTCAAAGTCAGCAGCGGTCATACCAGTCTTAACTGCACCAGGAGCAATGCCAAAGACCTGAATCCCAGCTTCAGCATAGTCTAGAGCTAATTGCTTGGTAAATCCTGCTAAGGCATGTTTAGAAGAGGTATAGGCGTGCCCACCTCCGCCTGCAAGGCTAGAAGCAATGGAGCACATATTGATGATGATCCCTTGCTTCTTCTCCAACATTTGAGTCAGATAATGTCGTGTCAGCTCTACCGGAGTAACATAGTTGATCTCAAAAATCTCCTGAATCTCCTGAGCGTTTTGCTCAAGAAGCGGTTTGTAATCGTCCAATACTCCCGCTGTATTGCACAAGACATCTACCTCAGGACACCAGTCGAAGATTGGTGTCAAATCCAAGGTTAAGTCTCGCTGTAAGAAGTGAAAATCGCCTGGCAACTGAGGATCTGCTCCTTGGTCCACTCCATAAACCTGATAGCCCTTTTCTAAAAACAAACGAGCTTGCGCCAGACCAATCCCGGTGCTCACGCCTGTAATCAAGACCCGTTTAGTCATGTACTTCCACCCAATCTGTCGCTAGAACATCACAGGGAGTTGGACTCCACATGGAAAAGCCTTCGCCTTCACCAGACACGTTAATGAGGAAATAAGGTGTCACTTCCAGAGCCACTCCATTTTGCTCGATGGTATCAAACAATTGGACATAGTTTTCTGCCCCACCCCATCCTGTTCGTACATATTTTTTCTTGGCTTTTAATCCTGGTAAAATCTCTTCAAATGTCATGGTGTTCTCCTTTGTTATCTATTTAACTTTCTCCCTTTATTATACCAAAAAAAGAGCTTTCCCTATACAAAAAGCCAGAGTTCTTCTACTCTAGCTTTCATCTTTTATTTATGTTCTTCTGAATGGCGATACCCATAGCCAAAATAAATTCCACCCCCAATCAGGAGAGCAACTCCAAAGGCCAGCCAGGTCGATAGAGAATACTGGGTCATAAAGGACACACAGACCACAATCGATAGGATTGGCAAGACCGGAACCAAAGGTGTTTTAAATTCACCAGGTCCAGGAGCCCCGTGTTCCTTGCGCAATTTCAAGAGAGCGAAGGCTAACATAACCAGGTAAGCCAAGGTACAGATATTTAAAAAGGAAGCGATACTAGCTAGCGGAAAAACTCCACCAGCAATGGTAGCCATCAATCCAGCGACCAGGGTCGAATTTTTTGGGATTCTGGTTTTAGGATCGAGCTGTTTCATAGCTTTTGGCAAAAGGCCATCTCGCGCCAAACTGTAAATCATCCGTGAGAGGGCAAAGGTCATCGAAATGCAGACGGTAATCAGGGTCAAAATAGCGACCAGGGATACATAATTCCCTGCCCAGCCGGCTCCTACCTGACGAAGGGCAAAGGCAACCGCATCATCTACATTTAAGTTCTTAAAAGGAACCATGCCGGTCAAAACCAGGGTAACCAAGATATAAAGAACCGTTGTGATCAAAAGACTAAGGACAATGCCGCGAGGAACGTTCTTTTGTGGTTCCTTGATTTCATCGACCGCCATTGAAATGGACTCAAAACCAAGAAAGGCAAAGAACATGAGCGAAGCGCCAGCCATAATTCCTGTTTGACCACCATAAATTTCGCCAAAGCCATAAGGGGCAAAGTTTCCCCAGTTGCCAGGATTTAGGTGAAAAATCCCGACAAGAATAAACAAGGTAAGAGCTGAGAACTTGAGTAAGACCAGCAAGGAATTGAAGCGTAAAACGGCTTTTGCATTCATAAGGACCAAGGCTGTGACTAGGACCATGACCAAAATAGGTAAGAGATCCACATAAGTTCCCGCAGCTGGATCAAAAGTCCCATTTAAAGCCGTCGGCAGACGCCAGCCAAGATTGGCCAACAACCCCTTGAAATAAGCAGCCCAACCTGAGGCTACACCTGATACGGCTGTCATGAATTCCATCACGGTCAACCAACCTGCAATCCAGGCTGGAAACTCTCCAAAAATGGCATAGAGGTAACTATAGGCTCCACCAGTTGAAGGGATGCGAGAGGCAAATTCTGCAAAAAAGAGGGCAGATAAGCCGACGCAAAACGCCGCAATCACAATCGAAAGGATGAGGGCTGGACCAGCTAAATTCGCCGTTGCAGTCCCCGTAATCGTGAAGATCCCTGTTCCCACCATGGCACCGATTCCTAAAATAATCAAATCCCACAACCGTAAATGGCGGTTTAACCCTGGGTGAACCTGTCCCAAAGCCTTTTTTCGAAATAGATTCATGTATATTCTCCCATCTATTGAGTTTATTCTATCATACTTGGATAAGAAAGAGAGTGAGACAGAAATCGGTAATTCGTTAGAATTCGATTTCGTCGTCCCACTTCCGCACAGTTGAGTAGGGCTGTAAAAGCTGATGAAATCAGCCTAGTAGAGCCCACTCAACCACTGCGTCTTGCTCGACAATTCAAAAACAATTGAGAGGCTAGGACTTTTGTCCAAGCCCTCCTTTTCTTTCTATTTATCACTTTCCGTCCTATTCTTTTTCAAAGAACGAATCGTAAACCAATAATAAATAACCAGCCCAAAGATGATGATCACTGTGGGCAGAAGAACTGTCATACCAAGATTCTGAACTCCTTGTGCCAAGGTCCAGCGATGTAAGAATCCAACCACTAAAAAGGCGACGATAGGAAAGATGAAGGCTCTGCCAAGCTCTTCTTTCCATTGCCAAAGAATGAGAGCGCCACTAGCTCCTGTCATAAGGAGAGTATCCCATGGATTCGGCACTGTCAACCAAGCAAGTGCTGGTAAGAAGCGAACTCCCACTATTTCACTGATAAAATAGACTCCTAAAACCAAAACAATTGCCACATGGATTGCTTTTTTTGACTTCTCTTCTGCAAAAATGAGGCGACGAAGGAGATAGAAGAGTAGCCCAATTGCTAGGAGTCCCAAAATGATGTCGGTTAAATAGACTAGTGGCTTGAGCACAAGGACCGCTTGAGAAGCAAAATCACTTAGGAGACGATAAAAAATCACAATACCTGAAAAGATAGCCCCATATTTCAAAACAGACCGCGTCGATTCTTTAGGCATATTTTCGATGATTTGGTCTGCCATTCCCTTTGGATCGAGACCAAAATAGTCCTTGGCCGTCCATCCATCCGCTCCTGCTTGCGAAAAATCTAGTGCTAAATTATAGACCTGCTCTCTCAAAGCCTTCTCCTCATATAAGAAGCCGGCGAAATTGAAATAATCCCAGAGATCTTGGAAATAAGCTTGGTCCTCCTGGCTAAAGGTTTGAACCAAAGCCTGCGTTTCTTCATAATAAATAACTGATGTCATCTTTCTTCCCCCTTTCTTTGGAGACGAAATACAACGAAGGTCAGGACTAGTCCTATGAGAGGAAGTAGCCAGCCTAATAAGTGAGCAGTTTCCTGATTCACAAGACGAATCCAGCATCCAGTAACTAGGAAAGCCAGGCCCATGACTAGTAGACTCATCATCAAACGCTCCCTGCTTCTATAAGCCATAACCGCAAACCCAAATAGGTCTAGGACAGCAAGAACAACCGCCCAACCATCTGATAAGAAGAGACTCCCAATGTGGCCAAAATAAATCGAAAATAGTCGTACGATGTTTAGAAATACCATCAGGCAGATCACACTGATAAAAATAGCCCAAGGCCACTTCATTTCACCATAGCTCTGTTTGGACCATAGCCACGTGATGAACTGGCTAAACACCAAGAAATTGAATAAAATAACAACATAGGTCAGGGGTTCGATTTTCAGTGGTGTCATCCAGGTAAAATCCATTAAATAACGCATGCCAACTAAGATCACTCCAAGTAGAAAGACGAGTCCCACATAAGATCCTAAAGAGCGTTTAGGCAAGTCTGAAAGAATTTGATCCACCATTGCCCGTGGATCCTTTCCAAAATAATCCACTGCACGAATGCCTTCTTTCTCAGCAACTTTTAGGTCGCAAACCATATTGTAGAGTTGTTCACCGAGTGCTTCATCATCATAAAAATAGGACTTAGCCCCAATATAGGCCACCATTTTTTTCACATAGGCTTGATCCTCTTTATTTAAATGAATCAATTCATCTGACATTTTTTCTGTATAACTTTCTACCATTCGTCCCCCTCCTTCTTGATACGTTCTACTTTTGTGACTAGCTCCTGCCACTGGTCCCAAAATTCCTCTAAGCGCTCTCTTCCAGCATCACTGAGTGAAAAATACTTGCGATCGGGACCATCTGGAGACGGCCTCATTTCCCCATGAATAATTCCTTGTTTTTCTAATTTTTGAAGCAGGGGATAAATGGTCCCAGCGACAATCTTATCAAATCCCATCTCTTTGAGACTTTGGATCAATTCATAGCCATAGATAGCCTTTTTAGAAATAATCTCCAGCACACAGCCCTCCAAGACTCCCTTTAGTAATTGGGACTCTTTCATCCTTCTCACCTCTTTCTTCACATTTTTCACTAGTTTGTTTTACATACTAGTTTGCTCACTATCAGTATACTCTTTCTCAACTAGTATGTAAAGCATAATAGTAATTTTTTTTTAAAAAAATTTTTATTCCTTAAAAATCCCATAAAATCAAGGGTTTCACTGTATACTGGTGTGTAAATATACAAAAAAAGTTCAAAAAACACTTTATTTTATAGATTGATTGGAGTATAATAATTAAAATTATTCAAAAGGAGACACGAATATGAAAAAATCGAAGCTTGCTCTTTTAGCAGGTGTCGCCGCGGCTTCAACGCTTTTCCTTGCTGCATGTGGCTCATCTTCTAATGCGTCAAAAGGGACTACCTACAACTACGTGTATGGTACAGACCCTGATTCCTTGAACTATTTGACTTCAAATCGTTCAACTACAAGCGACATTACAACCAACTTGGTCGATGGTTTGTTTGAAAACGATCAATACGGTAACTTAGTGCCTGCTCTTGCTGAGGACTGGTCCGTTTCAAAAGACGGTCTCACTTATACCTACAAGCTTCGAAAAGACGCGAAGTGGTATGATTCAGAAGGAAATGAATACGCTGACGTCACTGCACAAGATTTCGTGACATCTCTAAAATACGTAGCAGATAAAAAATCGGATGCTCTTTACTTGGTTCAAAACTCAGTCAAAGGCTTGGATGACTATGTAAACGGGAAAACCAAAGACTTCTCAACTGTTGGGGTAAAAGCTGTTGATGATCACACTCTTCAATACACTTTGAACCAACCTGAATCTTTCTGGAATTCTAAATTGACCACTGCTACCATGATGCCAGTTAATGAAAAATTCTTGGAATCAGCTGGGAAAGACTTTGGTAGCGTGAAACCAAATGGTATCCTCTACAATGGTCCATACATTTTGAAATCCTTCACTTCAAAATCACAAATCGAGTTGGATAAAAACCCTGATTACTACGACAAGAAAAATGTTCACATCGATACGGTTAAATTGACTTACTTCGATGGATCTGACCAAGACTATCTTGCTCGTAACTTCTCAGATGGGAACCTATCTACTGCTCGTCTCTTCCCAACAAGCTCAACTTACAGTACGATTGAGAAGAAATTCAAGGATAACATCGTTTATTCCCCACAAGATTCTACTGTTTACTACGCTTACTTCAACGTCAACCGTCAAAATTACGGCCATACGAAGAAGACATCTGATGAGCAAAAGAACAACACGAAGACAGCCCTTCAAAACAAAAACTTCCGTCAAGCTTTGAACTTCGCTTTGGATAGAACTTCCTACAGCGCTCAAGTTAACGGGAAAGACGGAGCATCAAAAACTCTACGTACCCTTCTAGTTCCACCGACATTTGTGCAAGCGGACGGGAAAGACTTCGGTACGCTCGTTGAAGAAAAACTTGCCGCAACAGGAGATGAGTGGAAAGGTGTTAGCTTTGCTGACGCGCAAGATAGCTTGCATAATGCGGATAAAGCCAAAGCGGAACTTGAAAAAGCGAAATCTGAATTGCAATCACAAGGTGTTCAATTCCCAATCCATATCGACTATGTTGTAGACCAATCTTCTAATGCTCTTGTCCAACAAGCAGACTCTATGAAGAGTTCTATTGAAACAGCGCTTGGTAAAGACAATGTCGTGATCGATGTACAAAAATTGTCTACAGACGATGCAGATAACGCTACTTATTTTGCCCAATCACCAGAGCAAAAAGACTTTGATATGGATATCACTGGTTGGGGACCTGACTTCCAAGACCCATCTACTTACTTGGATATCTTAAACTCAACAGATGGTTCAACCTTGACTGGTATGGGACTTGATCCTAAGAAAGACCAAGCACTCATCGAGAAAATTGGTTTGAACGAATACCAAGCATTGCTAGATGCTGCCAATGCTGAAAAATTGGATACCAATGCACGTTATGAAAAATACGCTGCTGCCCAAGCTTGGTTGACAGAAAATGCCATGGTTCTTCCAATCTACTCTAAGGGTGGAGTTCCATCTATCACGAAGGTAACACCATTCTCAAGAGCAAATTCTGCAATTGGTATTAAAGGTGAAACAACCTTCTTCAAATACCAAAAGGTTCAAGACAAGACAGTCACAACTGCTGACTACGAAAAAGCTTATAAGAATTGGTTGAAGGAAAAAGAAGAATCAAACAAAAAAGCGCAAGAAGAACTTGTAAAACACGTGAAATAATCACGAAAGAAAACACCGAGGATATAATCCCCGGTGTTTTTTGTGCTAACAAAATGTTGTATGTTTCATCTTATTTCTAATCTTTTATAGACTCGAACGCTATCTCACGACAATCTTTCGATAACTTCTAGAAGTCAGAAGAAAGACGAGAACGTAAGAGATGAAAAAGACAGCACAGATAGAAAGAGTCGTTTGAAGGACCAAGCCCGCATTGGTTGCTCCTAAGATAGCAACGATTTTTGCGATCATCTTGTAGGCTACTCCTAGGTACAGGAAGGAGAAGAATAATGGAAGAAAAAAGACAGTGAGTATCTGTTTGCGAATGGTGGTGCCGGTTTGCTTTTGGTCCAATCCTACTTGTTGCAAGATCACAAAATTTTCCCGATCCTCATGACCCTCTGAAATCTGTTTGTAGTAAATGACGAGAACTGTAGCTAATAGAAAGATCACCGATAGAAAAATCCCGATAAATAGAAGAGTCCCTGCTGTTTCACGCCAATCTTTCTCTATACTGTATCGATCAAATCCACCAAAATAAGTCGCACCATATTGACTGATTTTGTCTGTCGAATACAGCTCTTTGATCAAACCAGAGATAAAATCTTGGTTATCTTTATCTTTTGCGTTAATAGAAAATTCCAAATTTTTATCAACTTTTAGTCCCAGTTGGTTCAAGTCAGGAAGAACCAGGTACAAGCCCATTTGGTGTTGAAACAGGTCGGATTGAGGGAGTTTCCCTTGGATAAAATTGGAATCTAATTTTTGTTTAATCGTGAAAGTTTTCCCATTGATTTCTAATTGTGCGTCTAATCTTCCAGGATACTGATACCCATAAGCCAAGATTTCATTTTCCCCAAGCTCAACTTTTTGCCCCGTCAGTTGCTCATAAGTCGCCTGATCAAAAAAGTAGACTGTTCCTTCTGACTTCAACTCCTGACCAGTTGATGGAGTGGACTGGTCATTCACCTCTAAGCTCCTTCCATCAATCTTTCGAATTTCAGCCGACCAATATGTTGTCTGTACCACCTGATAATCTGACAGATGTGTTGCATCGGCTGTTTTCTTAATTTGAGCTTGAACATCCTTGATAACCGGTTCTGTCTCAGCATCTGAAGGCATATGCCCCACACTAATCATGTAATCAGAAGGGTAAACCGTATCTAGGTAATTCTGCCCTCCAATAAAGATATTGAGCGACCCGGTTAAGGTGACCAAGACCATGGTGGAAAGAATACTAATGGTCGCGAGGCCCGCTGCATTTTTTCGCATCCGAGCTATTAAGTTAGAGACAGATATAAAATTCTCTGGCTTGTAATAATAGGATTTCCGACCTTTGAGAAATCTTAAGAAGGTAATAGAGCCTGCGTTGAATAAGAGATAAGTCGCTAGAATGACCAAGATGACGGCAATAAAGAATCCTTGGACAGCCGCCACCGGACGCTCTGCGGTTAGCGCTATATAAAACGCAATTCCTAAGAGCCCAATTCCTAAAAGAGTTTGGACTAGCAAGAAGCGTCCCTTCTTCTCTCCTGCCTTTTTCTGTTGCATGAGGTGGAGGGAACTGTAGCGCAAGAGGCGGAAAGAATTCAACAAGAGAATGAGGCCAAAAGCTAAGGCTAACCCAAGTAAAGTGTTAAGAACAGCCCCTATCTGGAAGGTTGATTGAATGACGACTGGTAAACCCATACATTTTAGAAGCAAGGCGAAAATCAAGCGATCAAACAAGAGTCCCAAACCCAGTCCTACTCCAACTGTGAGGATATAGAAATAAAGTAATTCCCAAAAGGTCATGACGAGGAGGTGCTTCTTCTCCATTCCCAGAACACTGTACAGGCCCAGTTCTTTGGAACGATTTTTCATGACATAGCCATTGGCATAAGCCACTAAAATGATGACGACCAGCTGGACGACGAAACTGCCAAAACCAAGAACAGTTCTCGCCGATCCCCCTCCGTAAGAATCCTCTAAATGAGGGGTCAATGACAAGGCGATAAAACTATAAAGGATCATGGTCGTTAAAATAACAGCCAAGGCAAAGGGATAATAGAGATTGCGATTTTGTTTGAGGTTGGAAAGAGCCAATTTACTTGTTAATTTAAACATCACGATCCTCCTTTCCCGCCATGATCGTCAAGGTATCCGAGATTTCTTGGAACATCTGACGCTCTGTCTTTTCCCCGCGGAAGATCTGGTTGTAAAGAATCCCGTCCTTGATAAAGAGCACGCGCTTGGCCCGTGCTGCCGCTGCAGTCGAGTGAGTCACCATGAGAATGGTTTGGCCCATGCTATTGATATCCTCAAAGACATCGAGCAACGCAGCCGAAGATTTGGAATCCAGCGCCCCTGTTGGCTCATCCGCAAGGAGAATTTCAGGTGAGGTGATGATGGCCCGTGCTACGGCTACCCTTTGCTTTTGCCCACCAGAGATTTCGTAGGGATATTTTTCTAAAAGCTGGTGAATGCCCAACTCCCGACTCACGCTATCGACCTTACTCATCATTTCCTTGACCGGTCTGCGAGAGAGGACCAGTGGAAGGAGGATATTGTCCTTGACCGACAAGGTATCGAGCAGGTTGAAGTCTTGAAAAACGAAGCCTAGTTTTTCCCGGCGGAAGCTGGAGGCATCCTTGTTTTTGATGGTTGAGGTATCTGTGCCATTGAGGTAAACCCGCCCTTCCGTCGGCTGATCCAGCATGGCCAGGATGTTGAGGAGGGTTGATTTCCCGGATCCTGATTCCCCCATAATGGCGACATACTCACCCTTTTCCACGGTGAAGTGAATATCCTTTAAGGCTTCAACCTGCGTTCCTTGAAAGCGGGTTTTGTAGATTTTTTTGATATGTTGAACGTCTAGTAGGATCATGGTCCATTCCTTTCTAGCTCGATAAAAGCTTCAATCTTTTTTTACAAGTCTATTGTACTAAAGCTGAAACGCTTTCACCATAACATAACCTTACATTTTACCCTTTATTTCTTACATTTTTGTAAGAAAGCAAAAATAGGCTAGGACTTGAGGTCCTACCCTATTTTTTTCATTGATTATTCAGCTGATGAAGAGAGCAATGGCGCAATTGATTTATATGCACTTTCAAGAGCTTGTTTCATAGTGTCACGTCCAGATTTCAATTGTTGTACAAAAACAGTACGCCCTTGTTCAGGAACAACCGTATCATCTGAACCACCAGTTGAAAGTGCTGTATCAAATTGAGTTTTTGATTCGTCCAATGTCTTGAGAGCTGGTTCCACTTGTTGAGTATATTTAGATCTCAGTGATTCGGGAATTTGATCGCCAATATCTTGAGCATATTTTTTATAGTTATCCACTAATTTACTATAAAGAGTTTTCATATCACCAATTGTTTTGGCATTATCGATTTCATCATCAGTCAACAAGACAATTTCTGGAATTTTAACAGAAGAGGTTGCTGATTTAGATGATTTTGATGAACTGCTTGATTTGCTTTCTGAAGTAGATGATTTTTCTACTTTGCTAGAAGAAGCTTTTGCATCTTTGCTTGATGATTCTGAAGCAGTTTTACCAGAACAAGCTGCTAACGTTGCAACTGACAAGAGAGCCACACCGGCTGTAAGAAGTTTTTTCATATTTTTTCTCCTATAAATAAAGAATGAATATATTTTAAATGATTTTCCTTTAATTGTCAAACATTTTCTGTTTTTAAACACTTGTATACCGCTAATTATCACTAGTTTTTAACATATTTTCTATCCTGAAAAATATCGTTTATTTTGTATTTTTATTCATTATTTGAATAAACAAAACCAGAAAAACAGTCTTTTTCTGGTTTATTCTTCTTTTTATTGATGAAGTAACTGTGTAAATTCTTCTTGTAGTTCCTTGTTGTCCGTTGGTTTTAGATACATCTTTCCACCATTGGTCGTTGGAGAATGAAAGACAATGCCTTCTCCTGTATCTGTAATGGCAAAGAAATAACTATGCACATCTGGATACTTGTCCCAATTGCTATAGCGTTCCACGATGCGGTATTTTGCATTTCCTTGACCAGTATCCGTATAAATGGCATCCATCTTGCTATTTTCCCCTAGAGTATAGAGGTTGTCTGGTCCTACATCACCGCCAGCGATGCCTTTTTGATAGTTGGGTTGGCCCATCTTTTCGCCCCAGGTCTTCATAAATTCTGCCAATTTTGCTGATTTCTCAGCATTCCAAGGCGTTTTTTCCTGGCTTTGGCTATTTCCCGCTGATGGTGTGCTGTCAAAAGTTTGCCAATCGAAACTCTTGAGATCCAATTTTTCCTCATCCGATTTTCCAAAGAGGCTATTCAGATCTGACCCAGGTACTTGGACTTCTTCTTCCTGGACTTTGGTCGCAGCTTGAGGCGTCTTTTCTATCCGTGAAAGCACAGCTACCCCACGGCCAGTTCCTGACATCCAGCTGACTTCTAAGACTTCTCCTCCCTGATAGAGGGTCGTCGCATTGCGCGCTCCACCGTGTCCAGCGACGAAACCTTCAGCTAGCAGAGTCGGTTTTTGGTCCTTGAGGTAATAAACTCCTGTCACAAAGTAGCTTCCATCGGTCTGCTGATTGGCGATGATCATCTCATCTACCCCATCGTTATTTAAGTCCTTAAAGGCATAGCGAACGGCTTCTGGCTGATTGATCACGGTCTCGATCACCCAACTATTGATCATCCGATCTTCTTTGGCTAATGCATCATTCAATTTGGAAATGGCATCTAACTCTTTTGAAGTGGCAAAAATCTTTTGGTAGTCTGAAAAAACAGACTGGTATAATTGTTTGTTATCTGCTTTTTTCGCTTGTTTTTTAGTGCTTGTCTGGCTCGTTGCAACCTCTTTTTTAGGACTGGACTGGCGCTGGTATCTTTGGTAACATCCTGTCAACAAGAGCGTACTTGAAGCCACTAAGCTCAACTGCATCCAATGTTTTCTTTTCATCTTATTTCCTATAGTCTCCCTTATTTTCATACTAAACTTTATTATACTAAAAAAAGCATGAGGAAGAAATCCCTTCGTCACACTTAGTTTATTTTATTCGGTTTGGCTCGACGATCCGTTTGACTTTCAATATGCTCTTTCACCAAGGCAACCACCTCATCATTGGTTGGAAGGTCCGAGTGCTGGGCATCTTCCCCCGTCACCGTAATCTCCGTATAGCTAGCTGCTTGGTTTTGGTAGATATACTTCCCAGCAGAAACACTGGCATCTGGGACCAACTCATCTGAATCATAGGTGATGGTCCCTGCTACTGAATACATATGAAGGGTTGTGGGGATAGCTTCTTTTCCCTTGATAAAATCGGCCAACATCTCAGATTTATTTTTGATATTGGTCTCCGTGAAATTGTAGGGAGTTCCGATGGTCATGAGGGTCTTGAGATCCACATCATAATCCCCTAGATAATTTTCAATAAAGGCTGTATAAATCAAGCCACCGTTGGAATGACCCAAGCCTTTAAAATTATTAAAATTGTATTTTTCTTGAAGGGCTTCGAAGGCTTGATTAAATAGTTTGGCTTGCTTTTTAATGTTGCTATAACCATCTTTGTTGTTTTCAAAACCAACCACAATTACCGGCTCATTGTCCTTGGCATCCATACTTCCACTATAGGTGATATGCCCATCATTCCAAACCTTAACCTTAAGTAGACTGTGTTTGGTTCCTTGGCGGTCTTGGTTGAGCCTGGTCACCAAGCCATCAAAGCGGTTCTCTGTCGCAGAGCTTCCCGGGATCATGATGATGGGAGACAATTTTGAATTATAAAATTTCTCGATTCTTGAAACATTGGTCCGAGTCCAGCTATAAGAAGGAATGGCTAAAGCGATCAAGAAAAGACTGACCAAAGTAAGGACGATGGCTGTTTTTTTAGATGGCTTCATCGCTTTCTCCTTTCACTTTTAAATCTTTTCGGATACGATTTCCCATGCGGACAAATGGTAGATAAAGGAGCACATCGACGGCAAAACAAAGTATACTGACAGCTAAGGCTCTCAAACTTCCTCCGGTTCCAATAAAAGCATAGAGAAGGCTAGGAGTCCCATCTGGCACCGGATAGACGGCTGCTGGCATCAGTTTGAGGCACAAAGCTACAGCTGCTATCGCCATATTCACCAAGGGGATCAATAAGAAGGGAATCACATATAGGAGGTTGAGAAGGACCGGTATCCCTACCATGAAAGAAGCCCCATTGTTAAAGAGACTTGGAAACAGACTGAGGAGGCTGACTTTCTTGTCCTTTTGACTTCGTGAAACCAGCAGGATCGCTACCAATAAGGCTAGAACTGCACCAATTCCACCTACCAGACCAAAACTGCGGTACAAATTGGTCAAGGTATAGAGATGAGGAATGCCTGTCGTTGAATGATGGGTCACAGCGTAGGTGAGATTTTCCAAAGCAAAGTTATCATCCGCAATTGAGTTCAAGGCAAAGGCTTGACTATTACCAAACCAAGCAGATAGCCCACTAAATAGTCCCATGACAAAGGTGGACAAGAGATGATGACTGCTTACCGTGAGAGAACTAAAGAACTGACCGATCGTTTGAAAAACACGGTATTGATTCCCCAGAAGGAGAAGAAGATTGAGGCTAATTCCAAGGAGTAAGGATAAGAAAATGGGACGCACCGTCTTGGGTTGATAGATGAAATCCTTGTCTACAATCTGGTCGTCACTGGCCTTGGATAGACGAAAGATCTGCCCAATTAGATAGCCTAAAAAAATCGCTAAGACAATATTGGTCGTCGCAGGTAAGGTGATACGCGTCAGTAGCCCATCATGGAGGGGGCCCACCAACAATTCCTGAGACCCCACTATTAGACTGACCAAAAGAGCAGTCACGCCGGCTGTCCCTGTACTTCTACCATAGTGCCCAGCTGTATATTTTCCAGCGAAGTAAGTCGCTAAAGGTCCTGCTAGACCTCCTAAAAAATTGGAAAAATTGATAAGGACTTGGCTAATAGCTTGATCCCACGGCAACCAGCTTTCCATCGAAAAGAGCTGATGGATATAGCCTCGATCGGAAAAGACTGATAGAGCGATCACCCGAATGATCCCTGAAAATAGGAAAAAAGGAAATAAGGAAACCAGGGTCTTCTGGGAAATTTGAATCAAACTTTTTTCTCGTAACCAGAAAAACTTCTGGACTAAATACTTGGTCATGGGGCCTCCTGTTCGAGTTGATTGACTTATTCACGTTGCTTACTTTCTTCTTATTATACCATACTGGCGAGCCTTTCCTTTCGTTTGGAAAGACGTCATCAGTTGAGAATGCTGTTAAAATTTTCAAAACTTTTCAAAAACTCTTTGACAGGGGTCTTCATTTCCTCTATACTATTTGTTAGCTAACAAAACGATGAATCATGTTAACGTCAGCCTGCTATGCTCATAGCAATTGGAATTGATGGGAAATGAGAGAGATAGGATGGATTTTCAGACCATTTTTACAACATTATAGAAAGATTTAGGAGGAATCAGACGTCCATGTCACAAGAAAAAATTTCAGCCAAGGTCCTGTACGCTATTTTTGCAACAGGGATCCTTTCCTTTTGCGGGGTGGCTGGGGAAACCGCTATGAATATCACCTTCCCAATATTGATGAAGGAATTTGAAATCAATACTGCAACCGTCCAGTGGGTTACGACCATCTATCTTCTAGTGGTTGCCTGTGTGGTCCCCTTGTCTGCCTACCTCAAACGCTCTTTTAAAATGAAGTCCATCTTTTTAGTTGGAAATCTTCTCTCTGTTTTAGGTGTTCTTATCGACTTCCTTGCCCCAAGTTTTGGCTTTGTGGTCCTGGGGCGATTGGTCCAAGGAATGGGGGTTGGTTTTGCCCTTCCTCTAATGTTTAATATCATTTTAGAGCAGGTCCCAAAACGCAAGATCGGTCTCATGATGGGAGTGGGTACCCTAATTACAGCCATTGCACCAGCCATTGGGCCTACTGTCGGTGGTCTCTTGACGGCTAACTTCGGTTGGCGGTCCATCTTTTTGGTTCAATTCCCGATCCTTCTAGCTTCGCTAGTTGCAGGACTTCGCTCCATTGAACAAATCAGTAAAGTCAAACGAGAAACCCTTGATATCATGAGTCTCCTTGCTATCATTGCCCTTTTCTTAGGGTTGATTCTAGGCATTCACGGTCTCTCTGACCATGCTTTCTTTAGTTTTTCTGTCCTTGGTTGGCTAGTGATTGGGTTCTTGGGACTGGTTCTCTTGGTCTGGCGGTCCAATCAGTTAGAGACTCCCATTATCAACCTTGCCATCTTAAAGAACCATCTCCTCACTGGCCATGTTCTTGCCTTTTTCACCTTCCAATTAGGTTCTCTGGCCATGAGTTTCCTCTTGCCCAATTATGTCCAATTAGTCAACCACTCGAGTACCACGCTTGCAGCCTTGATGCTGCTTCCAGGAGCCATCATTGGGGCTGGTTTTGCTCCCTTCTCTGGTCTCATTCTAGATAAGTTGGGTGCCCGCAAACCGATTCTCCTTGGAGCTACTTTAATTCTTCTGGCCCATTTCCACTTTACCCTCTTTGGACTGAAGCTGACAAATGGCTTGATTCTCATCTTTTACATGATCTTCATGACCGGTATGGGACTGTCCTTTGGCAATATTATGACCAACGGACAAAAACAACTCTCTCTGGAAGAGCAACCTGATGCGAACGCGATCTTTAACACCCTGCAACAATTTGCAGGTGCTGTCGGAACAACACTGGCTTCGCTGATTGTTGCCATGAGCCAAGCTAATCAAAAGATGGACTTTACTCAAGCCACTGCTAAAGGAAGTCGCAACGGTTTTATGGTCTTATTTGCCTTGGGCATCTTCCAACTCCTTCTCTTATTTTGGGTTGTTGGGAAAGAACAAGATACGAATTAATTTTTCTCATCATAAAACAGCAATTTGCTGTTTTTTTGTTATCCTTTTCTGACCCGTGTGACAATGCCATCAGGATCCTCAAAGGTAAAGTCACTTCTGCTAAATAAATCTTGCTAGAATAGGCGTATGACCTATTCTTTCTTTTTGCTTGCAGTGCCAAAGATTATAACTTAAATTTCATTAAATTGTCGAACTTTTATCATTTGAGTTAAAATCCTTGCTTTCTTTTTGTACTTTATTTATAATCATTCTAAACAAGATAAAGGAGACATTGTATGAATGAAATGAAACATGGAGTAGATGAATCATTTAACGACCGATTGAATATCTTGAGAGCCGCTGTTCTCGGGGCCAATGATGGGATTATTTCTATTGCTGGGGTGGTGATTGGGGTAGCCAGTGCCACCTCAAACATCTGGATCATTTTCCTTTCTGGCTTATCAGCGATTCTGGCAGGTGCCTTTTCGATGGCGGGCGGTGAGTATGTCTCTGTTTCCACTCAAAAAGACACGGAAGAAGCCGCTGTTAACCGCGAACAAGCCTTGTTGGATCGCGATCCAAAGTTAGCTAGAGAATCTCTCTACCACGCTTATCTTCAAAATGGAGAATGCGAAACTTCCGCAAAGATTTTGACAGAACGGGCCTTTCTGAAACATCCCCTCAAAGCCCTAGTCGAAGAGAAATATGGTATCGAATATGAGGAGTTTACTAATCCTTGGCATGCTGCTGCATCTAGCTTCCTTGCTTTTTCGGTTGGTTCCCTTCCTCCAATGCTCTCTATCATTCTCTTTCCAGCTACCTATCGCATTCCGGTGACAGTCTTCGTTGTTGGACTATCCTTAATCTTCACTGGCTATACCAGTGCAAAACTGGGAAAAGCACCAACCAAGCAAGCCATGCTTCGCAACCTGATCATTGGCCTTCTCACCATGGGTGTGACTTACTTCTTCGGACAACTCTTTAGTATCTAAAAAAGCTGAGACTTTTGTCTCAGCTTTTTCTTATGCTTCTAATAGATCTTGTGCTTGTTTTTTCAGTCCTTCCACTGCTTCGTCCGTCAAGATTAATTCACCTGTTCCCCAAGCTTCTGGGTTAACAGTTGTTCCAGTGAACTCTCCAACTACTTGAGTTCGAACGAATGGCAAAAGCGCTTGGTATGCCTCAAACATTGGTTCGTGTCCGGCATTGGCTACTGAAGAAACCGTTACGATCTTATCTTGAAGGGCAGATGGACCACGAGTTTCTGACAGGTCAAGGGCACGGCTAAGCCAGTCGATCAGGTTTTTCACTACACCTGGAATAGCAAAGTTATAGACTGGCGAGAAGATCCAGATGGCATCCGCAGCAAGAACCGCATCACGCGCTGCCTGCACAGCAGGCAGGGTTGGTGTTTCCAAATCTTGGTTCATCATTGGAATGTCCTTGTAGTCCAAGTAAGTCACCGTTGCTTTTCCTTCCAGAAGGCTTTCTGCTTTCTTAGCCATTTGGTGGTTAAAAGATCCTTGACGAAGAGATCCGACGATAAATAAAATGTTTTTCATTGTTGTCTCCTCTTTCTGTTGTAAGATTTTTTGTTACAATAGCTATTATACACGATCATAATGTAATGTCAAGGATTACAACTCGGACATTTTAAACTTTTATTCCATTTCACTAAGGATGGGCCAAGAAGAATGAGAAAAAAGGTTGGACAAAAGTCTCCAACCTTCAATAAATCACAACCGTATAAATCTGTAGAGGATCAACATCCAAGAAAAACGACTCCCAGAGATCTTTACAATCCATTCTAGAACTACTTTTTTCTAAGCAAGATAATTCTCAAAGTTTCTTTGTTCCACAAATTCTGTTCGCGCTACTACTCCTCGTTAGACGAATCAGTAGCCAACATTTTTTTGATGGATTCCCTGGATAAATCCGTCATTTCAGCAATCATCTCGATACTCATTCCCTTCAAAGCCAGCTTCTGAATCAGAGACTGCTGACCAGCTTGAACTCCCAGTTCCATGCCTTCTTGTCTGCCTTGTTCTAATCCCTGCTCTAATCCCTGTTCGAGACCTTGTTCAAGACCCTGTTCGAGGCCTTGTTCGAGACCACGCTCGAGTCCTTGTTCGAGTCCCTGTTCAAGACCTTTTTTCAACCCTTTCTGAAAACCGGCTTCCAGTTGTTCTTTCCGAAAGGTATCCATGCTCATTTCCCAATTTTCTCTGATACGAATCCGTTCATCAATCATTTCTTTTTCCTCCCTTGTCCAATTTGATGGGATCAGGAGTGATTCTGCCTGCTCGATCACTTGATCTGGTTGATGACTGAATGGGCGATTGCCAAAAAATTCAAGCCATTGTCTCCAGTGAGCATTCAACTCCGTATCTCTACTTTCATTATACTTATCCAACTCTAAAAAGGCAACCTTTAACATATTGTGCGCTACTCCATTCTTTCGAGAGCTATAAAGAGGTGTCCCGTCTACTGTATGGCGCATTTCATAGACATTGACGGGTGAATCTAAATGAGGAAAAATACTTCGCTTCAGGATAGCGATCCCATAGACCGGCTCCAGCTCCTGGTACATAGAATGGGTCGCTCCTTTCTTTCGCTTGCGTTGGACATTTTCTACCAGTTGATTGGCTAAATAATAGTGGAAACGATTCAAGAAATACTCTTGCTTCAAAACTTGAATCTCAATGATCACTTCAAGCCCACTATCTAGTCTTGCTCTCACATCAACGGATGTTTCAAAAGGAAGATCCCCTAAAAACCCCTGCTCATGGATTTGGTCTCCTTCTAAAATCTCAACGGACTCTACTGGCAGATCCAATACTTCGCGGATGAATTTGGCTGTCACATCCGGCAGACTAAAAATCTTTTTTGCCATTAAATCCAAGGTGGGCGATACTTACTCGTGTCGTTTCTTCATAGCAACCTCCAATGATTTCGTGTAGGGAATCCCCTCACTTATACCATTCGAAAAAATTGCAGAAAATGAGAGTGGGACAGAAATCGGTAATTCGTTAGAATTTGATTTCGTCGTCCCACCTCCGCACAGTTGAGTAGAGCTGTAAAAGCTGATGAAATCAGCGTAGTAGAGCCCACTCAACCACTGCGTCTTGCTCGACAATCCAAAAATAATTGAGAGGCTAGGACTTTTGTCCCAGCCTCTTGCTTTTATGCATGCTCCAATCCTTTTCGTGTATTTTCCTTGATGGTTTCAGCTGAATGGAGTAATTTTTCTTTTTCTTCTTCTGTCAAATGCAAGTCCAATCGTTCAAGAATTCCTTTTCGACCTACGATCGCTGGATAGCCAAGATAGGTTCCATATTCTGGACGATAGTTAGACACTGGCATTTCCTCGTGGCTATCATTGATCACAGCTTCTGCCAGGCGTTGGGCTGCTGCTGCAATCCCAAAGTTAGTATAGAATTTACCAAAGAAGACCGTGTGACCACCGCGCAAGGACTCGTAGTTGATGGCGTCAAGCTCTTCTTGAGAGAAGAGATCGGTAATAGCGTGTCCCTTGACACGGACCTGACTCCAAGCAACAAATTGAGAATTTCCGTGCTCACCGAGGTTGTAACCTGATACACTAGCAGGAGAAACCTGCAAACGATCAGCGACTGCACGCTTCATCCGAGCTGTATCCAGTAACGTCCCTGTCCCAATCACCTGCTCTTTTGGAAGGCCAGTATATTGTTGATAGAGTTGAGTGACGGCATCGACCGGATTGGTCACTACCAATAAGACCCCGCTAAAACCAGAAGCCTTCAAATCACGCGATACTTGCACTACTTGCTTGCTAGTAAAAGGAAGCTCCGCAAAACGGTCATCAGTGTTATTAGCCTGCAACTCGATATTTCCAAGAGTCGACACCACGACATCCGCATCTTTTAAAGCCGCGTAGTCATTGACCGTGATATGCACCGGATAACCTGTATTGGCAACCGTATCACAGAAATCCAAGGCATCAGCCTTGACCTTTTTCTCATTGGTATCAATCAAGACCAAATGATCACAGGTGTGTTTCAAAATCATGCTGTGTGCCAAGGTCGCACCCACATGCCCCAAACCAATAATACCAATTTTTCTTGTCATCAGAATCCTCTTTTCTAGTATCGATCACACTGTTGGTGAGGATAGCTCTTTGTTGACTCTATTCTACCACAATTCTAGAAAGGCGGATTGAAAAAATGGGAAAATTTTCAAGTTTTTTCAAAAAGAAAAGAGGCACTACCTCTTTTAACGACTCAAGAAAGAAGAGTCTCAATCTCTTCAAGCGACAAACCTGTCATCTCTGATATCAGATCAGGCGTCATTCCTCGTGAGACCATCTCGCATACCAACTGTAAACGAGCTTCATTCCGACCTTGTTCCAGACCTTCTTCACGCGCTTCATCAATCGCCGTCTCCAGGGTCATATCATAATTTTCTTGAATACGAATACGCGCGTCTATCATGGTCTTTTCCTCCTTGGTCCAGCTAGATGAATCTAATAATGAATCTGCGTGGGCGACAGCCTGACTGGGAGCTTTTGTGAAGGGAAGATTCCCAAAAAACTCTAGCCACTGTCTGCCTGCATCTGTCAGGTTCTCATCTTTATTATACTTGTCTAGCTCTAAAAAGGCAACCTGCAGAAGATTTTGGTGCTTGCCATTTTTATAATAGGCCTTAAGTTGCTTGCCGGACTGGCTATTGGTCAGCCAGTATTTATTGATGGCAGCCTCTTCATCCAGTAAGAGCGACTTCTCCAAAATCGCAATCCCATAGACGGGCTCCATCTGCTCATACATCTTATGTGTCTGACCTTGCTGGCGCAGTTTTTGCACATTTTCCACCAGCTGATTGGCCAAATAGTAATGGAACCGATTCAAGAAATACTGCTGCTTGCGAATCTGGATCTCGATGATCACCTCGGTCCCGTCGTGGAGCTTGGCTCTCACATCCACCGCAGTGGAGAACAGGTCATCCTCCTCATAGGCCATGCTGTGGGGCTGGCTTCCTTCCACAATCTGAGCATCCGCTACATCCAGCTCCAAAATGTCCCGAATAAATGCTGCCGTCACCTCCGGTAAACTAAAAATCTTCTTGGCCATGATATCCAAGGTCGGCGATACATGCGCGTGTCTCTTTTGCATCCCTGCTCCTTTTCGATAAAAAATAGAGGGAAGGTCCCTCTACTTCTATCATTCGAAAAAAATTTGGGAAATAGCGAATAGAGTACCCTTTACCTAATCCCTATCTCCTCGCACCCTAGCCCTTAAACTCTTGGACAAATTTCTTGAGTTCGGCATCGGCTTCTGGTGTCGTTCCATGAAGTTGGCTGAGCATGTCTAGGAGAGAAGCAGTCTGGGTCTCGATGGTAGCGTTGGTTTGGTTGATCTTAGCCACGATCTCTGTCAGTGGCTCCACTTCTTCTTCCACAAAGGTGTCCACATAGCGAGGGATATTGAGGTTGTAGTCATTCTCGACGATCTCCTCAAAACTAGCCAGATGAGCAAACTTATCCATGTCCTCTCTGCTCTTATAGGCCTTGAGGATCTTCTCGATATGGGCATCCGTCATGATGTTCTGGTTCTTGCCCTTGTCAAATTCCTTAGAGGCATCGATAAAGTAGACATCACGATTAGTACGGTTCTTTTTGAGAATGATGACCGTCGTTGGGATGCTGGTATTGAAGAAGATATTGGCAGGAAGACCAATCACCGTATCAATGGCCCCTTCTTCCAGCAAGGCCTTGCGAATGGTTCCTTCAGCATTGCCGCGGAAAAGGACCCCGTGAGGAAGGACGATCGCCATGACACCCTTGTCCTGCTTGAGGTGGTAATAACCGTGCAAGAGAAAGGCGAAGTCTGCCTTGGACTGAGGCGCGAGCTTGCCAAATGGGGAGAAACGAGGATCTTGGAGGAAGCCGGAGCTTGCAGACCACTTAGCGGAGTAGGGTGGGTTCATGAGGACCCCATCAAAGTTGGTCGGCTCTTGGGTCGGCCAGTCTTCATCTAGCGTATCCGCATTGTGCAAGAACTGGTTTTCCACCGGAACCCCGTGTAGGATCATGTTCATCCGAGCCAGGTTATAGGTAGAGGTATTGAGCTCCTGACCAAAGTATTGAACCGTTTCAGGCTGGTGAGAATATTTCTTGGCATTGAGCAAGAGGGAGCCCGATCCCATGGTGGCATCGTAGATGGTAAAGCCCTGCTGGTCTTCACGCCCTAAAAAGGCAATCTGGGTCATGAGCTTGGCTACAGGCTGGGGCGTATAGAACTCTCCAGCTTTCTTACCCGAGTCGGTCGCAAACTGACCAATCAAGTACTCGTAAGCATCCCCAAGCATGTCTCCTGCATGACCCGCCACATCCAGCACTGCCAGCTCTTTCATAACGGCAGCCACTAGCTGGTTTTGCTTTTGAGGAGTTGCCCCTAGCTTCTTGGAATAGAGATCAATGTCCTCAAAGAGGTTTTCATAGAGGTCATCACTTTGCTCGATGTCTCGGAAACCCTGAGCCAGATCTTCCAGCTGGAAGGTCCCTTCATTGACCCGGTCTACCAAGGCCGTAAAGGTCAAGTCGGGCTTGATGACATAGTTGAGCTCATCGGTGATGACGGAGATCAAGTCCTCTTGAGAATCGGGATCCTCATAGTAAGATCGGTAAATCGCCAAGGCTTCATCCAAGCTCTCTGTCTCCTCCTCCATGGTCTCCGCCACGAAGAAGAGCAACTTATCTGAGAGGTACTTGTAAAAGATCATCCCCAAAAGGTAAGACTTATAGTCATTGGCATCCATCTTAGAGCGGAGCACATCTGCTGAGTTCCACAGGGCTTGGTAGAGCGACTGGGAGGTTTGTGTTGTTTCCATAGTAATTCTTTCTGATTCCTTTTAGACCTTTTCTTGTTCCAGTGGGACTACGGCGAGGGTCTTGCCCAGACTGGCTAAGACTTTCAAGACCGTGTCTAATTGAGGACTGGTCTTTCCCGTCTCCATCCGAGCGATGACCGGTTGGCTGACCCCACTGAGTTCTTCTAGTTTCTTTTGGCTAATGCCTTTTTCATGCCGGGCTTCGATCAGCTCTGTCATAATCGCGACCCGCAGATCACTTTCCAGGATTTCTTCCTTGGTGAAGAGCTCTGCTCTCACATCTTTCCAATTGCTGCCAATGGCGCTATTCTTCATCTCTTAGCCCTCTTTCCTTCAAATCTTGCAACTCCCGCTTGGCTTTCTCGATCTCTCGTCTAGGTGTCTTTTGCGTCTTTTTGACAAAATGATGCAATAAGACAAAGCTCCCATCCAGCCAAGCCACGAATAAAATCCGATCCCGTAAGGGTCTCAACTCCCAGATCTCCGCATCCAGATGCTTGATGTAGGGGTGGCCAGCACGTGTTCCATGCTGGCTCAAAAGCTCGATGTAGTCGTTGAGCTTGTTTAGTTTGATCCGGCTGTCCTTATTATCGCGACGAGCTAGCTCCCTCATGTAGTCCAGGACCGGTTGGTTCCCCTGTTTGTCCTTATAAAAATAAATAGCGTGCACAAAGCAACCTCTTTTCGAATTTATTATAACTCTAAAGTTATTAAAAGTAAATACTTTTAAGTTATTAAATACTAAGGAGCGCCCTTTGAAGAATCAAAGGGGCTCACTTATACTATTCGAAAAATGATGGACTTGTATATGATTATAAGGTTAATTTTTGAAGGTTAGATAAACATATCTTGTAAGAGTTTCTTTTTGAGTGCTTCTAACTGAGAAATTTTTTCTTGGTGAGAAGCAATGAGGTTATCGATGTTTGAGAAGTAGGAACCGATGGCTTGTTGTTCAGCAACTGTTGGAATAATAATTGCAATATTCATAAAATCATCAAAACTAATATTTAACAATCCATCCATTCTCGCCCCTGATGAAACGAGTTTTCCTAGTTCCCGATCTGGGATTTTTGTTGAAAACATAATTTCAATAAATTTAGCATCAGCTAGTTGATTAACTCTAAAACTATGATAAACCTTTGGAACGAGTGCTTCTTCATATTCCTGTAGTTCAAAAACAACTCCATATTTTGCTAGTTTTGAATTACCATGGTTATATGATAGTTCCCCTTTTTTTAAAAGGGTATAATTCTTTTGTTCTTTTCCAGCAATATTAGCAGAAAATCGATCAATTTGATTCATCCAACCGCCAGATGCAGAAATTGTTAAAGTTGGTAAATCCATTCTTCCATCATTACCCTGTACACGATGAGCGACATCTTTTAATTTAGACTTTTCCCACTCTCCTTCAAATCCATCTAAACGAATCTCAGGAACAGTCTGTCCAGCTTTGGGAAACATCTTGGTGAGCATGGTCGTCTTGAGAGATTGGTAGTTAGCAAGATTGTCCTTGTAGCTAGCCAGAAGGTCGTCGAGGGTGCGGAAAAGAGAGCCAATGGCGGATTGTTCGTCTAGAGATGGAAAAGATATTTTAAATTTTTCTACATCATTTTTTGTAATGTTGGGATCTTTTCTACTACTCGCTGCGACATTTCTCCAGCTTTCCTTTTTAAAATTTAAAAAATTTAGTAGAAAATTTGGATTAATCTCATTGACCGGCATCAAAGCTGCTAGGGCTTGATTAATCGTAGCAGGATAAGCTAGTAACCCTGTTCTTCCAATTTGATTAAATCCACCGTACATTGCTATCAAAACAGATTTTTCAGGTAAAACTTTTAATTTTGTTGCTCCATATACTGAGATATTTTCCTCATTAGAACATATTATAGAATTATTTAAATCTGTTGTTTTTATCCATGGAATTTCTCCATTTTGATAATTCCTATCATCAGATCGTGACGGAGTGTTCCCGGAATAAACTTCGTATAATTCTCCTAATTTCGATTTAGTCCAAATATTTTCAAATTCATTGAATCTTATTTTAGGTTTATTCATTTTCCTATCACTCTCTCATGTTTAATTTCACTTCAGAAATCAAAATTCCATTTTCTTTATTTTCATTCATTTTATCAATTATTATTGGATCAAAAAAAATCGAACACTGTTTTAAATCTACACTATAATAATCTTTATATTTTTCTTCTAGAAGGTCACAAATTATGCCACTTACACCACAGTTAAGCATGGCTATACGCGTCTCATCTGTAGTTCCGAATTTAATTTTATTATACAGATTGGCAGAAATGAGGTTCAATTTAAAAAGTACATCTATAAATTTCATAATTTCATTATCAATAAAATCATACTCTTCCTTCAATCTAACAATTGCTAAGTTTACTCTTTCTATATGATTCTTTTGGTTTAAGTCAGTCCAAAGCTTTCTGAAACCTCCACCACGTGTCTTATCTCCCCATTTTCCAACGAAAACACTTTCCTTTTCCTTAGTAGACAAATCATCCCAATAATTTAGGACATCAGTTACCATTGCTGTCATTTTTTTAGACCTCATCCTCCAACTAATCAACATAATGTAAAATAATTGAGCTTTATGAGATTTTAATCGTCTTAAATTCTCTTCATTACTGTTTTCATCAATTCTTGAGAAAAATAGAAAATTTAACAATTCGAAAACACTATCTAGATTTTCAGCCATAGATAAATTAGATAAATGTGATTGAATTTCCATCTCTATTGTAAAAATATTAAAAATAGTTACATTATTTTGATATAAAAGTTTTCCTACTTCTGTTTTAGCTATATTAACAGTTTCTTGAATTTCAATATCATCATCTGAAATGTTTGCTAATAATTCTTCTGCTTTACCTTTCTCATCGTCTGAAGATGAAGTGTAGGTTAATAAAGGATTTTCTGGATTATCTTGGGAACTATTTTCATCTTGTATAAGTAACTTTCTACCTTTAACAAAAATATCAAAATTCATATTAGTCGGAGCATATTTGCCTTTTATAATATGTATTTCTGGTAATAAATAGTCAAGTTTCCCTGTCTTAGGGTTAAATATTTCACTAAATCTACAAATTCGCCCAATCAAATTTTTAAATCCTGATGGAGTTAAATAACTATTCCCTCTTTTAGGATTTAAAATAAACATTCGAGTCGCAGGTAAATTAACACCTTCAAGTAGTGTAGAATTTGCTACTAAATATTTAATCTCATCTATCTCAGAATATAACTCCTCAATATAAAAACGGACTGACTCTGGCATCGAGCCATGATGGTATATAACACCCTTACGAATACACTCTATCAATTTATAATCTTTATGGATAAATTCCTCAAGATCGTTGGTAATTTTTTTAATAATTGGATGCTCAATTGGTTTAAGATTACTCGACAATTCAATTGCAAAACTTTCAATATCTACAGGTTTATTTAAATAAATAATATTTTTCCTTTCTGCTTCATTAATTACAACCTGACAATCATTTGTGATGCTTTGCTTTTGAATTTGAATAAACCTTTGACTTTTTGGAGAAAATTGATCCAATAGTTCCTTTGTATTTCTATTTAAATCATGAAAGAAAAACATTTCTGATTTAACTTGTTCAGTTACCTTGTGCCATTCATTCAAATCATTACCCAAATACTTAATTTCTAAACTCTTTTTATCAATCAAGAATGGAGTTAAATATTTATATACTGAGGCAGGATTTCTCTTCTTGTTTATTATTAATACTGATGTTAAAAGTACACTCCTTGCATTATCAGGTGTAAATCTATCTAATAAATTATGCGCCTCATCAACTATTATGAAATCAAAAGATAATTCTGGATGTTCTTGAAGTAGTTTAAGTAATCTCTCTTGCGTTAATACAGCTAAAATATGTAAATCAATTTCTGAATACATATCTGGCTGAGTGACGATTTTTCTATAACCAAATTGGTTAACGATTCTCTTTTTAGTCTGAGTTAAAAAAGATTTAGTAGGTGTAATAATACAAATGTTTTTGTCTTGAAATTTTTCAACAAAAGATAAAATTAACTCTGTTTTACCATATGAGGTTGGTGCAACAATGATTTGTGATCTATTAAGATTTAAGTCAACGGATTTATTAAGTTCAAGTTGCCCTATCGTTCTATATATATTGTTAGTAATATATAACTTACTTTCTAAATTATTAAAGAACGTATATGAATTGCCGTATTTTATGTCATATTCAAGAACATCACTGATAAAATGAGAAATAGGAATTAAACCTTTATTTAAACTAACTTCATACAATGGTTTATAATCATATGTGTACTGGCTGTATAAAATAAACAGTCTGTATCCTAACTTAATTAGCTCTTTATTATCCAAACAAACAAAATAAATAGCTAAAGACAAAATTTTCTCTAAATCTGACTCATCTGTTATCTCTTGTTTTAAAAACTTATAATACAGATCGGGAAAGCCTGTATTATATAGTTTTTTTAAAGTGAGTAAATTTACCTTTTGAGACTGTTTTTCTTCTCCCATTATTTATCCTCTTTAAAAACATCAATCCACATAAAAATATTATTATTTTTTTATACGTCTCTTTTTGAATTGCAATTATTTTTATTTGGTTGTAGATATTTTTTTCTAGAAACTTATTGTAAATATCTTCAACATCAATACTAGAAATCTGCGAAATTTTCAAAGATGAAAAAACTATACCCGCAAAAACCACATTTTTATCATTGCTTTCATGAGTATTACTTGATTTTTCAAGCAAATCTATAACATTTTGTTTTTCATCACTACTTTTTACGGAAGAACGAACAGATTTAATTGCATTTAACCACAATTGTGAATTTTCCATATTTAATCGACTATTCAAATCTCGTTGAGCAGTATTCAAGCGTTCACGAATTTTACTAGAAGCATTCTGTTGAACATTGGGAACCCCTGCTTTGGATTCAATTACCCAGACATCTTCATCAGTATCATGTGCGATAATATCAAATCCCTTCTTCACATTTCTTTCTTCCATGTTAAAAAAAGGAGAAATAATTTCTAAATCGGTATATTCTCTGATTAAAAGGTTTAAAAGAAACTCCCCAATAGCTCCTATTTTTTGATTTTTAGCATAAGGTAATCGATAATTTAGAAATTCTTCTAGTGATTGCTCAGTTGAGAAATGTACACTATTTGATATGAGAGCATATTCTCCGTGACAGATTACTCTAAATTCACTCTCTATTCTTTCTTTCAATTCCTTAGTAAAAGAAGTAACCTCTAAAATGTGAATATTCTGATTAACAAATCGCTCATTTATTCCAGGAATCATCTTTCCTCCTTACCTTCCCACTCTCAGCGGTTCAATCACCTCTTCAATTAGTTGGGTATAGGCTTCTTTGATCTGTTTTTTGTAGCTGAGTGGGTTGAGGGCATCTGCTACTTCTGCCTTGTAGTCTTTGTAGCGTTGGCTCTTAGTGAGCTGGCTTTCGCCTGCTTGTTTTTTGGCACCTTTGCGGTAGTGTTGGATATAGTAGCGGAGTTCGTCGGCTCCGATATACCAGTTTTTGGCAAAGCTTTCGATATGGCTTTCAATGACGGATTCGATCATCTGGTCCAAGACTCCGGTGATGGATTGTCCTCGGTAGCGTTCAGGCTCTTCTTGGACTTGGGTCCAGAGGTTTTGGATGATCTCAGCTAGGCTTGGATTGGTCCGGTTCAGACTCTCGATATAGCTATCCACGGTTGCGATATCCTTATCACTCAGGGTCTGCTCCTCATTTTCCTCCTGCTGGATCATACTCTGGATCAGCATCAGGATATAGGCATAGTTGATCTCGTCGACTTGGACGGACTCCAGCTCATAGTGGATGTCCAGCTCATCTTGGCTGTCCACTTCTGGATCCCTGCTCTTGATCTCCGCCAGGATATTTTGATAGAGTCCCAGATAAGCTTCGAGCTGACTGTCGCTGAGGCCTGTTTCCCGATAGATCTCTTCCTTATCATACTCAGAGTATACGCGGATCGAAGCTTGGTACTTATCAAAGACCTGATAGGCTTTGGCGACCTTGCGGAGCTGGGCTGTTGGGGCCTGCTCGAGGGCGACTCCTTCTTCTTCGAAGTCTGTGACTTGGCCTTTAAACTCTGCCCAGGCTTTTAAGAAGTTGCGCTTCTCTTCTTCCCAACTTGGTGCCAGGACCTCATTTTCTCCCCCATTGGAGTAGAGCTTGAGGGCATTGTCGACGGCTTCCTTAAAGGCTTGAGGGCGCTGGAAGGTGATGATATGGCCGAAGTGCTTCTTGTCATCAAAGATCCGATTGGTCCGGCTGAAGGCCTGGATCAAGTCCTGTGGGCGCATAGGCTTGCGATCGATAAAGAGTGTAGAAAGACAAGGTGCATCAAAACCCGTCAATAGACGGTCGACTACGATGACCAAGTCCAACTGCTCATTGCGGTAGAGATACTTGTCCTGCTTTCTGGCCAGGCGATTGTTGACATCGGTGTTAAAGCCCCGCAGATCCGCTAGATTAAAATGCGTACCAAACTCTTGGTTGTAGTCCTCCATGACCTGCTTCATGTGGTCTTGGTAGCCGATAGACTCTTCCTCATTTTCAGACACTGAGTAGGTGATGGTAAACTTTGGAAAATCAGGCAAATGGCGTTTGACCCGCTCGGAGACTTTGACCCGCTCCTTGCCAGCAAGTATGCTCTTGAGCAGATTATAATAGGCCTGTGCTCGTGGGATGGACTTGACCGTCAAAATAGCTTCATAGGTCTTTCCCACCCCTTTAGGGATATTGAGCTGTTGCTGGCTCTTATTGAGGATGGCATCGAGGACCTCTAGCATGTGCTCCTTGTCCTCATAGGCCTGGTCTGGGATCTCTTCTTCTAGGAGATCCGAGATGATGGTATTGCGGTAGTCTACCTTAAAACCTAGAACCGCCCCATCATGGATGGCTTCCTTGACCGTGTATTCATGTAGGCGATCGCCATACTGTTGGTGGGTGGTCTGAGCCAGATCTCCCACTTGTTTGCGTTTATTTTCCTTGAAGATCGGAGTCCCTGTAAAGCCGTACCAGAGAGAATTCTTGAAGTAGGCCTTGATGTCTTTTTGCGTCTGTGGCGTGACCGCCCGGTGGCACTCATCCACGACAAAGGCCACGCGCAGATCCTTGATCTTCCCAGCATCCCGCTGGTACTTCCCTTCTTCAAACTTGCGCATCATGGTAGTGATTTTCTGAATGGTCGTGACCACCACGCGCTTGTCATTGCCCCCTAGGCGCTTGACCAGTTCATGGGTATTGTCCGTCTCGTCGATGTCGATGACATCATTGGCCGCATAAGAGAGGAAGGACGAGGTCGTCTGCTGGTCCAAGTCTCTGCGGTCGACGACAAATATGGTCTTTTGGATCGCTGGGATCTGCAAGAGATTGCGCGCCACCTTGTAAGAGGTCAGGGTCTTGCCTGATCCAGTCGTATGCCAGATATAGCCCGACTCTTGGCGACGAGAGGCTTCCTGTACAGCCTCGATGGCATGGATCTGGTAGGGACGCAGGAGGATGAGGGCCTTCTTGCTATCGTCGATGACCGAGTACTGCATGACCATCTGGTGGGCCCGAGGGATAGAGAGGACCTCATGAGCAAAGCTGTTGAGATCGATCATAGGCTGGTTGTCCTTATCCACCCACTTGGTCAGAAACTGCTTGTTTAGCTTGCTTTCACGCGCTGCCGCGATATAGCGTGTATCGACCTTATTGGTCACGACAAACATCTGCAAGCTCGAGTAAATGCCCCGGAACTTGCCTTCACGGTCGTACTTTTTGATCTGGTGAAAGGCATCTAGAAAGGCTACTCGTGGGCTCTTGAGTTCGATATGGATGAGGGGCAGGCCATTGATCAAAAGGGTCGTATCGAGCCGTCGATCCTGGTCTAGCGGATAGGCCTTGTCGCGTTCGACTTGGTTGACCACTTCGTAGCTCGACTTCCCAGCCGCGATATTGTCCCGCCAGATGACTGCCAAGCGGATCGTCCCTAGACTGGCATCCTCACGTTGGACTTCTACCTTGGCGATACCATTTTCACCCGCAAGCCACTTAGCTGCTTCATAATAGCTGACAAAGTTGAGCTGGTTCTTGATCTGGCGCTTTTCCTGGTCAGTCAAGGGATGGTCCGCCAGCACGGCGACATTGTTTTGCGCTAGCTTATCAAAAAAATTGTCCCATAACTGGTCTTCATTCTTGAGATCCTCGCGGTAGGTCCACTGACTCTCTCCTGATGTCAATTGTTGGATCAACTGTCTTTCAATCTCAAGTTCTGGAGTTGCTACTGCCTTCATCCGTCTATCCTTTTCCTGTACATAATCTCCTATTATTATAGCATGTTTGGGAAAGAAATTAACGCTTTCAAAGCATTTTGTTGGTTTTTCGGGCAAAAAAACGAACCTGGTCTGGTTCGTTTTTTCTTAGTCTAAATGAATCCCCTTTTCTGCTAGATTGTCTAAGCATTCTTGAAGGTAAGTGTCCTGGTGCTCGGGATAGATGGGGAGGCTCAAGGCTTCCTCTTCCAGTTCTGGGTAGGCTGGGCAGGTCTTTCCTCTGTAGGTCGACTCCCACCACTCTGGGCTGACCTTATAGCCACGAGCGGTCATCTCCTCCATGATCAGACGATGATAGGCATAGAGGCGATAGGGCGAGTAGTCAAAGACATAGTTGACCGTCGCGTGCTTCTTGCCCCAGCCATTACCTCGAAGGGCGCAACATTCCCGGTGTTGACCCAGGAGCTGGGGACGAGGGAGTTTGGGAATCAAGTCTTGGTGCCAGAGTCTCATCTATTGACCTCCTAGTAGCGTTGAATCTTGTAAGTAGCGATTCGGGTAGCGCTCAAGGAGAGTCTGGATTCCCTTGATCAGATCTTCTTGCTGGGCTTGGCCATGCTGGTATTTCTCAAGTAGTAGCATAAAGTCCGCCTTTTCCTCTGCAGTCGCCTGCTTTTTGAAATAGCCCCAGATATGCTGAAAGGCATTGGAGACCTGGCCACGATTTTCTGGCAAGGCCAGCGCTTGCTGGATCAGGTCCTCGACGTGGCTGACCTCCACCTGGTCTCGCTTGAGGTATTCCCGGATTTCCTTGTAGATATTACTCGAACGACTGAGCACCAGGTATTTATTTTTCGCCCATAGGACTTGACAGTGATGTTTTTGCTCCACTTTTGTCTCCTTTTGATCTTCTCTATGAATAGTCCTCCCATTATACCATGGAAATGATTCATTCCATCAAAAAAAGGCTGGGACAAAAGTCCTGGCCTCTTAATTGTTTTTGAATTGTAGAGCAAGACGCAGTGGTTGAGCGGGCACTACTACGCTGATTTCATCAGCTTTTATAGCCCTACTCAACTGTGCAGAGGTGGGACGACGAAATCGAATTCTAACGAATTACCGATTTCTGTCCTACTCTCTCTTTCATTGATTACAAGGCTGTGATGGCTGTGATCAAACCAAAGATGATCCCTGGTGCATTGGCTGCAGCAAGTGGAATATCGCGTTCTTTTTTGAAGAGTCCGTAGTAAACCCAAAGGCTACAGTTGATGGCTGCGACAAGGGGTTGAACAAAGTTCCCTTTGTGACCTGCGAGGTTATCCATGATTTGTGGGAAGTAAGACACATACATCATAACAGACATAAAGGTCGCAACCCAACCAAGAATTTTCATTTGTTTTTCATTCATTTTGAAACTACCATTTCCTTTTCTTTTTTTAAAGTATGCACTATTCTACCTTTTGTCCTTTACAAATTCAAGTCTTTTTTTCAAATGTTACCGAACTGTAAAGTGTCACAATCTTGTGATTTTGCAGGAAGATGGATTTCTTTTCGAGAGAGTCTTCTCTCTAGTTGCTATTTTTTTGACACATTGTCTAATTTTGTGCGAATGTAATCATTTTCATCTTGCATAGCATGCAAATTAATTGCATTTTCTTCCTACTTATGCTATTTTGATACACAGAGGTAAAATTTTATGAATAAACAAAAAATCAACCAAATCGTTGGCTCGATCGGTGCCTTTATTGGGATTATCGTTTTCATTGCCTACATCCCACAAATTATTGCTAATTTACAGGGAAATAAGGCCCAACCTTTCCAACCCTTGTCAGCTGCTATTTCTTGCTTGATTTGGGTCATTTATGGTTGGACAAAGGAACCTAAAAAAGACTGGATTTTGATCATTCCGAATTCGGCAGGTGTCATCCTAGGGGGATTGACTTTCCTTACATCACTTTAATAGAAAGTGAACAAAGACTGAACTCTACGGGTTCAGTCTTTTTTGTGTATCCCTTTGAAAAACAAAAACAATCGCAGTCGGTTTTCGTACAAAAAAGCCCGCTATGAGCAAGCTAAAAAAATTGACAATTCTTTTCTTTGAATAACCTATGCTGGATTATTGTGCAAAAATATCCAAATAATATCTGATTATTATTAGAGTATATTGAAACTTTCCGCTGTGAGAAAAGTGCCTGAAATAATTATGTTTCAGGCACTCGGAATTATTGAGACCTTAGGCTCAATAATTAGTCATGGAACTTCTTCGAAGTTCGCTGACGTCCGTACTCACCTAAGGAAAGTTTCTAATTTAATTTGAGTTTCTTTTCCTAAATCTGCACAATCTTACGATAGCTCCGAGAGGTGATCCAAAAGACGATTAGGTAGGTGATGAGAAAGACAGCACAGACACTGAGGGTCACGATGAGGACTTGGCCACTATTGATGACACCGAGCACTTTGAGAATGAGGCGGATCATATGGTAGGCAAAGGCCAGGTGGACAAAGGCAAAGATGAGGGGGAGGAAGAAGACAGTCCGCACTTGACGGTTGATGGTCCGTTTGACCTCATCTTCATCAAGCCCTACCTTTTGGAGGATGACGAAGCGGTCACGGTCTTCATAGCCTTCTGAGATTTGCTTGTAGTAGATAACGATGACGGTTCCGACCATAAAGATCAATGACAAGAAAATACCGATAAAGAAGATGCCGCCAAAGAGGCTATTCAACTCTGCCACATCATTGGCTCGGTTGCCTCCATAGATAAATGTTCCTTGGGCCTGTTGGCTACTCAATTCATCGATCATCTTGTCATAGCTGGCTGCCAGCTTGAGTTGCTGGTCTTCGTCAACATTGACATTGAAGCCACCGTAAATATTGGTATTGATGGCAAGATCCGGAAACTGAGCGACAAAGGCTGAAAGGTCTGGCACGATCAGGTAATTGAAATCCTCCGTCAGCATATTGAACTGATTTGGCACATGATCCGTGATAAAATCCTTGCTCACTTCTTCCTTGACTTGGAAGTCTTGCCCATTGATAGTGAACTGCTTTTGCCCTGTCAGAGCCTTGTTATGAGCAAAGAGGATGACTTGGTTACCGGTCAGATCGACCTTTTCTCCGGTCATTTGTTCATAGCTAGCTGCATCAAAGACCATAAAGACAGTTTTGGGAGTGACGTTGCGTTCATCAGCTGGATAGACGGTGAAATCCGTACCCTTTTGTGATTTAACTCCAAAGTTGGCATAGGTCATCAGGTCACGATTTTTGATCTCAAGATGATGCTCAGAGGCAAATTCATCAAATTTCTGGTTGATTTGCTCTAGGTCTACCCCTTTTCCTTGGACAGAGAAATCATGAGGAGACATGATCTTCTTGATCGTTTCACCACCGATATAGATGTTGGTCGCAGCAGAAATGGTTACCAATACCATGGTCGAGAGGATGGCAATGGTCGCAAGCCCCACTGCATTTTTCTTCATACGATAGATGAGATTAGAGACCGAGATCATGTTGTTGGGTTGGTAATAATAACTCTTCTTTTTCTTAAGCAGATGCAAGAAGACGGTGATCCCAGCATTAAAGAGCAGATAGGTCCCGATCATGACCAAGATAACGGCTAGAAAGAAGGTCACAAGCGCAATGATAGGGTCTTTGACAGACACAGCTAGGTAGTAGCCAAAACCGAGAGAGGCTAAGCCAAGGATGGTTTGGGGCCACAAGAAGCGGGCTTTCTTTTCACCACTAGCCTTCTCACGCGTCAACTGCAGGGCATTCAAACGGAGAATGCGCCAAGCATTGAGAAAAACCAGGAGGCCAAAGATGAGACCAAAGGTGACAAAGACCAAAACCACAATCCCAGGTTGGAAGGTGGATACTAGCTGGACCTTCATCTTCATGAGTTTCAAGAGAAAGGCAAAGATCAACTTGTCAAAGAGAGCTCCGATCAAGACTCCGGCTGAGATGGTTAGAAAGCCAAAAAGCAAGAGTTCCTTGAAAATCATGCTGATGAGATGGCGTTTCTCAAGGCCCAGCATGCTGTAGATTCCCAGCTCCTTGGAGCGGTTTTTCATGACGAAGCTATTGGCATAAAGCACGATGATGGCCCCCGCGACATTGACCACGAAGAATCCCAAGCTGAGGGTGAACACTATAGAAGAGCCCCCTCGAAGCTCGGAAATGCGAGGATTAAAGGTCAGGGAGTCAAAGAGATAGGCGATGGTCACTGCGAGAATGACCGCAATAGCAAAGGGATAATAGAGCTTGCGGTTCTTGATCAGATTAGAGCAAGCTAATTTAGTGGTTAATCGTAACATCTACTCCACCTCACTTGCCATGACCGTCAAGGTATCCGAGATTTCTTGGAACATCTGACGCTCTGTCTTTTCCCCGCGGAAGATCTGGTTGTAGAGAATTCCGTCTTTGATAAAGAGCACGCGCTTGGCCCGAGCTGCCGCTGCAGTTGAGTGGGTCACCATGAGGATGGTTTGGCCCATGCTATTAATATCTTCAAAGACATCTAGCAAAGCAGCTGATGACTTGGAATCCAGCGCCCCTGTTGGCTCATCAGCAAGGAGAATTTCAGGTGAGGTGATGATGGCCCGTGTTACAGCCACCCGTTGCTTTTGCCCACCAGAAATTTCGTAGGGATATTTCTCAAGGAGTTGGTGAATGCCCAATTCCCGACTCACGCTATCGACCTTGCTCATCATTTCCTTGACCGGTCTGCGTGAGAGGACTAGAGGCAGGAGGATATTGTCCTTGACAGACAAGGTATCCAGCAGGTTGAAATCTTGAAACACGAAGCCTAGTTTTTCCCGACGAAAGCTCGAGGCATCCTTGTTCTTGATGGTCGAGGTATCGGTACCGTTGAGGTAGACCCGTCCTTCGGTCGGCTGGTCCAGCATGGCTAGGATATTGAGGAGGGTCGATTTCCCGGACCCTGATTCCCCCATGATGGCGACGTATTCACCCTTTTCCACAGTGAAGTGAATATCCTTTAAGGCTTCGACCTGCGTCCCTTGAAAGCGGGTTTTGTAGATTTTTTTGATGTGTTGAACGTCTAGCAATGACATACTTTTCTCCTTTTCCTAGTAGATCAAGAAAAATTCTTGGGTTTGGTGTAGGACTTGGAGACCAAATTCCGTCTTTTCCAGATCGGTTTGCTCATTTGGTTTCTTAATCTTTTTGGGTTGTTTCATCCATTTCAAGAGTTTCATTTTCTTGACCTCCTTCATTTGATGAGACTATTGTATAAAAAATAAAAGGCGGCTACCATAACCTAACCTTTCATTTTACCGTTTATTTCTTACATTTTTGTAAGATGGAAAAAAACTAATCCATGACCAGCTTCTTCTCTTCAAAGTGAATAGCGACGGTTGTGCCTTGGCCAACCTCTGAGTGGAGGCTAATCTTATGGCCCAATTGCTCTGCAATTTTCTTAGACAGATAAAGCCCCAGCCCTGAGGACTGCTGGGTCATGTGGCCATTGTAACCGGAGAAGCCCCGCTCAAATACGCGGAGGACATCGCTATTTTTGATTCCAATCCCGCTGTCTTTTATATAGAGGGTCTGGTCTTTGAAATAGATCTCAATTCCACCTGTACTGGTGTACTTGAGACTATTGGACAAGAGCTGCTCGATGATGACCAAGAGCCACTTGCGGTCTGTGATGACAGCGACATCCAAATCATGCAGGTCCACTGTCAAGTTCTTTTGGATAAAAAAGAGGGCATATTTGCGGACCACTTCTTTGACCAAGTCCTCTAGCGACACGCGCTTTAGGACCAGATCGTCATGAAAACTCTCCAGTCGCAGGTACTGCAGAACCAGATTGGCATAGGAGTCAATCTTGAAAAGTTCCTGCTCCATCTGCTGCTTGACAAGAGGTGTCTCGACATCTTGGACCAAGAGCTGGCTAGCTGCAATGGGCGTCTTAATCTGGTGAACCCAGAGGGTATAGTAATCCATCAGGTCATTGAACTTGGCCTGGGCGGTCTTCCCTTCCTGCAAGCGTGCCTGCTGTTCTTCCGTGTATTTTTCATAAAGGAGGTGTTCTAGTGGTGAGGCAACCTCAACTTCCTCATATAGTGCGGCTTTGCGGTAGTCTTGAAAGGTCATAGCGAAATCCCAGATCAAGACACAAAGGGCAAAAAAGCCTAGCACTAGGGTCGCATAGAGGAAAACCGTCCCCGTCTCTGGAAAGAGAAAGGCAAAGACCAAATCGACCATCAAAAAGATGACCACTAGATAGAGCAGGCGCCTGCGGGATACCACATACTGCCAAAAGATATTTCCATATTTATTCATGAACCAACCCGTAACCGATGCCTTTCTTGGTTTCGATGAAGTTTGACAAGCCAGCCTCTTCTAGTTTCTTGCGAAGGCGGGCCACATTGACAGACAAGGTATTGTCATCAATGAAGAAGTCGCTATTCCAGAGCTCTTTCATCATATCATCGCGCGCCACGATACTGCCTGCATGCTCAAACAGGACCCGCAAAATCTGAAATTCATTCTTGGTCAGCTTGATGACTTCCCCTTCATACACCAAGTCCGTGGACTTGAGATTGAGGATGGCGCCACGGTGCTCCAGCAGATTTTGATCCGTGCCAAATTCGTAAGAGCGACGCAAGAGCCCTTGGACCTTGGCAAGGAGCACATTTTGATCAAAAGGCTTGGTGACAAAGTCGTCTCCACCCATATTGATGGCCATAACAATATCCATGGCTTGATCCCGTGAGGAAAGAAACATAATCGGAACCTTTGAAACCTTGCGAATCTCCTGGCACCAGTGGTAACCATTGTAGAGTGGAAGGCCAATATCCATGAGGATCAAGTGGGGGTCGGTTTCGACAAAGATCCCAAGGACATCCATAAAATCCTCTACTGCGACCACTTCATAGCCCCATTGTTCCAATAATTGTTTGACCTGTTGGCGGATAATGTTATCATCTTCGACTAAGAGAATTTTATGCATGGCTTTCTTTCCTTCTTTTTTCTTCTTCCTATTATAACAGATTAAGAAGCAGAGAAAAAGACTGTTTCAGAGGGAAAGAAGATCTCATTCCTACTGTCTTGATGGAGGGCGCTTTTTCTCCATCCATTTTTGTGCTATACTGAAAGAAATAAGACACGGGAGGCACAGATGTCAACTATTTTTGATTACCTAAAAGAAGTGACCTACGATTCCATATACGACCGTCCTTTCAATGAACTGGATGTCCTGGCACTGACAGAGCTGACCTATCTTCCTTTTGATCGGATCGTGCCCCAAGGGGATACGACCAATATTGAAGTCCGCTTATCTGATGCAGCAGAGCTAGTCGATCGAACCACCGATTTCATCGTGACAGACCAACACCTGCAATTAGTCGATGACTTAGCTAGTTCAAAGCGTTTTAAAAACATCAAACTCCTTAACTATGTCAACGAATATGACCCCGATGTTCAGAAGCAGTTTGCGGCTATGACCTATCGTCTTACCATGGATGTTTATTTAGTTGTCTTCAGAGGGACGGATGACACCTTGATCGGCTGGAAGGAAGACTTCCACATGACCTATATGGACCATGTCCCAGCTCAGAGGCGCGCAGCCAGCTATCTACAAAACGTCATGAAGGAATTTCCTAAAGGGCGCTTCTTAGTAGCCGGTCACTCCAAAGGGGGCAATCTCGCAACCTATGCCTGCACTTACCTGCCGGATTCCTTATTTGAACGAGTCGATGCCATATACAGCTACGATGCTCCTGGCCTCAACAGGGCCATTATCGAGACCGAAGGCTACCAGCGGACGTCCCCAAATATTCTTCGCTTTGTCCCCCAAGGATCCATCGTCGGCATGATGCTAGAAGTCCCTGAGCCTGCTACGATTGTCAAAAGCCGAGCTTTTGGTGGCTTTGTCCAGCATGACGCTTTTACTTGGATGATTGAGAAAGATAAATTTGTGACCCTGGATCAAACCAGTCCTGATAGCCAGCAAACCAACGAGACCCTGAAGCAGTGGGTTCGCGAAACATCGGCGGATGAGCGCAAGAAGTTCTTTGATACCTTTTTTGGCATTTTTCTGGACGCAGGCATCACTTCGATTAATGATTTGATGAACTTGAAAAATTTCTCCAAGATCAAAGAGATCTTTCAAAATGCTCAAGACCTAGATCCTACAGAAAGGGAAATGCTGGAACGTCTAGCCAAGCAACTCCTCGATACCCGTGTCCAAGCTTGGAAAAAATGGCAGACGGTTCCCCGTATTCTGGTTCAAATGACTGCATTTTTCAAGCGAAAAAAAGCAGTCGAGTCCTCCTCACCTCTGCTCCTTGAGCACAAGGAGTGAGACTCAACAACTGAAAAAAGAGACCACCTCTTCTATTCACTAGAACACAAAAATCATCTGAAATGTCTTTCAGATGATTTTCTATTTTCTATTGGTCCTGAGAAGATGGAGCATCTGGCGTGCCTGCTTCTATTACAGCTGCGCTTGCAGGCTCTGTTTCTTTCTCAGTTGTGGCAGGCTTGCTTCCTTCTGAAGCGGCTGCTTCTGTTTCCACTGGAGTCTCTGCAGTGACAGGCGTTTCGACCGTGCTAGCTGGTTTCCCCGCTTCGCTTGCAGATGGCATTGCTGCTAACTCTGCCTGAAAGGCTTGGATAGCCTGTAGTAAGGCTGACTTGTCACTCTTTGGATTAGCCAATTGGTCAAAGAGAGCTTCTAAGCGGTCAAATACAGCATCACTAGCCCCCTTGTCCTGCAATTGTTGGTGCAGGGCCATCAATTGGTTATAGAGCTGTTGATAAAGGGCGACATCCCCAATCTGAGGCTCTTCTGTTTGCTTTTGTTTTTGCTTTTCAATGGTGTCACTGATTTCGCGTAACAGAGCTTGTCTACTTGCAATAGCCTTGTCTGGATCCGTCTCATTTCCAAGTTGAGCCAAACTTGCTTCAAAGGCAGTTCGTTTGGCCTGGTCTTCGACTTGTGGCAAGAGCGACTGGATTTGCTCTGATAGTGCTGTCAGGATGTTGGTTCGTTGACGGGATTCTGTCGCCTTGTCCAACTCTCCATACAAACCTTTGAGGAAATCATAAACCGCTACGTTGTAGGATGGGGTTTGACTTCCTTTTTGATCCAAAACTGTTTTTTCAATAGGATAGGTTTGGCCTTTTTCTTGGGAGAAGAGCTGGTCAATAGCTTGCTTAGTTTGGTAGAGCTCCATAAAGTGAGACTTGGAATCCCAAGCTTCTTCAAAGGCTTGAGCTCGGTAGAGCTTCAAGGCTAGATCTGCTGCCTTGGTGCGGAGTTCTGGTGTCAAGCGCGCATCGCTCAAGCTTTGGTAGAAATACTTGAGGTAGTCGACCGATGTCACACCCGTCCGATCTTGCATCTCCTGAACAGCTTCTAATAGCTTCCCTTCCTGCTCTAGACGCTTACTGTCCTTGGCAGCATAGGCTTCCTGCAGTTGAGAGACCAACTCTTCCTTCTTCAATTGGAAGGCTTCTGTGTCTAGCAAGCGCACTTGTTCCAGCAATTCTTGGTAACGACGATCTAGGGCTGTCTCTTCTTTTGGTTTGACCGCTTGGGTCGCATGAATGTACTGCTCATCAACCTGTTTGAGACTGGCTAGATAGCCCTCTGTTGAGTTACTTGGGAAGCTCTTGACATTTTCCAAGAAGTGGCCCAAGATCAGCTCAATCCGTCGTTGTTGCAATGGATCAGAAGCATAGAGACTGCGGCTTTCTGCTAAGAGCTGGTTGACCCTGTCCTCTACAACTTTCTTGTCCAAGTCTCCTTTTTTGTAAGGAGATTGGATGGTTGGAAGACGGTGGGCTAAGTAGTCTGCTAGTCCTGCTGAACGCACCTTGATGTAGTGGTTGTGATCGCCGTGCGGGATGACAAACTGACCATTTTCAATCTGGAGGCTATAAGGAGAAATCCCCGAACGAAGCGCTGTTGCATAGAGTTCATTGATAAAGTCTAGTTCAGGATTGCCAGTTTCAAGTGGGATGCGGACATGTTCCTTCCGAACGGCATAAGGATGGATGTGGGTCGGATCGTATTCTTGGTCTGGATTATTAAAGACAAAGAAACCATTGGAAATTTTAATGGCCTCGCGAGGGACACCGTAGGTCTTACTGATGTACTGGATCTTTTCCTCATCTGAGGCATCACGAGAATAGGTCGCAACATCATCTGTCAGGGGCTGACCCTTGTCTTCTTCTTTCTTACCAGTTAGAGTTGCCTCCGCTGCTGCAATCTCTTGAGGAGAGAGGTCCTTTTTATAGAAATAATGGGCATGGTTGCCATGAGCGACCATATAGCCTTCCTCGTCCTTGCTGATGACCTTGTCTGCGTGGAAGCTATGGTCGTGCTCCTCTTTGTGATCGTGACTGTCGCCATGCTCATGATCAGGATCAACTGGTTTTGTGCTTGGATTTGAAGGCAAGCTTGGACTTACTTCTGTTGGACTACTAGATCCTTGAGCACGAAGCAATTGGAATTGCCGCGCCAACTCACGCTCTAAAGGAGTTAGGGAGCTGTAAGGGATAAAGTGGAAATGATCCCCATGAGGGTAGACAATCCCTTGATCGGTCCACTTGGTAATCTTGCTTGGATCAAAGACAGAACCGTCAGACTCCACATGACGAGAAGATAGAGGAGTTTTCTGCAATTCTTCGATCAAGTTGGTCAGGGTTGGACTCGGTTTAGAGGTAGCTGGTTTAGACGTCGTTGGGGTTGTCTGTGTATTGGTTGGACTGGATGACGGCTGGTTGCTCGCTTGCTTCCCAAGGCTTGGAGAGACTTGATCTGGAGTACCTTGCTCTGTGCTTGCTCCAGCTAGGCGTGAGTTCCCAGCCTGATGGCCGGCTTGACCACCTAAGACGGAGAGGGCTGCTGCTAACTCTCCAGCAGATAAGGCACTCTTTGGAATATAATGGAAATGGCCTCCATGGGGCACAATAAAGCCGTCCCCTGTATCTGAAATAACATCTCCAGGGCTAAAGACATAACCATCGTCCGTACGGTAGCCACCACCTGTATGGTTCTTAGCCGTCAACATCTCAAGAGTCTTACCTTCTTTCAGCGCTTGACTCGGTTGACGGAAGTCACGGGTCTTGCCTGCCTTGTGCGAGGAGCTAGCTTGCACCGATCCCGTCTCTCCTTCTTCTTTGGTGCCTCCCTTTTGTTGTTGGGCGATCTCTTCGATCGAGCGCACATTAACTGTATGTTGGGCATCCTTTAAGTAGAGATAGTATTTCCCAGCGCGTTTGATGATATAGCCATCCTTGACCTTGCTCACGATATCTGCTTCTTGCAGCTGATAAGTTGGATCCCGCAAAATCAACTCTTCACTAAAGATGGCATCAAATGGGACCTTGCCGCTGTAGTAATGAAAATGATCCCCATGAGAAGTGACAAAGCCTTCATCTGTAATCTTGATGACAATCTGCTCTGCCTGGGTCTTTTCCTTGGCATTGACCGCTTCGATGCTGTCTTCCTTTTTACTGGAGGCAGACGATGACGATTTCTTGTCCGCTTGCAAATACTGAATCTGATTCTTTTTCTCTTCCTTGACTTGTGGTTGCTGACTGAGCGCATAGGCACAGAGTCCTAGCCCCAAAGTCGCTACAATTCCAATCGTTCCCTTTTTCTTCATTCTTGATTTACTCCTCTAATTCCTTGGCTAAAGTCGCCATATTTTCTTCTAAATTTTCTAATAGATCCTTATCATTTTGTGGATCAGCTTCCAGTGGATCCAGAACCTTAACACGCGCCCCTGTTGCCTTGGCGATACTATCTGCCACCTTTGACGACGTGTGCTTTTCCACAAAGATCGTTTTCACCTTGTAGTCTTTGACAAACTGCTGGATCTCGGCCAATTGCCGAGCGGTCGGTTCTTGCTCTGGGGATATCCCTGCAATCCCTAACTGCTTGAGACCAAAGCGTTTGGCCAGATAAGAAAAGGCCGTATGCTGGGTCACAAAAGTCTTTTGCTTGGCCTTGTCAAAGAGAGGCTGGTAGTGGGCTACTAGGTCCTCACAGCGCTTTTCAAGCTTTTGAGCATTGGCCTGATAGAGCTCCTTGTTCTTTGGATCGATCTCTCCCAAACGCTGGGCGATAACCTTTCCTTCCTCTGCAATTTTTACAGGATCCAACCAAGTATGCGGATCATACAAGTGCTTGGATTCTTTTCCCTGACCAGCATCGACATCCTCTAATCCAGCCACCTTATCAAGGGTCATTCCTTGGCTGCCTTCGATCACTCGCAACTTGGAACCTTGAAGATTGGGATCTAAGCGACCGGCCCAAGATTCCAGGGTCTGAGAATGATAGACAAATACATCCGCATCATAGATCTGGGCCACTTCCTTGGTTGAGGGTTCATAATCATGGATCCCTGCACCTGACTGAACCATCCAGATATCATTTTGATCGCCAGAGATTTCCTTGACCAGGGCATAGATGGGATAAAAACTCGTGACAATTTTAAGACCTTTTTTAGAAGGGGGCTTTGCATTTCCTTGACTAGCACAAGCTGTCAGCAGAAAGAAACTGAGGAACATGAGTCCCAGAACCTTCATTTTTCTCCTAATCATTCTTCACCTCTTTTTCATTTTTGTTAACTAGTTTATTAATCAGTTAATTAACTAGTTAATCATACTGCGAATCATTTGCTTTGTCAAGCTTTTTTTACATTTTTTCCCTTTTAATGTTAGAGACTAACAGTTGCCTAGATTCCACAAGCCTTCCTTGCAGTAAAAAAAGCTTGAGACAAACATGTCTCAAACTTTTTATTGACGGTAAAAATATTGATCAGCCGGATAGTTGCCTGCAGATTGAGTGACCACTAGACGTGGCTTGCTGGTATCAGACTGGTCTCCATCCGGATTTTGGAAACCGATTTTCAGAAGTCCAATCGCAGCACCAGTCTCACCCATCTTCATCTCAACATAAGGGATCTTGCTCTTCTTATCCGAGTCCGCAACAGCCTTGAGGCTACCTTGGCCCTTGACTTTTCCGTCTGCTTGGATGACGATTTCAGCACCCTTGCCATTGCGCCAGGTTCCAGCTAAGCTAGAGAAGTCGCCTCCGTTAATGGCCGCAATATCCAAGTCTTTCTCTTTTTTCGGTTGTGGGTATGCTTTCCACCACTCTAGATGATAATCCCGGTAGGCCGCATCCCCAAAGAGAATCCGACGTTCTTGGGAAGCTACTCCATCAGGACCTGTCACACCCGCTGGGATTAAGTACAAGGTTTGCTCTTGCCCTTGGATCGCAGTCCCATTTGCCCCAGTGAAATAAACTTCATAATAGCCTTTTCGCTTCTTGGGCTCTTTTTCTTTATTGAACAAGTAACTTGCCCGAGTGCCTCCACTCCAGAAAGTCCAGCCAGTCTCCCCATTTACAATACTTGGAAAGGCATTGGTCTTGTTTTGGTAATATTCTTCTGGAGTATAGCCATAAAGTTTAAAACCGGAATCGGCGATTTCCTTTTCATAGGTATCATTGGAATAAGCACCTTCAAACGGTGAGAGATTGCCATCAAGGACGACATCATTTGGATCTGTCGATTTGAAAAAATCCTCTCGATTGGCAAAGACCATCTCGTGGTAGGGATTTTTATCAGACATGGTGACCGTGATCAAAGGCTTCTTATCTGTCTTGTATTTGAAGACACGAACAGTGACTGTAAAGTCTGTATTGCCATCGGACTTTTTCATCTTGCCTGTCGAAACTTTGTTAGACCCTTCGACCTTCCAATCCGTACTAAATTCAGCGGATACCTTGCCGTCAGCCGTTTGGTAATCGATCTTCCAGGCCTTGCCCTTTTTCTCGATTTTGGCTTCATCCCGTTCATTAGAGACATAGTCACCACTCAAGTCAATGGCTTTTTCCTTTGGCTTGGTGACCTTCTTGCTGGTCTGCTTAAATTCCTTTTGATGGTCTGGTTGGATGTTGGAACTAGAGTAGAGATAGACTCCACCGATCAGAACAGCTGCTCCGACCAGCCCCAGAATCGGTACCAGGTATTTTTTCTTCCACTTAAGATTCATTTTACTACCTCCATGGAATAAGATCTTTACACTAGTATACCCTAAATCGAAAGTATAGTAAAATTCCCCTCTATGTAGTGGTTTTCCAGGCTTGAACTGACTAGTTTGAGCAGAGAATACCTGTTTCTCAAAAATTATATTTTGTTTATCATTATTTTTTTATCGTTTTTCGATACTTTTTTATTGACTAATTTTTTATAAGGAGTATACTATAAGTGAAAAATAAATAAACTTCAAGGAGGCTTGCGATGAAAAACTCAAAAACCTTAAAAAATGTCATTGAAGTCTTAACGGCTTTCATTTACTTCTGTGGCTTTATGACCCTGGCTGCACTGGTCGTCCACCTGCTTTCCCGCATGGGGCTTTTCAAAGATCTCATTCAATCAGGTCGCTTGTCCTTTGATGCGAATGGCATCCAGCTCTTTCCCAAACATCCACAACCTCTCTGGCAGCTGCTCTTCCCACTAGCCTCAAGCGCTATCTATATTTACCTTCTCATCACCATTCGCAACTTCCTCCAAAATCTCTACCAAGAAAAGATCTTTTCTCACTCTAACATTGATCTTTGCAACCGAGCTTGGAAGATTCTCTTGGTCTTGTCCTTTATGTCTGGCACACTTGAAACCAGTGGAAATGCTTATCTCCTTCCCTTCACTTTCCAATTTACCTTTAACACAGGGCTTCTCCTTGCCGTTCCAATCGTCTGGGTCTCTGGCAAGATTCTGGAGAGAGGTATTGAGATTGCTGAAGAAAATGAGCTAACCATTTAAGGAGGGTGCCATGATTATCGTCAATCTAGATGTCATGCTAGCCAAGCGAAAGATGAAATCCAACGAGCTAGCCGACAAAATCGGCATCACCACAGCCAACCTCTCCATCCTCAAAACCGGCAAGGCCAAAGCCATCCGCTTCACCACCCTTGAAGCCATCTGCAAAGAACTCGACTGCCAGCCAGGAGATATCCTAGAATACCGGCCGGATGAATAGGAAAATATAATTTGAGACCTTCCTTGGGTGAGGACGGACGGTAGCGAATCCCTTTGGGATTCCATACCTAAGATTTGAGCCTACTGTCTCAAATCTCCCGAAAGTCTGAAATGATACCGTTTCAGACTCTTTTCTCACTGCGGAAGTCTCCATTAATATCCATTACTAATAGGACTCAAATACCATCCTTGTAAAACTCAATGATGGGAACTATATCAATACAAGAAAAGCACTCCCGCGGGAGTGCTTGAGAGCGTATACAATTTGTTTTTCCTTACAAATCAAATTAATTTTATAAAAATCAAAAAATTTATTCGTTAGAATTATTCAATCATCTACTGAAACTTTCCGCCGTGAGAAAAGTGCTAGAAACAATTGTGTTTCTAGCACTCGGGAGTTTTGGAACCTAGGGTCCAAAACTAAGTCATGGAACTTCTTCGAAGTTCGCTGACGTCCGTACTCACCTAAGGAAAGTTTTTTAGATGATTTTTTCTTTTTCTATCGTTTAGCCGATGATGCTTCCATTTGGAACAGATGGATCAACTGTTAAGACTGTTAATTGATCTCCGTGTTCTGCGGAAAGAATCATGCCTTGGCTGACATATTTCTTCATCATCTTACGTGGTTTAAGGTTGGCCACGATTTGAAGTTTTTTACCGACCAATTCTTGTTCATTTGGATAGAATTTCGCGATACCAGAGAGGATTTGACGGTCTTCGCCATCTCCTGCGTCTAGGCGGAAGCGAAGCAGTTTGTCTGATCCTTCGACGCGTTCCACTTCTTTGACTTCTGCTACACGGATTTCAACCTTGTCAAAGTCTTCAAATTTGATCTCGTCTTTTTCAGACTTGAGTTCCACTTCTTCTGGAATCCATTCTTTTTCTTTTGGTTTTCCAGCAGTCATTTGAGATTGGATGTAGGCAATTTCTTCTTCCATGTCGAGACGTGGGAAGATTGGAGTTCCTTTGGCAACCACTGTGACATTTTCAGGGAAACCTGCTAGGGTCAAGTTTTCAAGATCGAAGTCCAAGCCCAAGCCAAGTTGTTCCATGATGGCATTTGAGGTGTTCATCATGAATGGTTGGATCAAGTGAGCCACAACACGAAGGCTAGCCGCTAAGTGAGCCATGACCGCTGCCAATTGTTCCTTGTCCCCATCTTCTTTAGCGAGGACCCAAGGAGCAGTCTCATCGATGTACTTATTGGTCCGAGAGATGATGTTCCATACGGCTTCCAAAGCGCGTGGGTAATCAACCGCGTTCATTTGCTTGTGGTATTCTGCGATGTTTTCTTCAACTACCTTAGCCAAATCTGCATCAAATGCAGTGACATTTTCCACATAAGCTGGAACTTGACCACCAAAGTATTTGTTAATCATGGCTACCGTCCGGTTAAGGAGGTTTCCAAGGTCATTGGCCAATTCATAGTTGATACGAGCCACGTAGTCTTCTGGTGTGAAGGTCCCATCAGAACCAACTGGAAGGCTACGCATGAGGTAGTAACGGAGTGGATCCAAGCCGAAGCGTTCCACCAACATTTCTGGATAGATGACATTCCCTTTAGACTTCGACATCTTGCCGTCTTTCATGACAAACCAACCATGGGCAATCAAGCGTTCTGGCAATTTGATATCCAACATCATTAGAAGGATTGGCCAGTAGATCGAGTGGAAACGAAGGATGTCTTTTCCAACCATGTGGAAGACGGTTCCGTTCCAGAATTTATCAAAGTTTTCATGATCTTCTTGACCGTAACCAAGAGCCGTCACATAGTTGAGAAGGGCATCAATCCATACATAGACCACGTGTTTTGGATTAGATGGAACTGGGACTCCCCAAGTAAAGGTAGTCCGAGATACTGCCAAATCTTCCAAGCCTGGCTCGATGAAGTTTTTCAACATTTCATTGAGACGACCATCTGGCGTGATGAAATCTGGTTGGGATTTGAAAAATTCAACCAAGCGGTCTTGGTATTTGCTGAGACGAAGGAAATAAGATTCTTCAGAAACCCATTCTACTTCGTGGCCTGATGGGGCTACCCCACCGATGACCTTGCCATTCTCATCACGGTAAACCTCAGCCAATTGGCTTTCTGTAAAGAACTCCTCATCAGAGACTGAATACCAGCCAGAGTACTCACCCAAGTAGATGTCATCTTGTGCCAGCAAGCGTTCAAAGACCTGGGCCACCACTTTTTCATGGTAGTCGTCTGTCGTACGGATGAATTTATCATATGAGATATCGAGTAATTGCCAGAGTTCTTTCACTCCAACGGCCATCCCATCTACATAAGCTTGCGGCGTGATCCCAGCTTCTTCTGCTTTCTGCTGGATCTTTTGACCGTGCTCATCAAGACCAGTCAGGTAGAACACATCGTAGTTCATCATACGTTTGTAACGCGCCAAGACGTCACAGGCGATCGTTGTGTATGCTGAACCAATATGCAATTTACCAGATGGGTAATAGATAGGGGTTGTGATGTAGAATGATTTTGTCATGTTTCTTTTCCTTTCAGGGCTAATGGAACCCAATTTAGTAACACTCTATTATAACATTTTTAGGAGACCCTGAAAACCCAAAACCAGCTAGGAGCTTGGAAAGACAAGCAAAAAAGCTGACCGAAGTCAGCTTTCTATGATTGATAACGAATCACGCTATCTTACTTTCCAAGATAGTATTCTTTTACAACGTTCAATTTTTCGTCAAATTCGAATACCAATGGTGGGAAGTTAGGGATTTCCACATCCATGATTTCGTCGTCTGACAATTGTTTGATATGTTTTACAAGAGCACGGATTGAGTTACCGTGTGCTCCTACGAATACGTTTTTACCGTCTTTAAGAGCTGGAGCGATTTTATCTTCCCAGAATGGAAGGGCGCGTTCCAAAGTCACTTTCAAGTTTTCAGCATCTGGAATCACTGAATCGTCAAGTGAAGCATAACGACGGTCAGTGTGTGCTGAGTGTTCATCATCACGGTCCATTGCAGGAGGCAATACATCGTATGAACGACGCCAGATGTGAACTTGTTCATCACCAAATTGTTCAGCAGCTTCTGCTTTGTTTTTACCAGTCAAACCACCGTAGTGACGTTCGTTCAAGCGCCATGATTTTTCAACTGGGACCCACAATTGGTCAGAAGCTTCAAGCGCAAGGTTTGTTGTTTTGATCGCACGTTTCAATACTGAAGTGTATGCTTGGTCAAATTCGATACCAGCTTCTTTGATCAATTTACCAGCGTCGATCGCTTGTTGTGTACCTTTTTCAGACAAATCAACATCAGCCCAACCAGTGAAAAGGTTAGCTTTGTTCCATTCAGACTCACCGTGGCGAGCAAAAACCAATTTTACCATTAGATGGATCTCCTTTTTATTCTCCGAGGTTTCCCCCGTTTATCTATTTTATTCTACTAGATTTTCAGTAAAAAATCTAGTGGCGACCATAGAAAAGTGCAATTTCTCACAAAAAAGAGCCTGACAGCTCTGATTTCTCTCACATTAATTTTTCTGACAGTCAGGGCAAATGCCATAGACGGTCATCTGGGTCTTGGTGATCTGGTAGCCACTTTGACTGGCTGCTTCTTCGCGCAGATCTGGGACTTCAATGTCCACATCTGCGATACGGCCACATTTTTCACACACCACATTCAAATGGTCATGCCCCATGAAATCAAAATAGGTCGTGGTATCATTGCGAACCTTGATCTCAGAAACAACACCCTCATCAATTAAAACCTTGATATTGTTGTAGACAGTTGCTAGACTCATGCTTGGAAACTGAGGCAATAAATCACGATAGATCTTCTCAGCGCTTGGATGTTCATGACTCGCCACTAAATAGGAAAGAACTGCTCTGCGGGTATCGGTAATCCGAATGCCCTTAGCACGCAAATTTTGCAAGACTTCTTCCACACGCTCTTCTTCATGACGATGCAATGCGTTCACTATGATCCCCCCTTTCCAATATGATTTAATCGATTCGTTACCCTTATTATATCATGTTTCAAAACAAATCACTATTTAGAATGCTTTTAATTAAAAAAAATGTCCGGGGGACATTTTTTTCATGAGCCTGAAAATGGAAAAGCGAGTTTATGTCCGGTGGACATTTTTTTCATGAGCCTGAAAACCGAAAAGCGAGTTTTTGTCCGGGGGACATTGATTCATGAGCCTGAAAACCGAAAAGCGAGTTTTTGTCCGGGGGACATTTTTTTCATGAGCCTGAAAACCGAAAAGCGAGTTTATGTCCAGGGGACATTGATTCACGAGCCTGAAATAGATTCATCTACTCTCAACCGATCCAACTGGTCATCCAGCGCACGGTTCCTAGGATCATTTTTACCACGAGGATCATAAAGCAAAATTCCAGTACGAACCACAGCCCTTTCAATAGATACAAAATAGGTCGGATAAACAACAAGGCAAAGAGGCCTAAAATGAATCGCATGGTCTTTTCTCTCTTTCTTTTTTCCTATTATACCCTTATCCTATAGAGCTGTCCAACAAAAAAACCATCCTAGAAATCTAGGATGGCTTTTCAAAATGCAATTATTTAACTGCTTCTTTAAGAGCTTTACCAGCTTTGAATGCTGGAACTTTAGAAGCTGCGATTTTGATTTCTTTACCAGTTTGTGGGTTGCGACCTTTACGAGCTGCACGTTCACGAACTTCGAAGTTACCGAAACCGATCAATTGAACTTTTTCACCTTTTGAAAGGTATTCTGAAACTGCTGCGAATACAGCGTCAACAGCTGCTGCTGAATCTTTTTTAGTCAATTCTGTAGCTTCTGCCACTTTTGCGATCAAATCTTGTTTGTTAGCCATTTAACAAATCCTCCAAATTTTTTTAGGCTTTACGCCTTAACAGTACTATAATATCTAAAAAAAGCCTTTAGGTCAAGTACTAAACCTGTTTTTTCAAACATTTATTCAGCTTATTCGTAGCGCACCAAAACTGCAAATGCATTCTCACCTGTATGAGTTTGAATAATCGATCCAGTTTCGAGAACAGGGATTGCTTTTTCAACGAGATATTGCAACTGAGCCTTCATTTCATTGGCCCATTCTGGTGTCCCTGCGTAAGAAATCCCGATCTCAGCCACCTTACTATGGGAAAGTTTCTCTACCAATTCATCCAACCATTTCTTAAAGGTCTTGTTTCCACGGCCCTTGACGATTGGTTCCAACTGATGGTCCTTCATTTCCATCACCACACGGATGTTAAGAAGCGAGCTCAAAAGTCCGGTAACACGGCCAATGCGGCCACCTTTAACCAGATTTTCCAAGGTAGAAACGCCGATATACAACTCTGTCTTTTCTTTAACTTCTTCAATGCGGGCCAAGACAGTGTCTAAATCAGCTCCTTCTTTGGCCAACTTGGCTGCTTCAACGACTTGGAACTTCATGGCTTGGTCTGTAAAGCCACTATCAATCACAGTCACTTCTGCTCCTGACAACGTTGCTCCTTGACGTGCCGCCTCTACTGTTCCTGACAAGGCATGAGACATATGAATCGAAACGATATGAGCTCCGTCTGCTGCTAACTTTTCATACACCTCCGCAAAGACTCCAACGGGTGGTTGGCTGGTCTTTGGAAGATTTTTGCTAGACTGCATTAAGCGCAAGAAGTCCCCTTCGCCCAACTCACTGTCGGAATAAAGGACTCCATCCACCATAACAGAAAGTGGCACAATCGTAATGCCATATGCTTCAACCACTTCAGGCTCAATTGTAATAGATGAGTCTGTAACTATTTTAATATTTGCCATATATTTCTATACTCTTCCTAAGAATGTTCTGCTTTCATTATATCAAAAAACACGGGGTTTTGCAGTGAAAGATATCCATTCCTGATTCCTCAGTCGTCTGCGGCAGAAAAACCTGTATTATGAAGGACATGGTCATGGACAATGCCTTGATCATCCAAGAGCAATCCATGGAGGACTCCACCAAAGACAGCGCCCCCATCGACACCCATCTTCTGATCTGAAATCCAAAGATTTTCAGTACCGACTGGCTCATTGAGCAGTCCATAGACTGGTGTATGGCCAAAGACGATCCATTTGCCTGTATGATTCTCCGCTTCATGGAATGGTTTTCGGATCCAGACCTTTTGGTAATCACTGGTTTCCCGCCAATTTTCAAGGGTTAGATCCACACCAGCATGGACAAAGTAATAGGTTTCTGTCTCGTAGTCAAAGGGCAAACTACGGATGAAGGCCACCAAGTCAGGAACGGCATTTTCTACTGCTTGCGCATCCGCAATGCCATCTACAGGAGCATCGAGTGGCCGGCCTAACAGAGAGTTGATGGTCGTATCGCCACCATTTCTTCGGTAGTGGTCATAACGCTCTTCTGGATTGTCCAACCAGGCTAAAAACATGTACTCGTGATTCCCGGAAAGGCAAACCGCTCCGTGGTGGTCTACGTAGTCCTTTACGATTTCAATTGATCGTTTGCTGTTTTCGCCTCGATCTATCAAATCCCCTAAAAAGACCAATTGAGCTTTTCCATCCCACTCTGTCATGATCTCTTCTAGCATTTGTGCTTTTCCGTGAATATCTCCGACTACAAAGTATCTTGACATTGTTTCAAACCTTCTTTCTCTTAACGCTTGAGAAGTTGCTCTGCTTGTTGACGGGCAGCTTCCGTTAGATCCTCTCCTGCCAGCATCTTGGCAATTTCTTCGATTCGTTCTTCTCTATTGAGCAAACGCACAGTAGATACAGTTGAGTGTTCATCACTGATTTTCTCAATATAGAATTGATAATCTGCTGCAGCGATGACTTGAGGCAGGTGAGAAATGGCAAGCACTTGGCCATTTTGACCAATCTTATGAATTTTCGCTGCGATGGCTTGGGCCACGCGCCCAGAGACTCCTGTATCCACCTCGTCAAAGACAATACTGGTTTTTCCTTCTTTTCGAGAAAAAGCCGACTTAATGGCCAACATCAAGCGTGACAATTCTCCGCCGGATGCTACCTTGACAAGAGGTTTAAAGTCCTCACCTGGGTTGGTCGAAATGTAAAATTCGACAGCTTCATTTCCCTCACGATTAAACTTAGCCTTGCTAAAACGCACTTGGAAGCGCGCCTTGTCCATGTAGAGATCTGCCAATTCTTGCTGGATTTCATTTTCCAAAGCTTGAGCCAGAGTATGCCGCTGATCACTCAAATCTTGAGCCAAGGTGACCAAACTCTTTTCCAAACGTTTGAGTTCTTTTTCCAAGTCCTCAGACGAGAGGTCACTTCCGGTGAGGAGGCTATATTCTTTGGTGATTTGCGCCAGGTATTCCAAGACGTCCTTGACTTGGCCACCATACTTTCGCGTGATGGAGTGAATCAAATCCAAACGCGATTCCACCTGCATGAGGCGATTGCCATCAAACTCCAGACCATCGACCACATCTTCTAAGCGCTTGGTAATATCCTCAAGGGCATAGAAGGTTTCAGATAGCTGACTTGAGAGCTCTTTGTAGCTGGGATCATATTCTTCAATACTTTCCAGATCATTCATAGCTGAGCGAACATTGGAGAGGCTCGAAAATTCTTCTGCATCCAGCATGGTATAGGCATTGGTTAGGGTATCTGCAATCATCTTGTGATTGAGCAGGCGTTGGCGTTCTTGCTCCAGACGCAGGTCCTCATCCACTTCCAAGGCAGCTGCCTCAATCTCTGCAATTTGAAACTCCAACATCTCAATACGGGCCTTGTTTTCCTGCTGGTTGCGCTGAAGTTCCACTACTTGTTTGCGCAGACGTTTGTAATCTTCAAAGGTTTGACGATAAGCGTCTTTGGTTTGGAAAAAGGCTGCATCCCCAAATTCATCCAGCATAGCGATATGCAATTGGGGGCGCATAAGTTCTTCCTGATCATGCTGGCCATGGATGTCCACCAAATGTTGACCGACTGCCTTTAAGACAGATAAATTCACCATCTGACCATTGATCCGGCTGACACTTCGTCCATTTTGCAGGATCTCTCGGCGAATGATCAATTCATCGGTCCACTCTAGTCCTTGCTCTTCAAAGAGAGCCGTCAGATGGCGATTGCTCTCAACAGTGAAGAGACCTTCGATTTCCGCTTTTGGGGCTCCGTGTCGAATGACATCCGTCGTTGCGCGGCTTCCCAGCATCATGTTCATGGCATCGATAATGATGGATTTCCCTGCACCTGTTTCCCCTGTCAGTACCGTCATTCCCTTTTCAAAATTTAAGGAAATCTCTTCGATAATGGCAAAGTTCTTAATCGACATTTCTAATAGCATAGGCTCTTACCACCCAAAGATTGATTTGAGGATATTCTCTGCTTCTGGAGCTGAATAGGCGATCAGCAAGATCGTATCATCATCTGCAACAATACTAAAGATATGCTCCTTATAAATCTCCCGCAAGCGACGTTTGACTAAAGGAGCCGTCCCTGGAACCATGGTGAAATTGACATATTCTCCCATGCGGCGATGAGACAAGATATTGCTTTCGATCATCCCGATCCCCTGGTGGTGCTTACGTGGCAATTCATAGACATAGGTCATGTCTTTTAGAGGGCGTTTTACGATGCCCAATTCTTTGATATCCCGTGACACTGTAGCTTGGGTTGCTGAGATGCCTTCTTCTTTCAAATGTTCGACGATCTCTTCTTGCGTCCCCACTTCATGATCGCGAATGAAGCGACGAATTTTTTCTAATCTGATATTCTTACTCTTCATGTTTAAATTCCTTGTGTGCCAGCTCCACAACAGCCTCCAGCTGCTCTGTCGTTGGCTTTGTTTTCTCTTCTTTTTTTTCTAGATACATCAAAAATTCGATGTTGCCATGGCCTCCTTGAATAGGGGAATAATCCACTCCCATTACCGCAAAGCCATGTGTCCCTGCAAAAGCAGCGACCTTTTCAAGAACGGCTAAATGAATCTTAGGATCCTTAATAATCCCATTTTTCCCGATCTGTTCGCGTCCTGCCTCAAACTGAGGTTTCACCAGCGCCACGACTTGTCCATTTTCTGCCAAAATCCGGTGAAGGGCTGGCAGAATCAAGTCTAAGGAAATAAAGCTGACATCGATGCTCGCAAAGCTCGGTGTCGCTTCAAAATCATCTGGCTCGGCATAGCGGAAATTGAACTGTTCCATCGAGACCACTCGAGGATCATTGCGCAATTTCCAGGCCAACTGATTGGTCCCGACATCCACCGAAAAGACCTGGCTAGCTCCGTTTTGCAGCATGACATCCGTAAAGCCACCTGTAGAAGCTCCAATATCGATGGCAATCTTGTCCTCTACAGACAAACCAAATTGGTTCAGGGCTTTTTCTAATTTAAGACCGCCCCGGCTGACATATTTGAGCTTTTCACCCTTTAATTTCAACTCGGTTGCTTCATCAATTTTTTCACCCGGTTTATCGAAGCGCTCACCATTGATGACGGCAACGACAAGACCTGCCATCACCCCTCTTTTGGCTTGTTCGCGGGTATCAAATAGGCCTTGTTTATAGGCTAATACATCCACTCTTTCCTTAGCCATCTATTCGTAATCCTTCTATTAATTTCTTGATCGCTCGCGGATCAAAGTCGCAAGCAGTTGTAATCTGATCCAACAAGTCCTCGCAAGCGTCTAATTCACTTGTCAGCAAAGCTTTTGATTCTTCCAATCCCAACAGGGCTGGATAGGTCGATTTTTCAGCTACTAAGTCTTTTTGAGGGGTCTTACCCAAAGCTTCAAAATCAGCGACCAAATCCAAAATGTCATCCCGCACTTGAAAAGCCAGGCCTAATTTTTTCCCGATTTGTTCTAAGAGCTGACCAATGTCCGCTTGCAACTCTAAAATCAAACCTGCTGCGATGAAAGGATAGGCAAGGAGGCGTCCTGTCTTATTAGCATGGATGGTCTGCAACTCTGCTAGCGTGAGCTGTCTGTGTTCCCCTTCCATATCAAGGACTTGGCCAGCTACCATTCCACGACTACCGGAAGCATCTGACAATTCAAGAATCAAAGCGACCTTGACCTCATTAGGAAGGGCACTCGCAGCTATCATTCCAAAGGGATCGAGAAAAAGCGCATCCCCTGCTAAAATCGCCAGGTCTTCTCCGAATTTCTTATGATTGGTCAATTGTCCCCGACGGTAATCGTCATTGTCCATGGCAGGCAGATCATCGTGAATAAGGCTTCCTGTATGGATCATCTCCAAAGCTCCTGCCACTTGAAAGTGAGCCTCCGTCAATTCCAGTCCAAAGGCTTCTAACAATTCTAGAAGAAGCATTGGGCGCAGGCGTTTTCCACCTGCCTGGATCGAATACAGGACCGAGTCCACTAAATGGGGAGCGATGGATTTTTCCTCATAAAAAGAGCGAATTGCTTGCTCTACTCTATTTCGTTTTTCTTCTTGTCTCATGCTAGATCCGCTTCAGTACCATCTGCTTGCATGACCTTGACCAAGGTTTTCTCTGCTTGATCCAAGGTATCTTGCAATTCTTTTGACAACTTCATTCCTTTTTGGAATTCTGTAATCGCTTCTTCAAGAGCCACATCCCCACTCTCCAATTTTTGGACGATGGCTTCCAAATCTGCTAAATTTTCTTCAAATTTCTTTTCTTTCGACATGTTTTACCTCTACTTCTAACTGGCCATCTCTCATGATGAGGGACAGCGGGTCTCCTTCTTTTACTTTCGCAACCGAATCCAAGACCTGACCGTCTTGCTTGACCATGGCATAGCCACGCGCAATAATCCGGCTAGTATCCAGCATCAAGAGGGCTTCTGATAAGCCTTGCACCTTGATCTTTTGCTCTTTAAGGACTTGTTCCATTCGGTTGGTTAAGATTCTCTTATCTTGGAGCAGGCGGTCCTGGTAGCGATCAATACGATGCAAAGGAGACGTGGCTTCTAAGCGATGACGCAGACCTTGCAGCTGATTGGCCCCTTGTCCATAAGCATCGCGCATTCCTTGTTTCAAGCGCAATTGCAACTGGTCAATCTTTTGCAGGTAGCCATCATAGAGTCTTTCAGGCTGTCTAAAAATAACCGATTGACTTAATTTGGCCAAGCGTTCACGATTATAGGCCAAGCGATTGGACATCGCTGTTGCCATGCGATTTTCCTGCTTTTGTAAATGGGACAAGAGATCCAACTTAGTTACTGGAGTGGCCAATTCAGCGGCGGCTGTCGGAGTAGCGGCTCGTCGGTCTGCTACAAAATCGGCTAGAGTCGTATCTGTCTCATGTCCAACACTGGAGATAATAGGAATCCGCGATTCAAAAATGGCTCGCACCACTGCTTCTTCATTAAAGGCCCAGAGATCTTCAATTGAACCACCCCCACGACCGATAATCAAGACATCCAAATCATCCCGTTGGTTGGCTCTTTGAATATTAGCAACCACCTCACTAGATGCTCCTTCACCCTGAACCTTGGTCGGGTAGAGCACAATCTCTACACCAGGGAAGCGTCGGCTCACCGTTGTGATAATATCGCGAATCACGGCCCCACTTTGACTGGTGATGACCCCGATCTTTCTAGGAAATTGTGGCAGAGCTTGCTTCCACCGATCCTGAAAGAGCCCTTCTTCGGTCAACTTTTTCTTGAGTTGCTCAAATTGGATGGCCAAGGCCCCTACCCCATCTGGCTCAGCCTTTTCAATGACGATGGAATAACTCCCACTTGGCTCGTAGAGCTGAATGCGACCGATGACGTTGATCTTCATGCCTTCTTCTAGCTCAAAACCAAAGCTTCGATAAACCCCAGCCCAGACCGTCGCCTGAATAACCGCTTTTTCATCCTTTAATGAAAAATACTGGTGGTTGGGACGTTTTCGGAAATTGGAGACCTGCCCTGTCAGATAAACCCTTTCCAAATAGGGATCCTTATCAAATTTTAATTTCAAATATTTGGTCAAACTTGATACGGATAAATAGTTGGACATAGGAACTCCTTTCTGCAGAATATGATCAAGTTTAATTATACCAAAAATCACCAAAAAAGGTTGGCAGACAAAGCGAAATCATGAATTTCCTTTCTCTACAAGCCTCATTTTATTCAAGACACTTTCTACTGGTCTATTTTAAACCAGCTTCCTTATTTTTCACACTTCTCTAACCGTTCAATAAAGGAGCTAAGACGTGCTTGGGGTTCCCCTTCATTTGGATAGGCATAACTAATATAGAAGACTGTTTTTTCCTCTTCAACCAGCGGAATTTTGACAAGATTTGGATATTCTGGAAAGAGAGTCAGATCCGTCATGAGACCAATTCCCAAATTTTCTTCGATGAACACAAATCCTATTTAGGATACAACAAAAAGACAAGTCATAGAACTTGTCTTTTATTCTTTAGGAGGCTATTGCTTTCCTATTCTTGATAGGTTTTCAAGACCCAATCGACCCCTTCATCTGCCGTGAGGGTATAGACGGGATTCTGACTCGTTTCATAAAAGGTCATGGAGAGAGTTTTACCATCCACGAATACTTCAATTGAGTTGGTATCGCGAATGATCGAAAAATGATGATCTTTTTCAGCATCCAACTGAATCCATCTCGATTGAAATGCTGGATTTTCTTTTCCAGAAATGGGGTGCCCAAATTGGTCTCGACTTAAGCTAAAGCGTTTTTGAGAGGCATCATAAACCAATTGCAAGACACTATCAGGATCAGTTTCATCACCATATCCAAGGATAAAGGAGCGACCCGGTTTGGTATCTAGCTCAAACAAGGTTTGTTTCCCTTTCGCTGGGATCGTGATCTGATTGCCCTTAACAATGGTTTCTGACGCATGCTCTACAAGAAAGTGTTCGTTCACTGACTCAGGTAACTCCTGAACCAATCGTCCGTCTTTCAGAGACAATTTTCTTGGAAGAGTCATACTACCTGCCCACCCATGAGCTAAATCATGACTGGGGATAGACCGGTGCCACATTTGCATCCAGGCAACCATGTATCGTTCGCCATTTGGTCCTTGACAAGTTTGAGGGGCATAGAAATCCAAACCACCATCCATTTCATCATAGGAATCGACATGAAAGCGCCCTGTTTCCCAATTCATGTCACCGATAAAGGCAACCGTCGAATTTAAGTTCCAGTATTTTTCTTGCTGTCTTTCCATTTCAATGGGTGACAGGATCAAGACCCATTTGCCATCTAAAGGGAAGAAATCGGGACACTCCCACATAATCCCTTGCCCTTTTTCACCTTCTAAAAGAACTGATGTAAAGGCCCAATCTACTAGATTACTTGATGCAAATAGGAGAATTTGACCTCTATCATCTGGCGTCTTAGAAGCAACGACAGCGTAATAGCTTCCTTGGTATTCAAATACTTTAGGATCACGAAAATCTGCAATATCTGCGATCCCCTCAATATGTTGAGCATGGATCACTGGATTAGTAGGCAACTTTTCAAAGGTAATGCCATCTGTCGAAACCGCAAGACACTGCGTCTCTTCTCGCTTTTCCTCATCGTCTACATGACCCGTATACAGCAAATAAAGCTTGTCATCTTTCACAATAGCACTACCCGAGAAACAACCATCCTTGTCATAGCTTTCACTTGGTGCTAAAGCTACTGGCAATTCTTCCCAATGGAGGAGATCTTTTGATTTGGCATGCCCCCAATGCATGGGTCCCCAAACACTATCATAGGGATAGAATTGGTAAAACAAATGGTATTCCCCACGGAAATAAACAAAGCCATTTGGATCGTTCATCCAGCCGATTGGAGGGAGCAAATGAAATGCCCCTCTATATTGCTGGTCAACCTTCTCCCTGTTTTCATCGATATACTGATTTGCCTTCCGAATGCTTTCCTTCATACTGATCACCTACTTAATACCTGTACCAGATCCACCTAGACCTTGAATAATATATTTTTGTGCTACGATATATACTAGAATAAGTGGAATTGTAGAAATTGTCAAAACAGCCATTACTTGATTGATATAAACTGGTTGAGTTGTATTAATGGTTGTAATTGCCACCTGCATTGAAAATTTTGACGAATCGGTTAAAACCATCAACGGCCAGATATAATCATTCCAACTAGAAATAAAGGAAAGAACACCTACTGTTGCAACCGCTGGTTTCGACATCGGCAACATAATCTTGAAAAAGATCCGTAAGATACTTGCACCATCTATTTTTGCAGATTCGATAATTTCTTCTGGAATGGCAATAAAGAAGTTTCGGAAAAGATAAATATTAAAGACACTAGCTAATCCAGGGATAATAACCGCTAAACGATTATTAACTAAGCCAAGTGAATTAATAATTGTAAATTGTGGAATCAACACTGTTTCCATCGGAATGATTAACAAGGCCAATAAAAAGCCAAACAGAATTTTTTTACCTGTAAAATTAATTTTTGCAAATGCAAATCCCGCTAAGGCGTTTACTATAATAGACCCAAGTGCAAATGTTCCTGCATAAAAAATACTGTTCCCTAGATATGTTAGAATACTAAAACGGGCAAGAACCTCTTGGTAGGGTTTAAACCAATCAGCTGGATTAAAACTAGGTAAGAACGCTTTCCAACTTGTTAAATTCTTATACACATCTGCTTCTGGCTTCATTGCTGAAACCACCATCCAGATCATAGGAAATAGAAAGAGGCCTGCTAATAGAATTAATAAAACATATTCTAAAATAATAGTCGGTTTTAAACGTTTCATCCTAATCATCCTCCTTCAAAACTCGCCGTTGTACAAGACTAATCATACCAATCAATGTTGTAAATACTAAGGCAATCGAACTTGAGTAACCAACAAGACGGTCAGTGAAACCTTGTTGATAAATGTAATATACCATAGTGATTGTTGAGTTCAATGGACCACCTTGAGTCATGACCATTGGTTGCACAATCAATTTAAATGCTGAAATCAATGTTGTCAAGAGTACAAACAAGGCAGTTGGTTTCAATAAAGGCATCGTGATATATCTAAATTGAGCCCATTTTGAAAATCCATCCAACTCTGCCGCCTCATAAATATCTTGTGGAATATTTTGCATTCCTCCAAGGAATAACAACATTTGATAACCTGCACCCTGCCATGCAGAAACAAATACAATGGCATACATGGCTTGTTTTGGACTTGTCAAGAATGGTTGTGAAGAAATACCAATTTTATTCAGTAGAGCATTGAGCAAACCATTATTTGGATTTAACAAGTATAACCAGAGGATAGAGATAACGACAAGAGACATCACAACAGGAGCAAAAAATGCTACCTTAAAGAACATATTTCCTTTACGTTTCTTATTAACAATTAAGGCCATCCCGAGAGCCGCACCAAGTTGCACTGGAATAATCCAAACTACAAATTTCAAGGTATTCAAGAAGCTTTTTATAAAGATTGGATCTTGTGCTAAGCGCATAAAATTTTGTAGTCCTACAAATTTTCTATCCTCAGGCGTTAATAGGTAATAATCTGTAAAGGCATAATAGATCACCATACCAACAGGTATCACTAAAAAGATGAAAAGTAATATTAAAGCTGGAGCTAAAAAGCTATAGCCCATAATATTTTCTTTAAGGCGTTCTTTCTTTTTTGTTTCGACTTTATTTTTTTCGCTCATTGTTCGTCTCCTAAGATGAAACTATTAAATAAAATAAGGTGGAAGGTACATTCCATAACTTACCTTCCACCTTTTTGAATGTCAACTATTTATTTAAAGATTGGTCGATTGCTGTTTGCATTTCTTTCGCACGAGCATCTAATACTTTTTGTACATCTGGATTATCTTTATAATAGCTGATATCTTGCATTGCTTGTTGGAAAGCGCGTGAAACTTGTGGATAAGCTACTACAACTGGACGAGCATGAGCCGTTTTAGCATTTTGTTCCATCAAGAAACGCATTGGCTCAGATACTTTGTCCTTAATATTTTTAATTGTTGATTTTCTGATTGGAAGAACACTGTTACCTAAGCTTAGAATTTCACTAGATTCAGTATTTGTAGCAAACTTAACAAATTCAGCGGCTGCTTCTTTTTTATCAGATTTTGTTGTAACGGCTAATTGCCAACTACCTGAAGGTGATACCAATTTCTTCGTTTTATCTGAAACTGGATAAGGAAGAATACCAAAATCAATATCTTTGTAATTTGTTTGTAGGTCTGCAATCGTCCAAGAACCGCTCAGAACCATAGGATATTCACCGGTTTCAAAACCTTTTTCAACAGGACTAACTGTCGTATATCCATCCTTCACAAGATCTTGAATAAATTGAACAGCTTCAACACTTTCTTTGCTATTGAAGTAGCCTTCCGCTTTTGTTCCTTTAGAATTCACAACAGATCCACCATTTGACCAAATAAGAGGCATGTAAGCATATGGCAACATCTCATCGTTTGAATTCAAACGGAAATCAATTGCTGGTTTGTTAAAATGATCTTTTAATTTCTTAGCAATGGCATTAAACTCAGACCATGTCCATGGTTTTTCTAGGGTTGGCAAACTAGCTTCATCAATCCCTGCTTCCTTAAACATTTTCTTATTATAGTAAACACCTACATTGGATTCTGAATAACCAAATGCATAAAATTTACCATCATAAGTTCCCTGTTGTTTAATACTGTCCAGTACATCATCCATATTATCGTCTTTTAGATAATCATCCAAAGGAGCAATCACCTTTGATTTTGCATAGGCTGCAGTATTAGGACCATCTAGTGTAATGACATCTGGTAAACTATTTGTCGTAACAGCGGCGTTAACCTTATCTTCATATCCACCACCACTACCGCTACGTGGAATAAATTCTGTCACAACCTTATATTTTGTTTTCTTTGATTTGTTGAAATTATCAACAACTTGTTGCCAAGCTTTTCCCTCAGCTGTTTCATCTGAGAACTGAACCCAGACTTTAATCTCATTTGAAGAACTTGCAGTTTTGGATTTTGATCCCCCACCACATCCTGCAAGCAATCCTAATGATAGTGCTGCAACTACAGATAACTTAATACCTTTACGCATAGCGTCCTCCTTTTTGAAACGTTTCATTTTTTTGGTTATATTTTCAACTCAAGCTAAAATAGTTGAGTTTTTTGAAACGTTTCATTTTATAGCTAAATTATAACAGCGCTTTCATAATTTGTCAAGCACTTTTTATAATTTTTTTGTAGTGTTCCCTTCAAAGAAATGTACGGGTAAACTAATCACATTCTTTTCTATTTTTTCTTTACGAATCAATTTAAGTAATAATTCTACTGCCGCTTGGGCCATCTGAGCTATTTCTTGAACAATGGTCGAAAGTAAGTACGGTTGATCAAAAGCAGGTCTTAACCCATCAAAACCAATAATTTGATAGTCCTCTAGAGGAGTTTTTCCCATCTCCGTCAAAACTTTTATAACACGTAGAGCCATAAAATCATTTACTGTAAAAATCCCATCAATCTGAGGATGAGCTTCAAAAAAGGACTTAATTTGTCTTTCTGCTTGATCTAACGGTTCTGGCATTTCAAGACTACAGAGTTTTGTATTTTGCTGCTTAGCTTCATCTTTAAACCCCCTTCCCCGTTCCGTTGTTTCATTCAAATGTTTGTTCACACCGCTGATATAAGCTAAATTTTGGCAACCTCGTTTGACTAACTCTCGGCAAGCTAGTTGACCACCATGATAATTTTCAGAGGTTACGTAATAGACATTTTCAGAAAAATGACGGTCAATACTAACAAAAGGTAAATTAGAGGAGATATACTTATCGATATCTGAATAGGTGATCCCAATGATCCCATCTACCTTATTTTTTTCAAGTAATTTTATGTACTCTATCTCGTTTTGAGCATCTTTATCTGCATTACAAATCAATAATTTACATTGATTTTTCAACAATTCCTTTTCTACATGATATGCAAACTCAGAAAAGAATGGATGCCAAATGGTTGGAATAAGTAAAGCGATAATATTACTACGATTCGTTTTTAATCCTCTCGCATATTCATCTGGCACATAAGACAATTTTTCAATCGCTTGTTGAACTTTTTTTAATGTCACCTCTTTAATGCCTTTTTCGTTATTGATAACACGAGAGACTGTCCCAACACTAACCCCAGCTTCTGCTGCAACATCTTTCATCGTAATCGATTTTTTTTGCTCATTCATTTTCTCACCTCCTTTCATCCATACTATCATGAAAACGTTTCATTTTCAACATTTTCGTTTGAATTGTCACTCCACTTCTTCATCCATTTGGGGATTTCTTGGCTAATGGTCGTCGGTAGAACCACATAAGCCTCCTTGCTCAAGTCTTCTGCAATGGCTGAATGGAGATAGGTCGCAACCACCACGCGCTCATAGAGACTGACCTGTGGAAATTGACCCGCAAATCCTGCGATCATCCCTGCCAAGGTATCTCCCATACCCCCTGTTGCCTGATAGGGACCACCAACATCTAGCTGATAGCCCTCATCTTGCCCACTTGTCCAAATGCGGGTGTGTGGCCCTTTTTCTACAATGACAGTCCCTTTAGGAAAACTTTGAACCGCTTCTCGACTTCTATCTTCAGTCTGGCTTGTTAGATCAAGCCCTGACAGTTTTTCCCATTCCTTTTGATGAGGGGTAAAGACCAACTGAGCCTCTGGCAGGTCAAACTGAGAAGCTGCAAAAAGACTAATAGCTCCGCCATCTAATATCAAGACCTGCTGGCTAGAGACATGCTCAAAAATCATGTGTAAGATCGCTTGGCTTTCTCTTGCTTCCTTTAAGCCCGGTCCTACGAGAATCACACCGGCTTTTTGGAGCTGCTCACAAAGGAGTTCGTGATCGGCTAGATCAAAGCCCATGGCTTCAGGAAGATGGCTATGAAGGGCTGTCAGATTATCAGGATCTGTTGCGACAGTAACCAGCCCCGCACCACTATGAACCGCAGCAAGGGCTGCCATAATAATAGCTCCTCCATAGGGGTAAGTTCCCCCAATCAAGAGCAGGCGACCAAAATCGCCCTTATAAGAATTCTCCTCTCGCTTCACAATAACACGCTGGATCTCTTCTTTCTGAACTGTTCTCATACCTTCCTCATTTCTAGTGAAAAAGGAGAAGCCACGACTCCCCCTCCATCTTTTATTTTCCTCTGAATTCTGCAAAGACTTGCAAGATCTTAGCAGCCACAGCTTGTGGTTGATTTTGTTTGGCTACCAATTGATCATCCGCATAAGGCTGAAGGGCTGGAAAATCACCAATCTGAACTGCATAAAGAGCTTTTTCAAAGAGCTCGATATCATTTTGATCATTGCCAAAAGCCACGAAATTCTCTCCACAGAGTTCTTCTACGGTTGTCGCTTTATGCGTGTCTGCTGGATTGAGATAGATGCATTTTTCATGCGCATGATAGCGGATATGGACCTTATCTGTCTTTTCGATCCGCTCGATGATCTCATCCACGAGCTCCTCATGGCCACCCATATAGATCACGACCTTAATCGGATCTGTCAGCTCCTCTAATGAACGATACTGGGCTTTCTTGAGGGGATCTACATTAGCAACAAAAGGAATCTTTTCCAAAATCTGTCCGCTATAATCAAAGGTATCATCCACAAAAAATGGTAGATTGTAATGGCGGCAAAAGCCAAGGACTTCCCGATACACATCCTTGTCCAATTGTTCCTCATATACCAATTGCCCCTGGCGATAGGCCAATCCACCATTTAAGCCTATCACGAGTTGCTGACTCAATGGGTCCCCTAAAAGACCCAAGCAGTCCCGGTAAGAACGTGCAGAAGCAAAGGCAACTTCATGGCCAAATTCTTCTGCTCTCAATAAGACCTGTTTGATTTCATCATCGATTGTGACACCATCGAATGACAGGGTTCCATCTAAATCAAATACAAACTTCATCTTGTTCACACTTTCATTTTTTTAACGCACGAACAGCTGCTTCGTAGGTCTGCTCCATCAGCATGGTGACGGTCATAGGCCCAACCCCTCCTGGTACCGGGGTAATATGACTGGCCAAAGGTGCAACAGAGTCAAAATCGACATCCCCACACAATTTGCCATTTTCATCGCGATTCATTCCGACGTCAATGACGACGGCACCTTCTTTCACGAAGTCTGCTGTTACAAATTTCGCACGACCGATCGCAACAACCAAGATATCTGCTCTTCTAGCAATTTTAGGCAAATGATGGGTCCGAGAATGGGTCAAGGTTACCGTCGCATTTTTGGCGAGGAGCAACTGCGCCATTGGTTTTCCAACGATATTGGAACGACCAATCACGACTGCTCGCTTCCCTTCTAGATCAATCCCGTACTCTTTGAACATCTCCATGATGCCAGCGGGAGTTGAAGGCACCATAATCGGATTTCCAGCCCACAAGCGCCCCATATTCAATGGATGAAAGCCATCCACATCTTTTGTCGGAGCAATCGCTAAAAGGACTGCATCCGCATCGATATGCTTAGGCAGTGGCAACTGTACCAAAATCCCATGCCAAAGGGGATCCTGATTGTAGTGTTCGATCACTTCTAATAATTCAGCTTGGCTGATGCTTTCAGGAAGTCGTCTCACTTCACTCCGAAAGCCTGCCGCAATAGCAGAACGCTCTTTATTTCTTACATAGATTTTGCTAGCTGGATTATCTCCTACCACGATGACAACGAGACCAGGCACAACTCCTGTCTCTTCTTTTAATCGTGCTGTTTTCTCCGCAATCTCACCCTGTAATTTTGTAGCGAGCGCCTTCCCATCAATGAGTGTCGTCATGTCAATTCTCTTTCTAGTCAAGTAATGAAAATAGTCCTCTCTATTATAGCAGATTTCAACTCTCAAACCTAACTGTTCCTAATTAGAATTTCTTATAGACGAAAACTATAGCCAGATGGACAAAAAATGAGCTTGAGACCACCCCAAACTCATCCACACAGCTGCTTAGTAAAGCAATTCATAAATTTCCATTGCAATTAAATCAATGCTATCAAATGTATAGGTTTCACGCGCTTCAACATCACGAAGTGTAAAGGTTGAACCTTCTTCTTCATTGTGGTTGTATGCTACTTCAGCGACAACAACACCGTCACGTTCAAAATTACGTTTCAAGTTTCCACCGTCTTTTGTCATCGTCTCCAAACGGTTGATAATCCGTACCAAATGTGATTCCATTTTATTTCTCCTCTTTACTTTCTACTCTCCTATTTTATCATAAAAGAGAAAGCTCTTCCAATAAAAATTCACATTTTTCCGTTGATTTGCTCTCTTCTTCACTCCTTAGCGACATTCCGTAGCAAATTCTTGCAAACTTCTAGAATACTGATATAATGAAACTATAAATCTTTGACTATTTTTGACCTTTTAAAAATAGGCTCGTCTCTTGATGGAAAACCATCAAAAACCTACTGTGAGGTATGTATATGCTTTGTCAAAATTGTAAAATAAATGAATCAACCATCCATTTATATACAAATGTAAATGGACGTCAGCAGCAAGTAGACCTCTGTCAAAATTGCTATAAAATTATGAAAACAGACCCTAATAACAGCTTCTTGAAAGGCATGACCCAACGGAGCCAACTCACTGGAGATCCTTTTGAAGATTTCTTCAATAACCTTGGAAACTTCCAAAGTCCGCAAGAACCTCAAACTCCTCCAACTCAATCCGGAGGCAGTTATGGAGGTGGCGGCTACGGCCAAAACAATAACCGTGGTGGTGGTCAAGACCCTCGTCAAGCACGCCCTCAAAAGCCAAAAGGTCTTTTAGAAGAGTTCGGCATCAATGTCACAGAGATTGCCCGCAAAGGGGATATTGACCCTGTCATTGGCCGTGATGAGGAGATTATCCGTGTCATCGAAATCCTCAACCGTCGAACCAAGAACAATCCGGTTCTGATTGGAGAGCCTGGGGTCGGAAAGACTGCCGTTGTGGAAGGCCTGGCTCAAAAAATCGTTGATGGCGACGTTCCACATAAATTGCAAGGAAAAGAAGTCATCCGCTTAGACGTCGTGAGCCTCGTTCAGGGCACAGGCATTCGTGGTCAATTCGAAGAACGCATGCAAAAATTAATGGATGAAATTCGTCAACGAGAAGATGTTATTCTGTTCATCGACGAAATCCATGAAATTGTTGGTGCAGGATCAGCTGGCGAAGGCAATATGGACGCTGGAAATATCCTCAAACCAGCCTTGGCGCGTGGAGAACTCCAATTAGTCGGTGCTACTACCCTCAATGAATACCGTATCATTGAAAAAGATGCGGCCTTGGAACGTCGGATGCAGCCCGTTAAAGTCGATGAACCAACGGTTGAAGAAACCATCACCATCCTCAAGGGAATCCAGAAAAAATACGAAGACTACCACCACGTCCACTATACAGACGGGGCCATCGAAGCGGCGGCTATTCTGTCAAACCGCTATATCCAAGATCGCTTCCTGCCAGACAAGGCCATTGATTTGTTGGATGAAGCGGGGTCTAAGATGAACCTGACCCTAAACTTTGTGGATCCAAAAGTGATCGACCAGCGCTTGATTGAAGCGGAAAACCTCAAAGCTCAAGCAACCCGCGAAGAAGACTTTGAAAAAGCAGCCTACTTCCGCGACCAAATCGCGAAATACAAGGAAATGCAAGGTCAACATGTCACCGATCAAGAGACCCCTGTCATCAGCGAAAAAACGATTGAACACATCGTTGAACAAAAGACCAATATTCCTGTTGGTGATTTGAAAGAAAAAGAACAATCTCAATTGATCAATCTGGCTTCTGATTTGAAAGCCCATGTGATCGGTCAAGATGATGCAGTAGATAAAATCGCGAAAGCCATTAGACGCAATCGTGTTGGCCTAGGATCACCTAACCGTCCGATCGGAAGCTTCCTCTTTGTCGGACCAACTGGTGTCGGAAAGACCGAATTGTCTAAACAATTGGCGATCGAGCTCTTTGGTTCTGCAGACAATATGATCCGCTTTGATATGAGCGAATACATGGAAAAACATAGCGTAGCGAAACTAGTCGGAGCTCCTCCGGGCTATGTTGGCTACGATGAAGCTGGACAACTAACGGAAAAGGTCCGCCGCAATCCATACTCTCTCGTTTTGCTAGATGAAGTTGAAAAAGCCCATCCAGACGTCATGCACATGTTCCTCCAAGTCTTGGATGATGGCCGTCTGACAGATGGTCAAGGCCGCACCGTCAGCTTTAAAGATACCATTATCATCATGACCTCTAATGCTGGAACCGGCAAAGCTGAGGCCAATGTTGGTTTTGGAGCGGCTCGCGAAGGACGCACCAACTCTGTACTTGGAGAACTCGGTAACTTCTTTAGCCCCGAATTCATGAACCGTTTTGATGGCATCATTGAATTCCAACCTCTATCAAAAGAAAACCTGCTTCAAATCGTTACCCTCATGCTCGATGAAGTCAATCAACGTCTCGCACAAAATGAGATTCATCTGGACGTCACAGAGAAGGTGAAAGAAAAATTGGTCGATCTGGGATACGATCCAAAAATGGGGGCCCGCCCACTCCGTCGTACCATCCAAGACTATATCGAAGATGCTATTACTGATTATTACCTGGAACATCCAAGTGAAAAACAACTCAAAGCCGTCATGACCAGCAATGGGAAAATCTCTATCAAGTCTGCTCACAAACCAGTTGAACAGACTTCAGAATCATAATCAGTAAATGTACATTCAGAGACTGGAAAATCCAGTCTCTTTCTTTTTTTCCTCCAGATTTTTGCTAAAAAATATGATATAATGATGAAAAAATAAGAAAAGAGAAAACCATGACCATTCCAAGTTTTGGTGAAAAGAAACAAGATGTTGCGTATGTGAACCGATACGGTGTCTACGCTGTTATTCCCAATAAGGATCAGGATCAGATCATCCTCGTTCAAGCTCCAAATGGGGCTTGGTTCTTACCTGGCGGGGAAATCGAGGCGGGTGAAGATCACTTGCAAGCTCTGAAACGGGAACTGATCGAAGAATTAGGCTTTACTGCTATTTTAGGGCGATACTATGGCCAAGCAGACGAGTATTTTTATTCTAGCCACCGGGATACCTACTACTACAATCCTGCCTATATTTATGAAGTCGTCGACTACACAGAAACTCAAAAACCACTGGAAGATTTTAACAATCTCTCTTGGTTCCCAGTAGAGGAAGCGATTGAAAAACTGAAACGAGGCAGCCATAAATGGGGCATTGAACAGTGGAAAATTGCCCATAAAAACTAAAGGACTTCTTTCACAAAATAAAAAAAAGTGCTATAATAAATGAAGATAGAGGTCAGGAGGAACTCATATGAAGCTCATTAATACCACCAATAGTCATGCTACCTTGGTTAAAAATCAACTTGCTAGTACTGACGCCTTGCTTGTCGAGGTTTATTCCGCGGGCAATACTGATGTTATTTTTACACAAGCCCCAACCCACTACGAATTGTTGATCAGCAACAAACACCGAGCTATTCGTGAAACTGAAGTAGAATTAATTCGTGAGTTCTTTTTAAAACGTAAGATTGATCTTCAAAACATTGACCAATCCGCTATTAAAACCCTCTACTCTGATAAACTAATTGAAATTTCCTTTCCAATTACTAAGTAAGGCCAATTTGCCTTACTTTTTTTTTGGTATCTTTTTCCAAAAAAAATCCTTTCACCTCGATTATGAGATGAAAGGATTCTTTATTTCTGAAAGATCATTTTTACGTGAGGGGAAGAAGCCAAGATAAAGGGCTCGCTCACCGTTTGAAAACCTAATTTTTCATACAAGCCGACCACCTGTTCTTGAGCCTCAATTTCAATGGTCCGTCCAGGAAATCTCTGTTCACACAGGTCCAAAATTTGCTCTACCATAGCTTTTCCTAGTCCTTGACCACGGCTACCTTTGGAAACAGCCACTCTGCCAAAATGAATCGTCAGTCCCGTTGCGAATATGCGAGCATAAGCATCCACACGTCCTTCCCTATTTTGATGAAAAAGATGGATAGATCGATAATCAATATCATCGAGATCATTGTAGGTCCTAGTTTGTTCCACGACAAAGGTCTCTAATCGCAGCTGAACGATCTCGTAAAACTCTTTCAGTTCTAGTTCCTTAAATTCTTTCTGGTACCACATAACTTCCTCTTTATTGAAAAGTCGCAAGGAGACTCTCTCCCTGCGATTTTTCACTTCTTATTATTTTGCTTCAAATCCTTCTGCGACTGCGTCCGCAAAGTTCTCTTCGACAATGCTTGCACAGTGATCACAGATGGTTGCGTGGTAGTGGCGTTCTGCAGTTGTTGGATCGATACGACGGCAACGGTCACAAACTTCACCAGCTGCACGTTCAACCGTGAAGGCTACATCTTCAAAGGTCACTGCACCTTCTGGTGCTGGGCCTTCTGCAATGGTCAACTCAGAAACAATCAAGAGTTGAGCGACATTGTTATCAACAGCTCCAAGAAGTGTTTTCACCACTTCATTTGGATAAACTGTCAAGTGAGCTTCTAGTGATTTACCAATCACTTTTTCATTACGTGCTTCTTCCAAGGCTTTTTGAGCTTGACCACGGAAGTCCATGAAGGCTGACCAAGTATCCAAGATTTCTTCTTGGTTGGCAAACGTTTCTGCTTCTGGCAATTCTGATAATTGAACAAAATCCTCTGCTTCAAACTCAAGGTATGACCAGATTTCTTCAGCAGTGTGAGGAAGAATTGGCGTCAAGAGTTTAGTGATTTTCACCAAAATATCATAGAAGACAGTTTGCATTTGACGGCGTTCAAGAGATTTCGCTCCTTCGATGTAGACAACATCTTTGGCAAAATCAAGGTAGAAGGCTGACAGATCAACATTGATAAAGTTAACCAAAGTCTTATAAATCCTCAAGAATTCGAAGTTTGCATAAGCGTCACGAATCGTCTTAACAAGTTGGTTAAAGCGGATGGTCATGTACTTATCAACAGAACGAAGTTCTTCATAAGCGACTGCATCCTCAGCTGGGTTAAAGTCAGATGTGTTAGCAATCAAGAAACGAAGGGTATTACGGATCTTACGGTAAGTCTCAGAGACTTGGCTCAAGATATCCATAGAGATCCGCACGTCGTTGCTTGAGTCTACACTTGTTACCCAGAGACGCAAGATTTCAGCACCAAATTGCTTTTCAACATCGCTTGGAGCAATGGTATTCCCAAGAGATTTAGACATCTTCTCACCTTTACCATCCAAGGCGAAACCTTGGGACAAGATTTGTTTATAAGGCGCTACACCATGGTTCGCCACAGATGTGATGAGTGATGAGTTGAACCAACCACGGTATTGGTCTGAACCTTCTAGGTAAAGATCTGCTGGGTATTTGAGTTCTGGACGGTTAACCACGACCCCATTCCATGATGAACCTGAGTCAAACCAGACATCCATGATATCTGTTTCTTTTTTGAACTCACCATTTGGTGAACCTGGATGGGTAAATCCTTCTGGCAAGAGGTCTTTGGCATCACGTTGCCACCAAACGATTGATCCGTGCTCTTCAAAGAGTTGAGCTACATGTTCGATGGTTTCAGCTGTCATGATTGGTGTGCCATCTTCAGCGTAGAAGATTGGAAGTGGAACTCCCCATGCACGTTGACGAGAGATCACCCAGTCACCACGGTCACGAATCATGTTGTAAAGACGGACTTTCCCCCATTCTGAGTGGAATTTTACTTTTTCAATTTCATCCAAGATTTCTTGGCGGAATTTTGAAACAGAAGCAAACCATTGTGGCACGGCACGCCAGATGATTGGTTTTTTCGTCCGCCAGTCAAATGGGTAGGAGTGAGAGATTTCTTCTTGAGCAAGAAGTAAATCGCCAAGTTTCTCAATAACCGTTGGTACAACCTTGTCGTAGAACTGACCTGCAAAATCAGGACCAGCATTCTCCATCATAATACCGCATTCGTTAACCGTAACGGCTACTTCGAGGCCATTTGCAATCCCTACATTGTAGTCATCCTCACCAAAACCAGGAGCCGTATGGACAATACCAGTACCTGAATCAAGGGTTACATGCTCACCAAGGATCACCAATTCATCAACTTCCGTATCCCATGGGTGTTCTGTAACGATATGGTTCAATTCTTTCCCTTGGTAAGTAGCAAGGACTTCAACATTCTCCCAACCGAATTTTTCAGAAAGGCTTGGCAAAAGCTCAGACGCTACGACATACTTACGATCAGATCCAGCAGGTTTCACTACGACATAATCAAAGTCTGCACCTACTGTCAATCCACGAGAAGCTGTAACCGTAAATGGAGTTGTTGTCCAAACAACGATGTAGGTATCTGTATCTAGGACACCCTTACCATCTTTAACTTTGTTAGCATAGTAAAGAGAAGTTGATACCAAATCATGGTATTCAATCTCTGCTTCAGCAAGGGCTGATTCAGAAGACCAAGACCAGTAAACTGGTTTAGCTCCGCGGTAGATATAGCCTTTATTAGCCATTTCACCAAAGACGCGGATTTGCGCTGCTTCATAGTCAGGCGTCAAGGTGACATATGGATTTTCCCAGTCCCCAGAAACACCCAAGCGTTTGAAGTCTTCACGTTGTTTATCTACTTGAGAAAGAGCATATTCACGGCAGAGTTTCAAGTACTCAACCAAGTCCATTTCCTTACGTTTCACGCCTTGTTTAGCCAAGACTTGCTCAATTGGCAAACCATGGGTATCCCAACCTGGGATATAAGGGGCATAAAAGCCTGACATAGACTTAGAACGAACAATGATATCTTTTGAAATCTTGTTCATAGCATGTCCTACGTGAATGTTTCCATTGGCATACGGAGGTCCATCATGAAGTGTAAAATGCGGTTTTCCTTCATTCAACTCTTGACGGCGTTGATACAATTTTGCATCTTCCCATTCTTTTTGCCAAACTGGTTCTTTCGTTGGAAGACCAGCCCGCATTGGAAAGGCTGTTTTCCCAAGGTTCAATGTTTCTTTAAGTTTCATTGTGTCTCCTTATTGATTTAAAAAGCTATAAAAAAACACGAGCATCCTAAAAAGGACGATTGCTCGTGGTACCACCTTTGTTCGAGAAGTCGCAAGAGACTTTCTCCTCTCATCCCGTAACGAGGGAAACGTCCGTTCTTACTCAATAATTCAGAACGAATACTGTAAAAGGATCATCCATTAAGAGGGAGTGCAGATCTTCCACCATCATCTGCTCGCTAGACCTATCATTAATGGATCTGTTTTTACAAAAATTATAAAATATTGACAGATTCACGATTTGCATCATCTTCAGGTTGAACAGCTTCTTCAACCGCAACAACCTCCTCATTTTCATGACGAGCGTGCTCTGCTTCTTCTAAAGCGGATTGAACTTTTTCATTCAAACCTTCAAACGCTTGTGTCGCACCCAATTCTAAGTTAGCTGCTTCAATGCGTTTTTGCAATTCTTCGATTTCAGCTGGAGAGAATTGACGAGTCAAATCAATGTTCTCATCTTCTGCATGATGATGGTGAACAGATTCACCCAAAGCTTTCTCAACAATTTCACGGAAAGCTTCATCACTTGTTTGAATATACATAGCTGTTGGGCGAAGAATTTCATCCCATTCAGGCGTATCGATAATGCTCAATTGGCTCTCGATTGTTGATTTCAAACGTTGATGGAAGACGCGTGTCTTGTTCTTCAACTCCTCTGTTTCAACGGCAACCTTCTTGGCGTTATCCGTTGCATGACGAAGGATTTCATTTGCTTTTTGTTTTGCTTCATCTACTAAATGTTGTGCATCTTGTTCAGCTTGACGAACAATATTTTCAGAACGTTCGTTAGCTGCTTGTTTTACACGTTCAGCAGTATCTTGTGCAATCAAAACAGATTGACTCAATGAATCTTTCATTTCATCAAAATAGTTTAAGCGTTCTTCAAGAGCTTGAATTTTTGCTTCTTGATCATGATTTAAACGAACAAGATCTTCATAATCGCGAACAACGATATCTAGAAATTCTTCTACTTCGTTCGCATCATATCCTCTAAATTTAACGCCAAAAGTTTTATCTTTAATTTCTAAAGCAGTAAGAGCCATAACTCCTCCTCATTTTTTACTCAAGAGTACTTCAACAGTTACTTTATATTTTCCACTCTTTGAAATACCATTTTCAGAAACAATTTTAAGACGCCCAAAGCGTCGAACACTGACTAAATCATTCAAACCTACAGTATAGCTAACATTGGAAGTTGTCGCATAATTAACTTTCACCAAGCCAGAACTAATCAACTGACTGGCTTGTGAGCGTGAAAGCTTGAAAGTCCCAGCAATCACCTTGTCTAACCGAAAACTCGACACGAGAATATCTCGCTGTTGGCTTTCTTCCTCTACAACAATCTGTTCAGATAGAGAAACTTCCCTAAGCTTAACAGGTACCCGAGAAATTTTCTGGATGTGATCCATGAAATAGGGAACAAAACGCTGTTCAACAAATACTTGGATCTTTCCATCACTTGTCAGAATATCTCCAAAGGACTTGCGCTCCACTCCTAATTGGTGAACAATGGTCCCCAGAACCTGGGAATGGGTCAAGTGATGAAATTTGGAAGCATAGACCATCTCTATTAATGCCAGATCAAAGTCACTTGGATCCAATTGATAATAATCCGGAGCCACAATGACCTTGGCATACTCCATTTTCTGCTCATCACTGGAAGCAAAGACCTGTAATTGATAGCTTGCCGCAACATTTCGTAAAATAGCGACCTGATGAGGATTTAAAAACCCCGTCACTTCAACAGAATAGCGTTCAATTACTCTTTCTGACAATTCAATACAACGATCAATAAATTCGTGATTTTCGCGATTGAAATGTTGGTAAATCTCTTTCTGTCCCATCGTATTCTAACCAATCAAAAATAGAAACAACCGAGCTAATAGCTGATTCATTAGGTTCAAGACAAAAAGTGCTACAAGTACCGTAAAATCCAAGCCTCCAACCTGCAAAGGTAACTTTCTAAAAAGGCTCAAAAATGGTTCAACTAGGCGGTGAACCATTTGTCCAAGAGTACTCTGAGGTGCCCCAGGGAACCAAGAAAGTAAGGCATAGATGACAAGAATGATGGAATAGATTTGAATGATATTTGAAAGATATTGAAAGATAATCATCTTAGCGATTACGTTTCATATCATAGTCGAATTCTGTCACTTCCACATCATTTGGAAGGCGAATATCTTCCACATTAACGACTACATTAATTGGAGTCAACAAGTACATGGTGCTTGCAACACGGCGAAGATTTCCTGCCAAAACATAACGAGCTCCATCCAAATAATCCAAACAACGACGGGCTTGTACCTCTGTCATATATTGGAAATCAATCAAGATACTCTCATTAGATAGTAATAGATCGACAATTTCAGTCGCTTCCTCGTATTTACGGGGATAGCGTACATCAATGGTAATCTTTTCATCTGTATTTGCACGATTAGCAGCCAATTCACGTTGACGTTCATGCAAGCGAGTGATATTTTCAGATGTATTTTTCGTTGTAGGCACAGATTCCTTCACAGCTGCTGTAGATACAGGAGTTGTAACAGGTGCGACAGGAGTCGGTTTTGGTTTTGGTTTTACCGGTTCTTTTTGACTAATCTGTGGACGTGGAGAAGTCACTTGAGGAGTTGGCTGTGGCTGTGGAACTGGTTGTGTTTCCGCACCAGCTGCTTTTGCCTCGCTAACTTCTACTTCTTCACCGTCTTCTGTGAAGTAGTCAATAAAGTTGTTAAATTTATCTTTTAATGACATAGTTCTTTCCTATTTAAAAAATGATGTCCCAATTCTAACATAAGTCGCTCCGTTCGCAACGGCTACTTCAAAGTCACGACTCATACCCATACTTAGTTCTGAAAAAGGCATATTTTTTAATTGTTTCTTTTCTAGTTGTTTCTGAAGTTGGTGAGTTTTTGAAAAAATATCCTGCAACTCTTCTTGACTAGCCTCAAAGGGAGCCATCGTCATTAAACCAACAATTTCAATTTTGTCCAGCTGTGCGATTTCCGCTAAAACATCATCCAGTTCATCGGGTGCAAATCCGTGCTTACTTTCTTCACCAGAAATGTTCACTTGGAGGAAACACTTGATCGGGTGTTCTGCTCGCTTTTGAATTTCTTGAGCCAGTTTCACCGAATCCAAGGCATGAAAGTAATCGACGAGATTAATCACGTCTTTTACTTTCCGCCGTTGGAGGCTCCCAATCAAGTGCCAAGTGAGATCATACCCTTTTAGAGCTTGATACTTTTCTAGGAATTTATCGACACGATTTTCACCGATATGTTGGATACCTGTTTTCACCATTGCTTCTGTTGTAACAACATCCACATACTTGGTGACAGCTATCACATTAACTTGATCTTGACGGTTAGCTTTGTTTCTTGCTGTTTCTACTTGTTGCCGAACAAGATCAGCATTCTCTACCAGATTCATGATTAACGATTCCGGAAGAATGGTGGTGTTTCCAATTCATCATCATCTGAAGATGAATCTACGTAACGATCAACTTGATGTGTTGATGTTGGTTCAGTTTGGCGAACGATATTCTCACGACGAATATCCCAATCACCAAAGGCTGAGCCACGGTTTGGTTCTACCGCTGGACGACTTGGAGTTGTTGGCAATTCAACATCTTGTTTCAAATCAAATTCACGGTCAAATGGTGCAGCTTGTGGGCGTTGTTCACGTGGTCCTGTTTTATAAGGACGTTGTGAGGAAGCAATTCCGCTAACACGTTCTACCTTGTCTTGACGGACACCAGTTGCAACAACCGTCACGCGGATCTCATCTTTAAGAGATTCATCAATAGATGTACCCAACCAGATGTTTACTCCGTGACCTGCAGCTTGGTTCACAATTTCTGAAGCTTCTTCAGCTTCGATCAATGTCATATCCAAACCACCTGTTACGTTGACGATCACGTCTTCTGCACCATCAATTGTAGTTTCAAGAAGTGGAGAGTAAATAGCTTTACGAGCCGCTTCGATCACACGTTCTTCACCGCTACCAACACCAATACCCATGAGGGCATTCCCTTTGTTTTCCATAACAGTCTTCACGTCGGCAAAGTCAAGGTTGATCAATCCAGGACTTGTGATCAAGTCGGTGATCCCTTGAACACCTTGACGAAGAACGTTATCTGCTTCACTCAAAGCTTCAAGAAGCGGTGTCTTCTTGTCTACAATTTCAAGCAAGTTGTTATTAGAAATAATCAACAATGTATCTACATGTTCGCGAAGTTCGTTGATCCCTTCAATAGCGAAGTTGCCACGTTTTGAACCTTCAAACCCGAATGGACGAGTTACAACTGCTACTGTCAAAGCACCTACAGCTTTGGCAATACGAGCGATGACTGGTGCAGCACCTGTACCAGATCCTCCACCCATCCCTGCAGTGATGAAGACCATGTCTGCACCTTGCAAAGCTTCTGTTAACACTTCTTCGCTTTCTTCAGCTGCCTTACGACCAACTTCAGGTTGACCTCCAGCACCCAATCCACGAGTCAATTTTGGACCCAATTGGATAACTGTTTCAGCTTTTGCACTTGAAAGTGCTTGAACATCTGTATTAGCTGCGATGAATTCTACACCGGCAACGCCTTCGTCAATCATACGATTGATGGCGTTACCGCCACCGCCACCGACACCGATTACTTTAATTACTGCACCTTGTGCCGCTGCTGTGTCAAATGAAAATGTCATAAATACTTACACTCCTTAATCAAACATATTACCGATCAAATTTTTCATTCGGTCTGTGAATGTAGTTTTTGGTTCTTGTTTGCTATCATTGCTTGCTGCTGGAATTTCTTGAGCATCTACTGGAGATTCAATCTTCTCAGCATTGTATGCAGGTACTACCGGTTGTGCTGGAGCAGCAGGTTGTGGTTGTACTTGTGGTTGCACTGGACGATCAAATTGAATCGGTTGTTGACGCAAGACTTCGTCTCCATGAACCGCAGCTTGAGCAATAATATCCACATCTGTCAAATTGCCTGCATATTCAGACAAGCTAATCACATGGGCAAAAGCTGGATTGCGAATTCCAATTTGATTTGGAACAAACAATTTCACATTTACACCAAAGACTTCTTGAGCCAATTCTTCAACACCAGGAAGGATCGCACCTCCACCGATAATCACAATACCACCAGGAAGATCCAACAAATGTCTTCTCTCAAGGTCTTGTTTGATTTGCTCAAAGATGTGTTTGATACGTGCTGAAATGATTTCAGCTAAGTACTTCTCAGTCACTTCAACTGGCTCTACTTCACCGATGACTTCTACATGGAAGACTTCGTTTCCAGCAGATGGTACATAGGCTTCACCATAGTTGAACTTCAAGCCTTCCGCCAATTTTTGAGAAGTTTTCAATACTTTAGAAATATCTTTGGTAACATAATCGCCACCTTCTTGATAGATATTTGTAAATTGAAGTTCTTGGCTACGAACAGATGCTACCGTTGTTTGGCCACCACCCATATCGATCACTGTAGCTCCGAATTCACGTTCGCCTTCATTCAAGACTGTTTTGATCATCGCAAGCGGTGAAATGATGATGTTTTCAACTTGTAAGCCTGCACGTTCAACGGTTTTACGCAAATTGTGCAAGATTGTACGAGGTCCTGTATAAAGAAGGCCACGCATTTCAAGTCGGATCCCCATCATTCCGCGTGGATCGCGGATTCCTTGGAAACCATCAACTGTGAATTCCTCAGGAATGAAGGTGATTACTTCACGATCCGGTGTCATACTTTTTGTGAGTGCAGATTTGACAACATTTTCAACATCTGCATCTGTGATTTCTTTTGAATCACTTGTGACTGGAATCATTCCTTGAGTTGCTTCGATTTGTAGTAAATTTGCAGGCAACCCAACATTGACTAGATTGATTGAAATCCCTGCTTTTTCTTCAGCTTGGCTGATTGCATTTTTAATTGCATTTGAAGCAGCTTCGATATCTACTATAATTCCATCTTTGACGCCAGCACTTTTTGCATTGCTGACTCCAATTACATTCATTTCTCCATTGACATGTTCTGCCACCAATACTTTTATTGAACTAGTACCGATATCTAAACCTGTAAAAAAGCCGTCTCTAGCCATTACACCAGTCCTCTCTCTTTATTTGTTTTCACTTTACATCTATTTATAGCCCTTTTAGTTGGAACTATCCAAACTTCATTATATCACAAAGAAGCCTAAAATGGACATTTTTTCTTCAATTATTTGAGATAATTTATGGGCTTTACTCATTCCCAGAAGAATTCTCCCCTTCTGGATTCTGTTCTTGATTCTGTTCTTGGCTTGTTTCCTCAGAATGTTCATTCTGATTTTCTGTACTTTCAGCCTTTTCTTTCTCAGCTTGCTCTTTGGCATCTGCGATGGATTGTTCACTATAACTGAAGACTCCAGCCTCCATATCGATAGTCGAATCATCGTCTAATTTCTTACTGATCGCCTTATAGTAAGGAAGCTTGCGGGTAATTTGGGAAACAGGCACCAAGATTTTATTATCGTTTTTCATGGTGATGGTCACCAGATCCTTGGTGACCTTGCTCGGTGTCAGATCAACCGAAACAATTTTATCCGTAATGGAAGAAGAAATAGACTTCATTTCTTGGACAAATTGTCTAACTAATTCTCGATCTGAGAATTTTAAACTAATATAGGAGGACGGCAATTCCGAAGCTGGAGTTACTGTCTCAACGACTTCTCCATTTTCCAATACTGGATAGTGGTCTTCTCCGGTCACATAATAGGCAACCACTTTGTGTTCCACGATATTGACTTTAAAGGTCACCGGGAATTGATAATGCATGTGAACCTCTTTGATCCATGGACTAGCCGTTTTCATATTTTGTTCATAGACCGATTTATGAAGGAAAGTCGTCAGAGTATAATCTTCTTCTTTGATGCGACTTTTTTCATACAAGAGTTGCTGGTCAACCGCCTTGTTCCCTGAAAATTCAATCACTTTCTGTGTGGACAAGGGACTTAAAAAATAGATGGAGAGAAGGGCGACAAGCGAGCTGATTCCGATAACCGGAAGGGCACGATAGATATGGCGTTTTGCCACTGTCGGTTCCTTCTTTGGCTTTTTCGTCTTTAAGCCTTTAAAGAATGAAGGCTTTTTCTCTTGTTTCTCTGAAGGATCTAGCTCCTCTTTAGCCGGATCAACTTCTTCTCCTTCTGAACTTTCTCCATCCGCATCTGGATCCTCTTCGGCCTCAGATTCATCTTCCTCTTCAGACTCTTCTATTTCTTCAGATTCTTCCTCTGAGACGGAAGCTGTCTCTTTTTCTGAAAGGTCTTCGTCTTCTTGTGCTTCTTCGCTTTCAGTTTCCTCTGTTTCAGCTTCTTCCGCTTTTTCAAGCGCTTTTTTTTCTAAATATTCTTTGTTTCTTTTTTGCCAGGCTGACAATTCTGTAATTTTGTCATCCGTTGGCGTTTTTTTATTGTCGTCCGTCATCTTTTCCCTTACTGATATCTTTTTGAAGCAGGCCATAAAAATCGTCTAGTGAAAGGAGTTCTGTCGATTTTTCCATTGCTTGGTGGTAGACTTGGCTTTGCTTCAACATTTCTTGAATGGTTTCATTAAAGGTTTCGAGGGTCAATTGATCTTCCTGCAATTGCTCTGCATAACCTTTATCCACAAAATATTGGGCATTTTCAATCTGATCGCCACGGCTAGCTTCTTTTCCTAGCGGTACGATCAGGTGGAGTTTGTTCATGGCCAAGAGTTCAAACAAGGTATTGGCCCCACCTCTAGTCACCACTAAATCAGCCTTCTGGAGCATTGGCAAATACTGATCGGTTACATAATCCACTCGATACAAACCACCCTCAGCCTGATTCAATGTTGAATCGCCCGTCAAATTGATGATATTGTAGTGCTGCAAGAGCTCTGCTTGATGCTCTGTCACAAATTCATTAAAGACACGCGCACCAGCAGATCCTCCGACAAAGAGAAGGATCGGCAAATCTTTTCGGAAACCTTTTGTTTTTTCGTCTAATTCTTCAGAAGTTGTCGGAATATGATCTGTAACCTTGGTTACCGCACCGATATGCGCACTCTTTGTTAAACCATGAGCTTGCTCAAAAGTCGTGTACATCTTGGTAGCGAATTTATAAGCAATTTTATTGGCCAATCCCATCGAGAGATCGGACTCATGGATATAGACAGGAACACGCGTGAGTCGGGCCGCAATCACTGGTGGCACAGAGACAAATCCCCCTTTTGAGAAGAGAACTTGTGGGCGCACACGAAGCAGGATTGCAATGGACTGGAGCGTTCCCCAAGCTACCTTGAACACATCCATCATATTTTGGAAAGAGAAATAGCGGCGCAATTTCCCCGTTGCAATTGAATGGAAGCGTACGTCTAAGCCAGACTTTTTGATCTCTTGGTATTCGATTCCTTTTTTGTCTCCAATATAATGGACTTCCCATCCATCTTCGATAAATTTTGGAATCAAGAGGAGATTAAGGGTCACATGTCCCACGGTTCCCCCACCAGTAAACATTATTTTTTTCATCTTATTTCAACCCTTTTACTGTAGCAAGGAATTCATCCCCACGCACTTCAAAATTCGGATACATATCCCAGCTGGCATTGGCAGGACTTAGTAGTACAACATCGCCAGGGCTAGCCAAGTCGAAGGCTTTCTTTGTAGCATCTGCTACATCTGTCGCATCGACATAAGGGACGCCTGCTTTATCGGCTGCGCGTTTCACTCGAGGAGCTGATTCCCCTAGAATCACCATTTCCTTTAAGCCAGTAATGTGAGGCACCAATTCATCAAATTCATTGCCACGATCGAGCCCCCCTGCAATCAAGATCACCTTGTTGTTATCAAAACCAGAAAGGGCTTTTTGTGTTGCTAAAATATTGGTCGATTTACTGTCATTGTAGAATTTGACACCTTGAATTTCATCCACATATTGAAGGCGGTGTTTGACACCTCCAAAGGCTGACAAGGTTTCTTTAATGACCTCATTCTCCACACCCCGGACTTTTGCAACCGCAATCGTTGCCAAGGCATTCTCTACATTGTGACTACCTGGAACGCCCAGTTCATCTGCACGCATAACAACTTCTCCCTTAAACTTTAGAAGTTCATCTTCCAAATAAGCCCCGTCCACTTTTTCAACCGTTGAAAATGGAAGGACCCTTGCCTTGGTTTTTGTAGCCAGTTCCTTGGTCAGGTCTTGGTTGAAGTTCAAGACAATGACATCTTTTTCTGTCATATTCTTTTGAAGATTCCATTTGGCAGCTACATAATTTTCAAAAGAACCATGATAGTCGATATGGGTTGGCATGAGGTTGGTAATCACTGCAATCTCTGGATGGAAGGTTTCAATTCCCATCAATTGGAAAGAAGACAATTCCATGACCAGAACATCCTTTTCTGTTGCTGTTTGTGCAACTTGACTAGCTGGAAAACCGATATTCCCAGACAATAAACCACCTTGGCCGGCAGCCGTCAAGACTTCCCCGATCATGGTTGTTGTCGTCGTTTTTCCGTTTGATCCTGTAATCCCAATAATTGGCGCATCCGAAATCAGATAAGCCAATTCCACTTCAGTGAGGACGGGAATGCCTTTTTCAAGCGCTTTTTCAACCATTGGATTGGAATAAGGGATTCCTGGATTTTTGACCATGACGGCAAAGTCTTCATCCAACAATTCCAGAGGGTGGCCTCCTGTCACAACTTTAATCCCTTCTTCCAGTAAACTTTGTGCTGCTGGATTTTCTTCAAAAGGTTTGCCATCATTGACGGTCACAATCGCTCCTAAGCGATCCAACAAACGGGCAGCTGACTCGCCTGACTTAGCCAAACCTAATACAAGAACCTTTTTATTTTCAAATTGTTTCACAAATTTCATGATTTCTTCGCTCCATTTTTATCACTCTCTATTTTACCTTTTTTTAGCAAAATTAAAAAGCCCAAAGGGCTTTAAAAATCAGGTCAGCGTTTATTTTTTCTGTTTGGTCGTCATTTTGGAAATATCTACCAAAGCCAGGTAGCCAACAAAGGCGAGAAAGGCACCGACAAAAAACTCAGACGGTAATTGGAATATCTGAAAAATGGCGAGACAAGTCAGTACGATAATGGAGACGATCAAGACCACCATTGTGACACTGTTCAAGGTACCACGAATACTTTTTGGGGTCATAAAAAGGTAAAAAAGGAGAATCAAAATCCCTAAGATAAAATAGACCATTTTGTTTCTCCTTTCTTTCCGTATTATTCAGCAGCTGCTGATTTTTTCTTTTTATTTGCTTTTTCGCGTTCTGCTTTGTTCAAGATTTGTTTCCGCAAGCGGATAGATTCCGGTGTTACTTCCATGTACTCATCGTCGTTCAAGAACTCAAGAGATTCTTCCAAGGTCAAGATACGAGGAGTCTTGATAACCGCTGTTTGGTCCTTAGTAGCTGAACGAACGTTGGTCATTTGTTTTGCTTTCGTAATGTTTACGGTCAAGTCGTTCTCACGAGAGTTTTCCCCGATGATCATTCCTTCGTAAACTTCTGTACCTGGATTGACAAAGATCGTACCACGTTCTTCGATAGACATAATAGAGTAAGTGGTTGCTTTTCCGTTATCGATTGAAACAAGAGCACCACGGTGGCGTCCACCGATTTCTCCTGGAATCACTGGCAAGTATTGATCAAAGGTGTGGTTCATGATTCCGTAACCACGTGTCATTGACAAGAACTCAGTTGAGTACCCAATCAACCCACGCGCTGGAACAAGGAAGACCAAACGAGTTTGACCGTTACCAGTTGAGATCATATCCAACATTTCACCTTTACGTTCAGAAAGACTTTGGATAACAGATCCTTGGTATTCTTCTGGTGTATCGATTTGCACGCGTTCAAACGGTTCGCATTTGACACCATCAATTTCTTTGATGATAACTTCTGGACGAGATACTTGCAATTCGTATCCTTCACGACGCATGGTTTCGATCAAGATAGACAAGTGCAATTCCCCACGTCCTGAAACTGTCCATTTGTCAGGCGAATCAGTTGGGTCAACACGAAGAGAGACGTCTGTTTGCAATTCCGCTTCCAAGCGTTCTTCAACTTTACGAGAGGTTACCCATTTTCCTTCGCGACCAGCAAATGGTGAGTTGTTAACCAAGAAGGTCATTTGAAGCGTTGGTTCATCGATGTGAAGGATTGGAAGAGCTTCAACTGCGTCTGTCGGTGTGATGGTTTCTCCAACGAAGATATCCTCCATACCAGAAATAGCGATCAAGTCACCCGCTTTAGCTTCTTGAATTTCACGACGTTCCAAACCAAAGAAACCAAAGAGTTTGGTAACACGGAAGTTCTTAGTCGTTCCATCCAATTTAGAAAGGGTTACTTGGTCCCCAACTTTTACAGTACCACGGAAGACACGTCCGATACCGATACGTCCAACGAAGTCGTTGTAATCAAGCAGGGATACTTGGAATTGAAGAGGCTCATCTGAGTTATCAACTGGAGCTGGGATATGATCAATGATGGTATCAAAGATCGGTGCCATTGTGTGCTCTTGATCAGCTGGATCATCTGAAAGTGAAGATGTTCCGTTGATCGCTGATGCATAAACAACTGGGAATTCCAATTGGTCATCATCCGCACCTAATTCGATGAACAGTTCAAGAACTTCATCTACAACTTCTTCTGGACGAGCAGATGGTTTATCGATTTTGTTAACTACAACGATCGGAACAAGATCTTGTTCCAAGGCTTTTTTCAATACGAAACGAGTCTGAGGCATGGTTCCTTCGTAAGCATCTACGACCAATACAACCCCATCGACCATTTTCATGATCCGTTCCACTTCTCCACCGAAGTCCGCATGTCCTGGTGTGTCCATGATATTGATTCGAGTTCCGTTATAAGCAACAGCTGTATTTTTAGCAAGGATCGTGATCCCACGTTCTTTTTCAAGGTCGTTTGAGTCCATTGCACGTTCTTGCAATTCTTTACGTTCATCCAAGGTGTGCGATTGTTTCAACAATTCGTCTACCAAGGTTGTTTTACCATGGTCAACGTGGGCAATGATCGCAACGTTACGAATATCTTCTCTTAATTTTGTCATGATTTCCTCTATAAAATTTTAAATAATATTTCTAACTGAACAATTATACCACAGTCCTATCTAAAAAACACAGTTCAGCTAGTTGTAAATGTTTTCATCTTCGTTTCTTTTCTCCGACTCGATTTCCTTTTCTTTTCATGATACACTGATAATAAGAATTTCAGAAAAAGAGGTCCCATGAGATTAGATCAATTGATGGCAGACCATCAGTACGCTCGCAAAGACATCAAACAACTTCTGGCCCGAAGGCAAATCTTGGTCGATCACCTACCAGCTAAAAAGCTATCCCAAAACATCGACCCTGGACTTCAACAGATTCAAATCGGGGAACGAATCATTCAAGAACCGCGTCACCACTACTATATGCTCCATAAACCAATCGGGGCCGTGACCGCCAAAAGAGACGCCCACCATCCAACGGTGATCGAGCTAGTGGACCCTCAGCAAGAGTACCCCGACCTCTATCCGCTTGGTCGCCTCGATCGCGACACCAGTGGTCTGCTCCTCATCACAGATAATGGTCCCTTAGGCTTTCAACTGCTCCATCCTCAATACCATGTGGAGAAGGTCTATGAGGTAGAAGTCAATGGTCCGCTCTGTGCAGCCCACATCGAGCAATTTCAGAATGGGATTTCATTCACGGACGGCCCTATCTGTAAGCCTGCCTCCTTGACCATTCTAGAAAGCCACCCCAGCTACAGCAAGGCCCAGGTCCGAATCTCAGAAGGAAAATACCACCAAGTGAAAAAGATGTTTTTGGCCATTGGGGTCAAAGTAATGACCTTAAAACGCTTGTCTTTTGGTCCCTTCACCTTGGATCCTCAGTTAGCCCCTGGAGAAAGCCGGCCTTTGAATGAGGTAGAGCTCACATGGGTCAAAGACTACCTTGAAAAAACGAGATAAAAAAGCTCTAACCACACA